>JAJPKK010000341.1 GCA_021323775.1 Hyphomicrobiales bacterium
ACCAGCAGGCCGGCGATGGCGTCGCCGCGGACGAATTTCGAGGCGCCGTCCATGGCGCCGAAGAAGTTTGATTCGTCTTCCAGGTTCTTGCGTCGCCGTCGCGCTTCCTTCTCGTCGATCAGGCCGGCGGAAAGGTCGGCGTCAATCGCCATCTGCTTGCCGGGCATGGCATCGAGGTGGAAGCGGGCGGCCACTTCCGCGATGCGACCCGAACCCTTGGTGATGACAACGAAGTTGACGATCACCAGGATCGTAAAGACGATGATGCCGATGACGAAATTGCCGCCCATGACGAAATTGCCGAATGCTTGGATGACGTGGCCGGCGGCGGCCGTTCCTTCATGGCCGTGGGCGAGAATAAGCCGCGTCGAAGCGAGGTTCAGGGCCAGCCGCAGCATGGTGGCAATCAAGAGCACCGTGGGAAACGCGGAGAACTCGAGCGGAGCCTGGATGAACAGCGCCGTCATCAGGATCAGGACCGAGAACGTGATGGAGATGGCGAGGGAAAAATCGAGCAGCAGCGCGGGCAGCGGCAGGATGAGGACCACAAGAATGGCCATCATGCCGAGAGCCAGCGCGATGTCGCTGCGCTTGAGTATCGTGCCGAGGTCGGTCAGGCGCGAGAGCGCCAGGTATCCCTCGCCGCCCGGCGCCGAAGTCGCGTCACTCATGCCTTCTGATCGGCCCCGTCGGGTACGTGTTTCAAAGGTTTGCGCCGTGGCCGGCGGGCCGCCGGCCCGTAGAAGAGGCGCCGCGCTGGCGTCCAAGGTTGCCCCCGAGCTGCCGTGGAACGGTATGTTGCCTCCCCGGCAAAATGTGCCGGGTGTATGGTTACTAGGACGTTAACGTCGGGTGACCGGCAATGAATTGCGACGGCGGATGCGACCGACCACGAGACAAAGGGCGGGAGGCGAAAAGCAAGTCATCTGCCCGACGGCGCACGGCGCCGGTCGCCGGTTGAAGGCGGGCATGCACGCTTCGCTCCTGCCGTTTCGCGCATCGTTGCCCCGTGCGCTCCGCTATGCGCTGCTTGCCTCACTCGTCGCCGGCTTGCCGCGGGCCGCCGTCGCGCAGGAGCGGCCGTCGGCTTTCGTCGATGCCGCCGGCGTCGTGCCGGGGCTGATCGTCGATATGCGTTATGCCGGCTCGCACAACTTCGTGGGCCGCCCGATCGACGGTTACGAGGCGCCGCGCTGCCTGCTCACGCAATCCGCGGCCGCAGCACTTGCCAGCGTGGCGCGGGATCTCGCGCCACGCGGCGTGGTGCTCAAGGTTTTTGATTGCTACCGCCCGACACGGGCGGTGGCGAATTTCGTCCGCTGGGCGCGGGATCCCGACGATGTCGCCGGCAAGGCGGAGTTCTATCCCGAGGTCGACAAGCGCACGCTATTCCGGGACGGCTACATCGCGGCACGCTCCAGCCATTCGCGCGGCTCGACCGTCGATCTCACGCTGGCGCGGTCCGATGGCCGTGAACTCGACATGGGCACGCCGTTCGACTTTTTCAGTCCGCGGTCGTGGGTGGCGGCGGGTGTCAGCGACGAGGCAAAGGCCAACCGTACCTTGCTCGCGGCCACCATGCGGCGTCGCGGTTTTCGCCCGTACGCGCGCGAATGGTGGCACTTCACGCTCGCGCGCGAACCGTATCCGGACAGTTATTTCGATTTTCCCGTACGATAGAAGGCCGGCCCGGTTCTGCCCGATTTTTAGCGGGCGAACGTCGCAGCCTTGCGCGGTCGCCGCTCACGCGTGGGCGTCCGCCCGCCGGCGTGTGGTCCGGGGCTTCAAGGCGGCGAGCGGCAAAAACACGCGGACGCCTTGTCGACGACGAGCCGCTTTTGATAAATACAGCGCACCAGGGGTGGCGCATTCTTTGATATCCGCGTATCCCGCGCAATTCTCACAAACGGGAGGACAAAATGGCCAATCGCATCCTGACGACTCACGTAGGAAGCCTGCCGCGCCCGCAGCGGCTGCTCGACTTGAGCCAGAAACGTACGCTTGGCGAGAAAGTCGACGAAGCCGCATTCGATCGGGAGCTGAAAGGCGCGGTCGGCGATGTGGTCCGTCTGCAGAAAGAGGCCGGCATCGATCTGATCAACGACGGTGAACTCGGTCACACGATGGGCTGGGCCTACGATTACGGCTCGTGGTGGTCCTACGTCGTCCGCCGACTTGCGGGCGTGGAGGTGACGGAGACCGGCCTATGGACGACGACCTTGTCCGCCCACACCAAAGCGCCCATGGCGCCCAAGGACTTCGTCGTCGGCGATTGGCATCATCGCCGCGACATGAGCAAGTTCCAGGAAGCGTATATGGACCCGCACTCCGGCTGCGGCTTGCCCGAGCAATTCATGACCAACCACAGTCCGTTGGTCAAAGGTCCGATCAAGTACAAGGGTCACGAAGCGATCAAGCGGGATATTGAGAACTTCAAGGCCGGGCTGAAGGCCGCCGGCGTCAGCACCGAAGGCGCATGGATGAATTCGATCGCGCCGGCGAGCTGTGCGCGCATGCCGAATGAGTATTATAAGACCGAAGAGGAGCTCCTGTACGCCTGCGCCGACGCGATGCACGAAGAATACAAGGCGATCGTCGACGCCGGCTTAATCGTCCAGCTCGACGACCCCGCGATAGGCGAGAACTGGGATCAGCAGAAGGATGAACCGAGCGTCGAAGGCTATCGGCGCTACACGAAGATGCAGATCGACGCGCTCAACCACTCCATCAAAGGGCTGCCGCCGAACAAGATCCGTTTCCATCTCTGCTGGGGCAGCTGGCACGGCCCGCATACCACTGATATTCCGATGAAGCATCTCGTGGACCTGATGCTGGCGGTCAATTGCGACTACTACTCTTTCGAAGCCGCCAACGCCCGGCACGAGCACGAATGGAAGATCTGGAAGGATGTGAAGCTGCCGGCGGGCAAAAAGATCCTGCCCGGGGTCGTCACCCACTCGACGAACCTCATCGAGCATCCGGAACTGGTCGCCGATCGGATCATCCGTTTTGCCGAGGCGGTGGGCCGCGACAACGTTATCGCTTCGACCGATTGCGGCCTCGGCGGGCGCGTGCATCCGCAGATCGCCTGGGCGAAGCTCAAGACGCTGTCCGAAGGCGCCGCGCTCGCGAGCAAGCATCTTTGGCAGGGACGAGCGGCGGCATGATCCGACCCCATTCTGTTCTTCGGTAACGCGCGTTGTAGCGGGCCGGCACTGAGCCGGCCCGCAAGCGTGTTGCGGGGGCGGCAGCACGCTTCACAACCCCAGGTAAAACTTCTTGATCAGGTCGTTGTTGTTGAGTTCGTCGGCGGTATCGCCGGCGAACGCGATCTTGCCGTGCACGATGACGTAGCCGCGATTGGCAATGCGAATCGCCTGGGTGAAGTTCTGCTCGGCCATCAGCACGGTCAGCTGGTAGCGTTCCTTCATATGGGCGATCGCTTCGATGGTGCGGCTCACGAGGATTGGCGCAAGACCGACCGATGGCTCGTCGATCAGCAGGATTTTCGGCGCCAACATCAGCGCGCGGCCGAGCGCAAGCATTTGCTGCTCGCCGCCGCTCATGGAACCGGCGAGCTGCCCCCGTCGCTCGGCAAGACGCGGAAACGTCTCGAAGCAGATGTCAAGATTGCGCGCGAGCGCGCGACGCGCCGTGCGGCGGAAGGCGCCCAGCAGCAGATTCTCCTCCACCGTGAGTTTGGGAAACAGGCGACGACCCTCGGGAACCAGCGCGATGCCGAGATCGACGATCTCTTCGGTGCTGCGCCCAGTAAGATCATGGTGGATGCCGTCGATCTCGGCAACGATGGTGCCGGCGGTCGGCCGCACGATGCCCATGACGCACTTCATCAGTGTCGATTTGCCGTTGCCGTTGGTTCCCAGAAGAACAACGGTCTCGCCGCCGCCGATATTAAGCGAGACGTCCTCAAGTACGCGCACCGCTCCGTAGGCGGCATGAACGCCGGTCATGGTGAGACTATTGGCCAAGATACGCTCTTTCCACTTCCGGATCGCGCACGACCGTCTCCGGCTCGCCGTCGGCTATCTTGCGTCCGGAAACAAGCACCACCAGACGCTGCGAAAAACTCATCACCGCGCGCATGATATGTTCGATGAGAATGATTGTAACGCCCTGTTCGTTCAGCCGATTAAGCAGCGTCAGAATGTCCTCGATCTCCGAATGGGTAAGGCCGGCCATGGATTCGTCGGCGATCAACAGCTTGGGCTCTGATGCCATGGCGCGGGCAAGCTCGAGCTTGCGCATCTCCACCTGGGTGAGTTCGCGCGGCAGCCGCCGCGCCTTGTCGTCGAGGCCGACCTGGCGCAGCAGATCGAGGCAACGGTCCTCGATGTCGCCGGCGGAATGGCGCTCGCGCGTCGCCACGCTGTAGAGGAGTGGAATGCGCATATTGTCGGCGAGGCACAAGCTGGCAAACGGCCGCGGCAGCTGAAAGGTGCGGGCAAGCCCGCGACGCGTGCGTTGATGGGCGCTGGCGCCGTTGAGGGTGTGGCCGTCGAAATGCACCGAGCCCGTCTCGTTCTGCAGTGTGCCGCAAATGCAGTTGACCAGCGTGCTCTTGCCGGATCCGTTGGGCCCGATGAGTCCGACTCGCTCGCCTCTGCGCACCGACAGCGAAATGCCCTCCAGTGCGACAAAGCCGCCGAAGCGTTTGCTGAGATTGTCGACTTCGAGCAGTCCGGTCATGGTGTTGGACCTGGCGCGTCGGCGGCGATGCGGCGGCGGCCGATCAGGATGTCGGGCCGGTGCTGGACGTATTTGTGAATGAGGCCGATGATGCCGTTGGGTGCCACGATGACGAAGCCGACGAGCAGGAACCCGACGATCAGCAGATTGACTGCCGACGAGATCGTCACGGTGGCGATTTGCTGCAGCGAACCGAGCAAAACGGCGCCGAGCAGCGGGCCCACCCAGCTTGTGGTGCCGCCGATCAGCGGCATGGCTATGGAATTGATCGCATAGTCGAGGCCGAAGACAGACGACGGCTGCAGAAAACCGATGTAGTAAGGAAACGGCGCGCCGGCCATTCCCATGAGCGCGCCGGAGATCGTGGTGGCGATCAGCTTGAGGCGCAGGGTGGGCACACCGGAGGCCTCCGCCGCCAGTTCGTCGTCGCGAATGGTGGCAAATCCCAGGCCGAGTCGCGAGCGCTCGATCAGACGCGCGATGGTGATGGCGCCAATGGCGATCAGCAGCATGATCAGGAACAGGTACCTGATATAGCTGCCGAATGGGGCGATCGCTTCCGGCCGCACAATATAGGCGCCGCGGGAGCCGCCGACGTAATCCCAATTGACAGTCAGCGTCTCCAGCACGACGGCGAGGGCAAGCGTCGCGATGGCGAAGAACGCGCCGCGCAGCCGCAGCGTCAGGTAGCCCATGCCGAGCCCTACGACGCCGGAGGCGATGCCTGCGATCGCGACGAGGAACGGGATCGGCATAGGATGGAACCGGTGAATGGCGACGGTCGCGTAAGCGCCGACGGCGAAGAACGCGGCGGAGCCGAAATTCACATAGCCGCAATAGCCGCCGAGCACATTCCACGCCGTCGACAGCACGACATATTGCAGCACGACGTAGCCGGCAAAGAAGTAGTAGTCGTTGCCAAGCGTCATGGCTGCGGCAAATACGACGCCGCCGACTGCCAGGCAGACCAGGAGGAACAGATCGGAGCGCACCGCTAGCGTCCCAAGAGGCCGGCCGGCCGCACCGCCAGCGTCAGCAGCAAAAATCCAAAAGAAACCGCCGGCGCCCATGACGGACCGTAGAACGTCGAGGTCAGGCTTTCGACGATGCCGACCAGCAGGGCGGCGATCAGGGTGCCGGGCACGCTGCCCATGCCGCCGAGCACGCAGATCGCGAAAACACGCCCGATATATTCGCGCCCGACCGACGGCTCGACTGGCTGGATGATGATGAGGAAGGCGCCCGCGAGCGAGGCGGTGGCGATGGAGATGCCGAAGGCCATGCGCTTGATGCGGATCGGATCGACCGCCAGAAGCTTGAGCGCGAGTTGATCCTGAGCCACGGCCATTATGGCGCGGCCGACGAAGCTTCGGGTGAGCACGAGTTGCAGCGCCGCAATCAGCAGAAGCGAAACTACGCTCGGCACGAGGACGCGGAGCGGAATATCGAGACTGCCGACGTGCCAGGTCGGACCGATGTAGGGCGCCTGGACGTAGCGGTAGTCGACGCCGAAGTAGAGGACCAGACTCACCTCGGTGATGAACAGGAGGCCGAAGAAGAAGGCGAGCCCGCGCAGCGATTCCTGCCCCCGCTTCTCGAACGAGACATAATAGATTTGATAAATGATCGTCCCGAGAAGATAGAAAGCCGGCGTCACAACGATGGACGTGACAATCGGATCGAAGCCGAAGGTGGTGTTGACGATATAGGCGATATAGGAGCCGAGAATGACGAAGGCCGGATGCCCGATGTTGACGATGTCGAGAATGCCGAATGACAGGGATACGCCGGCGGTCACCGCCGCGTAGAAGGCGCCGATCAGAATGCCCGAGACAATGGCATTGATCAGCAGATCGAACGAAAAGATCATTCTGCAGCCCCGCCCGCCTGCGCGTCGTGCGCCGTGTCTGGACGCGAGCGCCGCCGACGCGCTCGCGCCAGTCGACCGCACTCTACGACGCGGCCCCCGCCGTGTCGGCCGTCGTGAGCGGCTTATTGACGCTATGGGGAAATGCAACTGTTGCCGATGCGGCCTGGACTGAGGTGCGGTCGTAACGGCGGCGAGGGTCGCGCTCGTCTTGCGAAAGGACGATTCTGCCGCCACGCTCGTCGTGATCCCGGCGCGCGCGGTTGAACGCCGCGGCGGACGCTGCCGGCCACGTCGATCGGGCGGCGTGCGCGCTCATTTCATCGGTCATCGTCGAAGCCATGGCGTTCCTCCGGAAATTATCGACAAATACTATAGGAGCTTGACTTTTTGCGAAATAGCAAGGTGCGGGCATGTCGCAACGTCGCGTGGCGGTAATTGGCGGTTCGATGAGCGGGCTTTTGGCCGCCATCATGCTCGCGCAGCGCGGCTGGCAGGTCGACGTCTTCGAGCGCGTGGAGGGCGAGCTTGCCGGGCGCGGCGCCGGCATTGTGGCACAGCGCGAATTGATCGCGCGGCTCGATGCGCTCGGATTCGATACGCGCGATCTCGGTGTATCGGTCACGATTCGCAAGCTTTTGGATCGCGACGGGCATGTCGCCGCCGCCATCACCTGCCCGCAAGTGCTGAGCGCATGGGAGCGCGTTTATCGGCTGCTCCGCGACGCATTGCCGCCGGCGTGCTATCACCGCGGCCGCACGCTGCGGATGTTCGAGCAGGACGCCGCCGCTGTCGTCGCTCATTTCGCTGACGGCGGCCATGCGGTGGCCGACCTTCTGGTCGGCGCCGACGGGCTGCGTTCGACCGTACGCCAGCAATGTCTCCCGGCAGTCGTGCCGCAGTACGCGGGCTATGTCTGCTGGCGCGCGCTCATCGCCGAGAGCGCCCTGCCGCCCGCCATCCACCGCGAGCTTTTCGAGCAGATGACCTTTTTCCTGCCGCCCGGCGAGCAGTTCCTCGGCTATCCGGTGGCCGGTCCCGACAATGACCTGCGGCCAGGTCGTCGGCGCTATAACATCGTGTGGTACCGTCCGGCGGACGAAACAAGCGAGCTGCCGCGGCTGCTTACTGACGCCAACGGCGTCACCCATTCGATCTCGATACCGCCGCCGCTCATCCGCAGCGAGGTGATCGCCGAGATGCGCGCGGCGGCCGAGCGTTTGCTGCCGCCGCAACTGCGCGCGATCGTGCGCTTGATCGATGAGCCGTTGCTGCAGCCAATTTATGATCTGCAAAGCTCACGGCTCGCATTCGGCCGCATCGCCATCATCGGCGATGCGGCTTTCGTCGCCCGTCCGCATGTCGCGGCCGGAGTATCCAAAGCGGCTGACGATGCGGCCGCTCTGGCGGCCGCGCTTGACGGCGCTGAGATCGACGCTGCCTTGCGGCGCTTCGAAGCGGAACGCCTTCCGCAGGGCAACCGCATCATCGAACGTGCGCGCCATCTCGGTGCCTATCTGCAAGCGACCCAGAGCGTCGAAGACCGCAGCAGTTCGGAGCGCCACGGTATTCCTGAGGCGGTGTTGGCCGAGACCGCCGTGCTGGACTTCCTCCATCCGTGAGCGGGCGACGCCGGGGGGCCGCCGCGCCGCCATGACTCAGATCGTGACTTCGTCGTGGAAGTCGCCTGCCGCTTGGTCGGGGACAAACAGCTTCGGGTAAAATCTTTTGAAATCCGCGACGATGGCATCCACCGGCACGTCCGCGAACGTGCCGCGGTCGTGGAGGTATTCCATGTGGCGACGGCCGGCCCGGTCGTATGGATGAAACACGCTATCGTGCTCGCCGTCGAACTCGAGAGGTGCAATTCCCGCCCGCGCGCACAGCGCCGAATCGAAGGCCGGCGTGCACCTCACCCATCTGCCGCCGATATTGAGTTCCGTATACGAGTGCCAATAGAAGGTATCGCCGACCTTCTCTTTCAGCCGTCTCGAGGTGAGGTGATTGCGGACGTCGGCGTAGCCCGGCCGTGCCGGAATATCGCAGGCGCGCGCTGCGGCCGCGAGCAGGGCCGATTTGCCGACGCAGAAGCCTTTGCCGGCTTCGAGGACGGCGCTGGCGCGAAACACCGCCGGATTCAAAAAGTCGAGATAAGGTTCGTATTGGATGCCATCGCGTACTGCGCGGTAAAGTGCGACAGCCTTATCCTTGGCTGTATGCGTGCCGGCGGCCGCCCTTTCGGCAAAGGAGCGGACCGCAGGATCACGGCAATCGATAAAGGTCGTTGCCGTGAGGTAATCCGTGTCGCTTGCGCTCATGATCCCGTCGATGGAGCGTCCACCGTCTCCTGACGACCCTGGCAAATCCTCTCGCCGCAGGGGCCAACTTCAAGGTTGCCCATAACACATGTGATCGCTGCCGCAAGGGTCGCGCTCCGGAGTATAGGCCGTCGGTTTCACACGTGCTGGCCGCCGTTGATGTGGATTTCGGCGCCGTTGACGTAGGAGGACGCATCCGTGCACAGCACGTAAATGATTTTGGCCACCTCGTCGGGCGTGCCGAGACGGCGCATCGGGATATGCTCGACGATCTTCTCGGTCCCGGGCGACAGCATTGCGGTGTCAATCTCGCCAGGCGCGATCGCGTTGACTCGAATGCCAAGCGCGCCGAAATCTGCGGCCATCTCGCGCGTGAGCGCCGCGAGCGCGGCCTTCGACGTGGCATAGGCGGCGCCAGCGAACGGGTGCACGCGCGAGCCGGCGATCGAGGTGACGTTGACGACCGAGCCCTTGGCTGCCTTGAGCTCGTCGAGCAAGCCGCGCGCCAACATGATGGGAGCGAAGAAGTTGACTTGAAAAACATGGTGCCAATCGCGGCGGTCGGTATCGATCGAGGAAAGCCGGTGACCATCAGCCGTCTTGGGCGAGATGGCGGCGTTGTTGACCAGCGCGTGCAGTTCGCCGTTGAGCCGACGCTTGATCTCGGCGATCGCCGTGTCGGTGCTTTCGGTTTCCGCCAGATCGACTTGGATGTGATCCTCCGGTCCTGCTTCCCAAGGGCAATTCTCGGGAAACGCCCGGCGCGAGCAGGTGATCACGCGCCAGCCGGCGGCGGAGAACCGCTTTACGGTCGCGTGGCCGATGCCGCGGCTTGCGCCCGTGAGCAGCAGCGTTCGGCGCGATTGGTTGCTGGTGGCCATCCGGTGTCCAGTCCCGCCACTCGGCCATGATCCGATTCAATCGAATCGGTGGTCAAGGCCTTTCGTTCGACAACGAACTTTTCCAATTAAGAAAGTGGGCGTCTCCGATTCTGCGATTCACCTGCCGCTCATGGATAAAGCCGCGACTTGCTCCACGGCGCAGTCGGTGCGGCACGGGTGAAGGTGATGCGGTCGTGCAGGCGGAACGGGCGCTCGTGCCAGAACTCGATTTCATACGGCACGACCCGATAGCCCGACCAATGCGGCGGTCGCGGCACCGCGCCGATCGCGAATTTCGCCGTGTAGCGGGCGACCGCCTTCTCGAATGCCAAACGGCTCTCGAGCGCGGCCGATTGCTTGCTTGCCCAAGCGCCGATCTGCGCCATGCGCGCGCGCGTCGCGAAATAGGCGTCGGCTTCTTCGGCCGCAACGGGCTCGACGCTGCCGCGCACCCGCACTTGGCGCTGCAGCGATTTCCAATAGAATGTCAGCGCGGCCTTCGGGACGGCCGCCAATTCGTGACCTTTCACGCTGTCGAGGTTGGTGTAAAAGACGAATCCACGCTCATCGAAGCCCTTCAACAGCACCATGCGCGCATTGGGTGAGCCGTCCGCGCCGATAGTGGCAAGCGTCATGGCGTCGGGGTTGATCGGCTCGGCGCGCGCAGCCTCGGCAAACCAGGCCGCGAACAGGCGAACCGGCTCCTCGGCTTCGGTGAAGTCACCGCCCGTTAACCATCGCGGGTGTTCTATGGGCGCGGTGTCGGACATTCCGTAGGAGTCCTTTCTTGCGCGTGCGCGGCGACCGCAAGACGAGCCGCCAGCCTCTATATAATGGAAGCACGGCGCTGCGCCTATCTTGGCGGCTGCAGCGGTTTACCGCCGCAGCCGTGCTCGGCGTTGTTGCGGCGGGCGGTTGCTCGTTCCCGCTGGAAACAATGTTCGACAAAGCCCAGGCGGACATCGCGCAAACGGCTTCCGTGGCCGCACTAGGCGAGGGGCAAGCGGCGGCCGGGGCCTCGCCGCCGGAAGGTGACTTGGCTTATGTGCGTGCGGTTGCGGCCGC
>JAJPKK010000318.1 GCA_021323775.1 Hyphomicrobiales bacterium
CGGCTCCAGCATCGGGAACCGGCGAATCTCGTCGAGATACCGGGCAAGCCCGGACTCGGCTGTGATGATCGGTAAGGTAGCGGCTTGGGCCATGACAGCGCCCTCCTTGTTTTGTGTCCTACGAGGCTTCGCCGGTTCAATCTCACGCGAAGCCATTTAATGCGCGTCGGCAGCGGCGCCGGCCGGGGCGGCCGGACGCCTCATGACGATGCCGAGCGCAGCGAGAGCGACGAACAAAATCGTCAGCAGCAGGAAGATGTCGGCAAAGCTCATCACGCTCGCCTGAAGCCGGGCCATCAGGGACATCTCCTTGAGCGCCATGGCCTGCGCGTTGCTGCCGAAGTCATGAAAGCGCGCCGTGAGATTTGCCAGCATGTCGATTGCCGGACCGCGCGACCAGCTCACTGAGTCGTGCAGCCGCGCAAGGTGCAGGTCCATGCGGTTGTTGAACATGGTGTTGATGGCGGCGAGCCCGATCGCGCCGCCGAGATTGCGGCTGAGATTGAACAGGCCGGAGGCGTTCTTGACCCGATCGGGCGGCAGGGTGCCGAGCGCCGTGTTGGTGACCGGGACGATCGCGCACATCAAGCCGACGCCGCGGAAGATCTGCGGCCACAGCAGCTCCCAGAAATCCCAGTCTTTCGTCACGAAGTACATCTGCAGGGTACCGGCCGCGAACAGCAGGAATCCGCCCATCAGGACGAAGCGCGGGTCGACCTTCGCGACCAGCCGCCCGACGATTGGCGCACTCGCGAACATCGCAAGCCCGGAGACGAACATCGTCTCGCCGATCATCAACGCGTTGTAGCCGCGCACCTGGGCGAGATAGACCGGATAAAGATAGGTCAAGCCGTAAAGCCCGATTCCGAGCACGAAGGAAAACATGCTGCCGATCGCAAAGTTCCGATCGCCGTAGGCGCGCAGATCGACGATCGGCGCTGGCGCGGTGAGGGCGCGATAGAAGAACGCCGCCGCTGAGAGGGCAGAGAAGGCAGCCGCATAGGCGATGGTGTCGTCCTCCAGCCAGTAGTAGCGGGGGCCCTCCTCCAGCACATATTCCAAGGCGCCGAGAAAGCCCGCCATGGCGATCAGGCCCCACCAGTCGAACCGGTTGAGCAACGAATAGTCGGGCTTGTCGAAATCGATCAGCGCCAGGGCTGCAGCCGTAACCGCAATGCCGGGAATGACATTGATAAAGAACAGCCAGTGCCATGACATGGCGTCGGTAAGATAGCCGCCGACCGTGGGGCCGACCGTCGGCGCCATCGTTGCGATCAATCCGATGATCGGCGATACCATGCTCTGCCGCGACGGCGGAAAGACCGTGAAGGCGGCGGCGAAAACGGTCGGGATCATGCCGCCGCCGATGAAGCCCTGGAGGGCTCGCCAGACGATCATGCCGTCGATCGAGGAGGTGATGCCGCACATCACGCTGGCGAGGGTGAAGCCTGCGGATGACAGCGCAAACAGCGTGCGCGTTCCGAGCGCTCGCGAGAGAAAGCCGGACAGCGGGATTGCCACCACCTCGGCCATCAGATAGGCGGTTTGCACCCAGGGGATCTCATCGCTCGACGCCGCCAGGCCTGCTTGAATCTCGGCGAGCGACGCCGACACGATCTGGATGTCGAGCAACGCCATGAACATGCCGAAGCACATGGCTATGAAGGCCATCATTCGTCGCGGGTCGATGCGGTCTGCTGCATTGGAAGGCGCGTTCATATCGAACTCCGTCTTCAGTTTGCGGCAGTGCGGCTCTGGGCAGGGGACGTTTGGACGGCAAGCGATGCGACCGCGCCGGGCTTGGTGTTGACGGCGGCGACGACTGACATGCCGGGTCTGAGCGCGCCGCGTTCCGCGACATCGGCGGAAACCAGGATGCGCACGGGGAGACGCTGTACGATCTTGGTGAAATTGCCGGTGGCGTTATCGGGCGGCAGCAGGGAGAACACCGCGCCTGACGCCGGCGAGACGCTTGCCACGACGCCGTCGAACTTCTCGTCAGGCAAGGCATCGACCGTGATCGTAACCGGCTGTCCGGGCAGCAGCCGGGCAAGCTGCGTTTCCTTGAAATTGGCATCGATGAAGACATTGGACAGCGGCACCAGCGCCGCGATGCGCTGCCCCGTCTGCACGAAATCTCCGACCTGTGCGGCGCGGTTTCCGATGACGCCATCCATCGGCGCGCGGATCTCTGTGAAGGACAGATCGCGCTCCGCTTTGGCGAGCGCCGTCTTCAACTCGGCAAGGGTGCGGACGGCTTCCTTGCGCTGCCCCAGTAAGACATCGACGTTGGCGACGGCGGCATCGAGCGCGGCCTGCGCGCTTTGCACGGACGCATCTGCCTGGTCGCGGTTGGCGATCGACTGTTCGAGCGTTTGCCTGGTGGCGAATTCCTTGCCGGCCAGAGCCTGCTGACGCTCGAGTTCGGACTGCATGCGCTTCTGTGCGGCCTGGGCCGAAACGAGCTGCGCCCGCGCCTGCTCGACATTTGCTCGCTGCGCGTCGATCTGCCGGTCGAAGCGCTCGATCGTCGCCTCCTGGGTGGCGATCTTGTCGCGCGCCGCGTTGACGGCGAGAACGTAATCGCCGTCATCGATGCGGGCGACAACATCCCCGGCTCGGACCTTTGTGTTGTCGTCGACGAGGAATTCCGAGAGATAGCCGGCGACCTTTGCGCCCAATGTCGTGTTGTAGGCGCGCACATAGGCATCGTCGGTGCTGACGACGAAGCGGCCCACGGTCAGATAGTCATAACCGAACCAGCCAGCGGCAAGCAGCACGGCAGCCGCCGCGCCCACGAACATGAGCTTGCGCTTTACCTTCGATCTACCGTCCATCGAAGCGTTGGCAGCCGGAATAACCATGGGCTGCTGCGGTGGGGCCCGCCCTTCGGTTGGGAAAGGCATGAGGGGCTTTGCCTCGGGGGATTCGGATTCGGTGTGCGGTACCAAAGTAAGGGGGGAAGCCTCCTTGGGCCTGCTGCGCCGCAACATGTGCGCCTCCTCTTTGACTGAACCGTTCGGTCATTTCAATATAGCATGCGACAACGCGTGTCAATGACCGAACGGTTCAGTCATTGAATAAAATTTCGAAATGGTCTATATTTTGTTCAAATTGAAGTGATCGGCCGCCTAAGTGTTGAACTGCAGGCCTTGAGCACGGAGCATGACTGCCACTCGCCTGAAACAAGGAGCTTGTCTGATGACCGCCCCTCTCGTCCTCGACCGTCCGGCCGAAGAGACCGAAGACAGCGCCAAACGGCGTCAGATCATCGAAGGCGCACGCACCGTTTTCAGGGCCCTCGGATTTGACGCGGCGAGTATGGGCGAGATCGCAAAGGCGGCCGGCGTGTCAAAGGGCACGCTTTATGTTTACTTCAAGGACAAGGACGAGCTGTTCAAAGCCATCATCCAAAAGGAGTGTCCGCTCCAGGCGGAAGGAGTTTTCGACCTCGATGGACAAAGGGTTTTCGAGCTCGATCCGGCCGATCCCGATGTTGCCGGGACGCTCACCCGCTTAGGCATCGCTTTCATGAAGGCGCTGTGCGAGCCTGAGCGCCAGTCCACGCTGCGCACCGTGTGGGCGATCGCAGACCGCAAGCCGGATATCGGGCGCACATTCTACGAGACCGGCCCGGCAAGGGGTCTTGCCAACCTGCGCGCTTATCTTGAGGCGCAGGCCGCGGCGGGACGCCTGGCGCCCGCCGATTACGAGGTGGCGGCTGCGCAGTTCATAGAGTCCTGCCACGCCACCATGCTCAAGCCGATGATGCTGAATTTCGCCCCGCCGCCTTCGCCGGAGCGAATCGAGTACGTGGTGGGGATTGCCGTGAAAACCTTCATGGCGGCCTACGGGAAGAAGTAGCGCCCGCAGTCACTTCAACGCCGGCCCCATTGTCACCGTAAGCTTGCCGACGCCCTCGATTTCGCATTCGAGCCGGTCACCCGGGACAGTCGCCGCAACGCCCGAGGGGGTGCCGGTCATAATGATGTCGCCGGGCGCAAGCGCCACCATCTCGGACAGCTTCTCGATCACCTCAGGCACATTCCAGATCATCTGCGCCAGATCGCCATCCTGGCGAAGCTCGCCATTGCATTTGAGGGTGATGCGGCCCTTGGCCGGATGGCCAATCTTTGCGGCCGGCGCGAGCGCGCCGCAGGGCGCCGAGGCGTCGAACGCCTTGCCGATTTCCCATGGCCGCTTGATGTTGCGCGAGGCGATCTGGAGGTCGCGGCGGGTGAGGTCGATGCCGACGCCGTAGCCCCAGATCAGGTCGTTGGCGGCGGCGGCCTTGAGAAAGCGGCCGCCGCCCTTGAGCGCCACCACCAGCTCAACCTCATGGTGCAAGTCCGTCGTGAGCGAAGGATAAGGCACGGTCGCGCCATCCGGCACGATGGCGTCGGCGGGCTTGGCGAAGAAGAACGGCGGCTCGCGCTCGTCCTGACCCATTTCCTTGATATGTTCCAAATAGTTGCGGCCGACGCACCAGATCCGGCGCACGGGAAACAACTGCTCGCTGCCGGCGATCGCAAGCGCGGGTTGGGGCGGAGGCGGGATGACAAAGCGGGAGGCGTCTGCGCTCATTGATATCTCTAAACTGGCTGTGAAAGGGCCGGCCCGATCGGGATGTTGCGGCCAACTGCGGGAGAGTGCCGAATAAACGGTGGAGCCCGCAACGTCAATGAGCCTTACCAATTCTCCAATGTGCCGAGCTTGCGCTCCCACGCGAGGGCGTGAGCCACAATGGTCGCGAGGTCGTCGCACTGCGGCTTCCACCCCAGCAGTTCGCGGGCGCGGTCGGATTGCGCGACGACCTGCGCCGGATCGCCGGGCCGCCGGCCGACGCGGTCGACACGAAAGTCCACGCCTGACACGCGTTTGGCTGTGTCGATGACCTCAAGCACTGAAAATCCGTGGCCGTAGCCGCAGTTGAGCGTCGCCGATCGGCCGCCCGCGCGCAGATAGGCGAGGGCGTCGGCATGGGCGCGCACCAGATCGGCGACGTGGATGTAGTCGCGGATGCACGTGCCGTCGGGCGTCGGGTAGTCGGTGCCGAACACCGCCATCTTGGCCCGCTTGCCGAGCGCCGTCTCCACCGCCACCTTGATGAGGTGAGTTGCGCCTTTGGTCGATTGCCCGGTGCGGAGATCGGGGTCGGCGCCGGCGACGTTGAAATAGCGCAGGATGACATAATCGAGGCCGTGCGCGACGCCGGCATCGCGCAGCATGATCTCGGTCATGAGCTTCGAGGAGCCGTAGGGCGACATCGGCACCACCGCATCATCCTCGCTGACCGGGACCTTCGCGGGATTGCCGTAAACCGCCGCAGTCGAGGAAAAGATGAACTGCTTGACGCCGCCCCTGACGGCACATTCGATGAGGGCGCGCGAGTTCACCGTGTTGTTGCGGTAATAGCCGAGAGGATCGGAGATCGAATCCGGCACCACGATCGATGCGGCGAAATGGATGATTGCGGAGACCTCGCGCTCCGCGATGAGGCGAGTAACCAAAGCCTCATCGCCGGTCTCGCCGACGACAAGCTCTACGGCTTTGGGGATCGCCCACTTGAATCCGGTCGACAGGTTGTCGAGCACGAGGACGCTTTCGCCGCTCTCGACAAGGGCGTGGACCATGTGGCTGCCGATATAGCCGGCGCCGCCGGTGACCAGAACGGACATGGATGTGCGGGCGCGAAGTTGCTGGTTGTCGTGAGGCAGGCGCTCATATCACGTCACTCGGTATGACGTCAGCCACAGATGTGTCACGTGACAAACACTGGGGCGGTGTGTAAAGAGCGACCGGGCCCCTCTACACCCTCTCTCGCCAGCGAGGAGGGAAGGGCGGGCCCCGAAAAGCGCCCCATCGATGGCCGACATTCTCTTTATAAAGACCTCCTCCCTCGGCGATGTGGTCCACCACATGCCGGCGATCACCGACGCGCGGCGGCATTTGCCCGACGCGCGGCTGGCCTGGGTGGTGGAGGAGGACTATGCGCCGCTCGCCCGTCTGCATCCCGCCGTCGATGACGTCATCCTGGTCGCCACCCGTCGCTGGCGCAAGAGCCTGCTCGCGCCCGCCACATACCGCGAGATCGCGCGTTTTCGCACCAGCCTGCGGGTGCGATCCTTCGATGCGGCGATCGACACCCAGGGTCTGCTCCGCACCGCCTTGATCGCCCGCGCCGTGCGCGGTGTCCGGCACGGCTACGACCGCGCCAGCATCCGGGAGCCGCTCGCCTGCCGGTTTTACGACGTTCGCCACCGCGTCGAATGGCGCGCTCATGCCATTCCGCGCAACCGCGCGCTGTGCGGCCTTGCGCTCGGCTATGACGCGAAGCATCCTCTCGACTACGGGCTCGACCGCGCCGCGATCGCCGGCAGCGCTGCCGCCAAGCCCTACGCGGTGCTGATTCACGCCACCGCCAAGCCCCGCAAGCTATGGGCCGATGCGCATTGGGTGACGGTGGCGCGCGGCGTGCGCGACCGCGGCTTCGATGTGGTGCTGCCGTGGGGCGCCTCCCGGGAGCGCCTCCGCAGCGAGAAAATTGCGCTCGCGGCCGGCATTGAGGGCGATGGCCACGTGCCGGATCGCCGCCCGCTCGATGCGGTCGCGGCGCTGATTGCCCGAGCATCGTTCGTCATCGGGGTCGATACCGGGCTCGTCCATATCGCGGCGGCGCTCGGCGTGCCATTGGTTGCGATCTTCGTCGACAGCGAGCCGGGCCTGACCGGCCCGATCGGAGGCGGCCCGATCGCGGTGGTGGGCGGCAAACGGGCATCGCCCGATCCCGCGGAAGTCTTGCGGGCGCTCGACCGCGTTATCCGGGCATCATGAGGAGGCGAGCGATCGAGCATTATATGGCCGTCCGGGCATCAGTCCCCTCGCTGCGGGCCCTGTCGTAACCACCGTATGCCTCGGGCTATATACCGGCGTTGCCCTATAGGCGTCACGAGCGATACCGACCCGCGATCACCACCATTTCTCCGGCGCAAATCGCCCCGCCGCCGCTTCGATCACGGCGCCGAGCGAGAACAGAGTCTCCTCATCGAACGGCCGGCCGATGAGTTGCAGGCCGAGCGGCAGGCCCTGCCGGTCGAGCCCGGCCGGCACCGAAATGCCAGGCAGGCCCGCCATGTTCACCGTCACGGTGAACATGTCGTTGAGATACATCTCGATCGGGTCGGCGCTCTTCTCGCCGATCGCGAAGGCGGCCGAAGGCGTGGTCGGCGTCAGGATGGCGCTGACGCCGGCTTTGAAGCAGTCTTCGAAATCGCGCTTGATGAGCGTGCGGACCTTCTGGGCGCGGAGGTAGTAGGCGTCGTAGTAGCCGGCCGACAGCACGTATGTGCCGATGAGGATGCGCCTGCGCACCTCGCGGCCGAAGCCCGCGGCCCGGGTCCGCTCGTACATATCGATGATATCGCGGCCCCCGACGCGCAGGCCGTAGCGGACGCCGTCATAGCGCGCGAGATTCGACGACGCCTCCGCGGGCGCCACGATGTAATAGGCCGCCAGCGCATATTTGGTGTGCGGCAGCGATACCTCGACGATTTCGGCGCCGGCCGCCCTGAGCCAATCGCCCCCCTTGCGCCACAGCGCTTCGATCTCGTCCGGCATCCCCTTGACGCGATATTCCTTCGGAATGCCGATCTTCATGCCCCTGACGGAGCGCGTCAGCGCCGCCTCATAATCGGGCACCGCCACGTCGGCGGACGTCGTATCGTTGGGGTCGTGGCCGGCCATCGAGGCGAGCAGGATGGCGGCGTCGCGCACCGTGCGGGCAAACGGCCCGGCCTGGTCGAGCGAGGACGCATAGGCGACGACGCCGAAACGCGAACAGCGCCCGTAGGTGGGCTTGATGCCGACAATGCCGGTGAGCGCTGCGGGCTGGCGGATCGAGCCGCCGGTGTCGGTGCCGACGGCGCCGAGGCAGAGGCCGGCTGCGACCGCCGCGGCCGAGCCGCCCGACGACCCGCCCGGAACGAGCTTGGTATCTGAGCCCTTGCGCCGCCACGGCGAGACAACCGGGCCGAAATACGAGGTCTCGTTCGACGATCCCATGGCGAACTCGTCATTGTTGAGCTTGCCAAGCATCACGGCCCCGTCGCGCCACAGATTGGCCGTCACCGTCGACTCGTAGGTCGGCACGAAGGTGTCAAGCATGTGCGAGCACGCCGTGGTGCGCACGCCCCTGGTCGCGAACATGTCCTTGACGCCGAGCGGCACGCCGGCGAGGGGTCCCCCCTCTCCTTTGGCGAGGGCTGCATCGGCGCGCGCGGCCATCTCGTGGGCCAGTTCGGGGGTCTCCAGCACGAAGGCGTTGAGGGCGCGGGCCTGCCTGGCGGCCGCCACATGAGCCTTGGTCAGTTCGACGGCGGAGAACTCGCGCTTGCGCAGAAGATCGCGCGCTTCGCTCAGGGTGAGCGAGGTAAGGTCACTCATCGCGAGCTCATCTCCTCGCGGCGGAAGCCGGACCCTTGGACCGCGGGCGTCTCGCCCGCCCTCTGAGGAGATCCCAGCGTCGCGGCGGCGGAATGATGTTTACGCGCGGGCTGGACGTCCGCGCTCCCCAAGGCGGCGCTTGTTTCCATTTCGGCGAACCACGGCGCATCCATTTCGCAGGCGAGACACATCAGAGACCCTTTCGCCCTGCCGGCAGCGGCGCCTCCAGTTCGTCACAACTGAAGCGGCCTGCCTCGCGCATTGCGACCGGCGCCGCCTCCGCCGGACGGATGTCGATCGCCCACGGCGTTGTCTTGGCTTTCCCCGCCGGACGCCACAGCTTGCCGCCCGCCTTGTTGAAATAGGCCACATATTGGACCGGGAATTCCTCGCATTCGTCGCACATCGTCCAAGGCTCCGCAGCGCCTACTCGACCACCTTGGGCACCAGAAAGAAATGGTCTTGGGCGGCCGGCGCGTTCTTCACGATATCGTCCGCGATCTCGCCGTCTGTCACCACGTCGGGCCGCTTCTTCATCGCCATGGGGGTCACGGAGGTCATCGGCTCAACGCCGGCGACATCGACCTCCGAGAGCTGGTCCACGAAAGCCAGCACGTCGTTGATCTCGCCCTTGAGACGCTCGACCTCCTCGTCCGCGACGGCAATGCGCGCAAGATGGGCGATGTGTCGGACGGTTGGGGTGTCGATGGACATCCTTTGAGTTCCTGGCCTGTGGCTCCACGCTGGCCGGCGTATAGCAGAGGCTCTTTCGCCGCCGCAATCCGGCAAATTCCGCAGCCGCGGCGTCGTGCCGCCCAGCGCACCGACGCTGGAGCAAAACGAAGGGGCGCAATCCACAGCCGCGGGGCTGGCAAAGCCTGGCGCCCGTGAGCAGCATCGGCCGCCGCCTGCCGCGAGCCGCCCAGCTTGCTTCGCCCCTTCACCTCTGGGCGGCCTGCGGCGGCGCCCCGGGTGCGGGATTGACGACGCCATAGTGATCCGCCAGCAGGTTGCCCGGCTGGCCCCAAGCCGCGGGCCGCGGCCGTTCTTCCAGCATGGTGGCGTTCCATGCCTCCCAATCGCTTCGCAGCCGCTCGAAGACGTCCCTGCGGCGATCCTTGAGATTGGCGCGCTCGCGCGGATCTTGAACGACATCGAACAGGAACTCGTTGCCGGCGATGCGCAGGTATTTCCAGTTCCCCTCGCGGACCGCCCGCTGCGATCCCGCCTTGTAGCGCCAATAAAGCTTACGCGGATGCGGCGGCGCGCCGCTCAGAGCCGGCGCCAGATCCTCGCCGTCCGGCGGATAGGCAGGATCGGGGCGCGTTCCGCCGATTGCGAGCAACGTCGGCATCCAGTCCATCGTGATCATCACCTGATCGGATACCGACGCCGCAGCAATGCGGCCAGGCCAGCGCACGATCGCCGGAATACGAAGCCCCCCTTCGAGCAACTCCCCTTTCATGCCGGTGAACGGCCAGATCATGGAGAACCGCTCGCCGCCGTTGTCGCTGCTGAACGCCACGACCGTGTTTGCGGAAAGCTCGTGAACGTCGAGCGCCTGCAGCACGCGCCCGATGTTAGCATCAAGGCTCTGCACCATTTTGCCGTAGGTCTTCTGGGTGCCGCCGTCGCGATGGCGAATGTCGCGGATGCGTTGCGACTCGGCCTGATCGTCCGGCCCCTCCCAAGGCCAATGCGGCGCGGTGAAATGCAGACTGAGCAGAAACGGCTGCCTGGACCTCGCGTAGCTCGCGATCGTCTCGACCGCGCGATCGCCCAGGAGGTTGGTCATGTAGCCATGCCGCTCCGCCGGCACCTCCTCCTCGTAAAGTTGAGAGGAGTCCTCGCCGGTGCGGGCGTGGTCGGCGCCGTGATTGAAATAGTCGGCGGCGCCGCCGAATATGCCGAAGAAATGGTCGTAGCCGCTCTTGAGCGGACTGAAATCCGGCAGGAAGCCGAGATGCCATTTGCCGATCAGCGTCGTCCCATAGCCTGCAGTGCGCAGCAGCGAAGGCAAGGTCGGATGGGTGGACGGGAGCCCGATGTTTCTCGGCGTCGCAGCGCCGATCGGTTCCTCCAAACCGACCGTGAGACGATACTGGTAACGCCCGGTAATCAACGCCGTGCGGGTCGCCGAACACACGGCCGAATTGGCGTAGGCTTGCGTGAATTTCATCCCTTCAAGCGCAAGCCGGTCAACATTCGGCGTCGTGTAGTCGCGCTGGCCGTAGCAACTCACATCCGCAAAGCCGAGGTCGTCGGCGAGAATGAAAACGATGTTCGGCCTGGCGGCCTGCGCGCCGGCGCGCCGCACGGCCGGCGCGCCAACGGCGAGCGTTCCGGCAGCGCCGACCAGCAGATCACGGCGCGAGAGGCTCTTTGGGTGTGGCATTTGGTTTCTCCCTTGGAATCGAGGCCAGGACGGTTGTCGGGCGACCCAAGTAGTCGCGCTCTGGCGGGCCGACGCAACGAACGCTTAAGATTGGCTCCGCTCGCGGGCGACCACAAGGGTCGCCCCAACAGCCAACATTCAGCCGAAAAGGACGACGTATTTGACGCCTCCCCGTTCCGGCGTATTCTTCCGCGGGACCGGTGCGGGCACCGCCCATTCGTCTTGAGGGAGCGAACCCGTCTTCAGGGAGCGAGCCGGCATGAGCACACGCATGTTTCTGACGATTACTCTGAGCCTGCTGGCCTCCGCTCCAGCCCTTGCGGCCGAGATCAGCATCATCAGCGCCGGCGCGGTCGAGCCGGGCGTCACGGCGGCGGCGGAGGCGTTCCACAAGGAGACCGGCGTCGAGGTCAAGATCAAATTCGCAACCGCCCCGGCGATCAGAGAGCGCGTCGGCGGCGGCGAGGCCGCCGATGTGGTGATTGCGCCGCCGGCGGTCATCGATGAGCTGGCGAAGGCCGGCAAGCTTGACGGCTCGGCGCGCGCCGCAGTTGGACGGGTTGGCGTCGGAGTGGTGGTCCGTGATGGCGTCGCGAAGCCCGACGTGTCGTCCACAGATGCGCTCAAGCGCGCTTTGCTCGACGCCGATTCGGTCATCTACAACAAGGCATCGACCGGCCTCTATCTCGAAAAGCTGTTCGACCGGCTGGGCGTGGGCAGGGAGGTCAAAGCCAAGGAGACGCGCTTTGCGGACGGCGCCGCCGTGATGGAGCATGTCATCCACGGCAAGGGCAAGGAGATCGGCTTCGGCGCCATCACGGAAATCAGGCTCTATGGGGACAAGGGCGCGCAATTCGTTGGGCCGCTGCCGCCCGAGGCGCAGAACTACACGAGCTACGCGGCGGCGCCTTCGGCTGCACCCGCCAACCGCGGCGGCGCCGCCGCATTCGTAAAATTCCTCGCGAGTCCGGCTGCGAGGGCGGCTTTCCTCGCAAAGGGCGTCGAGTAGTCAGGACATCGCGAAGAAGAACTCCTCAGCGGGCTCCTTAAGCGAAACCGGTCGATCACGCCATCAGCGCGGAATTCTCCACGAGCCAGATCACCGAGCCGCCGAAGGCGTCGTTTCTCGTGACGTCGCGGTCGAACTCTTGCGGCGTGTTGGGATTTTGAATGTGTTGAAACAATTGGTAGCCCCGGTGAGCTATATCGGGAATGTTGCCGGGAGCTCGCCAATAATGCTGCGTCTTCAGGTCGAAATACAACTCGTCTGAGGACAGGAGGGCGTCGAAGCCGACATACACGCCGGGCACGAAGCCCGAAGTCGTGACCGCGTCGAACCATTCGTTGCAATAATCAATGATATCCTGATGGGGAGTGCCTTGCGCAATTCCTTCAAGGTCAAGCCAGACGTTTACGCCGCTGGGCAGCCCCGCCTCGGCGGCGTATGAGCCCGCATTTTCGCCGTATGTGCGCCCAAGCTGCGAGGTCGGACGCCATCCGGGATTGGCCACATGCTGGACAGCCATGAGGGCCATCCCGGAATCGAGAATGGTCCGCGCTTCGTCGATTGAGAGATCCGGAGTGCCCTTTTTCTCATTGCTCTTGCGGCTGGCATCATCCCGGCTGACGTATCGCACGCAAAACCGGAATCCCTTGGCAAAATACTGCTTGGCCTGGGCCGAATTGATCTTCGTGTCTGAATCAAACCCGATGATTCCTTGCGGCGCACGGGCAACAGTGCCGGGCAAAGACATGGATTCCTCCCACTTCCTGGCGCAGGGCGCAGCGCCGGATTCGCGCGCGGATGGTAGCCAAAGGCTTTTCGCCGCGGCAAGCGCGCCGATCGCTAATGTCGAGACTTTGACAGTTCGTCTCGCGCGCGCTGTCGGGCCCCGGCGTGGTGAACGCGTTACTGAGCGCTTGCAAAACGCGCGGCCATGTTATTTCTGGTGTTGGACAAAGCAGGAGAACATGCATGCGAGGCTTGTTAGTGCTGGCGGCGTTGATGGCGAGCTCGAGCGTATTCGGACAGGAGTGCATTCGGCCCGAGTGGGGCAAGTGCGTG
Source organism: Hyphomicrobiales bacterium (assembly GCA_021323775.1). Taxonomy (GTDB): domain Bacteria; phylum Pseudomonadota; class Alphaproteobacteria; order Rhizobiales; family Xanthobacteraceae; genus JAJPKK01. Next base: position 12,903 of record JAJPKK010000318.1, read on the forward strand.
TCGTTTCCGAACGGCGGACGGCACACCGGCACGTCGATCCAGAAAGAGAAGATCGAGGCGGAGGTCACGCCCGGTCCCGACATCTGCGTCGTCAACGAGGAGGAGATCGGCGGCTACACATTCGCGCGCTTCGCGCGCAACGGCGCGCCGTGGCCGAACGCCGACTGGGCCGCGAACGTGGATGACTTCTGTTTCTTCAAGAAATGAACGGAGTCCGCGCCCCGCCCAGACTCGTGGCCGGATTGAGCGCGGCGCATCCGGGTGCGGCGGCGTGTCTCCGATAAGGCGGTCCCGGATTTCGCTGCGGTCAATCCGGGCTGCCGACGGCCGCGAAGCACCCATTGAAAGACCATTCGGTCCGATTGAAACAGCCATATTGCGGCTTTTGCCCGCGACGAGCACGTGGTAGTCTCTCCCAGAAAGAGCGGGCTCGCAATTCGCATACCCCGTAGTGCGCATCCCTCGCAGTGCGCATAGAATGAGCGGAGGCGGTCACATGAAACGGGCGCCGTTTGCGATCACCATCGCGGCCGCGACCATCGTCGCAGGCTCCGCGGCCGTATGGGGTGTCTGGGCGCCGGCCACTCCGAGCGCTGCCCCCTCCCGCGCCATAGAGCCGGTATGGACCGAGACCAAATGGCCGTTCCTGCAGGACCAATGGGGGATCGGCAAGGCCTTCGTGTGCATGCCGGCGGATTGCGGCGTCAAGATCAGCCTGTTCATCCGGCCGAAGATCGGCTTCTGCAATTGCTCGACTGGCGTGTCCGACGACGCCGAACTGGAGCGCGTCGCCGATACCGATCTGATCGCTCCGAAAGTGCAGCCGCTCGGTCCCGGCAGTCCCGTCAAGGTCGGCTGGATGCGAGGCCTCAGCCGGGCCTATGTTTCGTCCGGCGAAAAGCCGAATGAGCGCCTGCTGTCGGTCGCATTTAACGACGAGTGCGATGTAGTCGTAGCCGTCGCATCGCTTGGCGAGGGCGATCCGAACGTGCTTGGGCCGGCTGTCCTGTCCTACCTCAACAGCAGGCCCATGGTGCTGTGGGCAAAGAAGGAGCTCGGCCTGGAATTCGTGCGGCGCGAATGGTGACGGAAGGCATCGCAGGGTGGGCAAAGGCGCAACCGAAATCGGCAACAGCCGATGTGGGTGCTGTTGACCGCCGAAATCGGCCGTTGCCGGTTTCGGCACTGTTGACCACCGAAGCCGGGCAAGCCCGACTTGGGTGCGCCGTGTCCGCCGGCGCCCGGCCTTTCGATGGTCAGTGGGCACGCTTCGCTCTGAGCTTGTCGAAGAGTGCCCACCCTGCGAGATTTACAAGGGGCTTATCGGCGCCTTTGCCCACCGTACAAGTCTTCCATTTGATCGAAATTCAGCTAGGGAGGAAGCAATGATCAAAGGTGTGAAACAGCGCAATCTGCTTTGCGGCGTGGCGATGGCCGCAGGCATCATCGGCGTGGGCGCCGGCGTGTGGATGCTGCAGCCCGCCGCGACCGCGCAGGAGGCGACGGTTGAGGCGCCGATCTTCGAGGTCGATCCGCTGTGGCCGAAGCCGCTGCCCAATGAAGGGCTGCTCGGCATGACGATCGGCGTTTCGATCGACGACCAGGACAACGTCTGGATCGTCCATCGCGGCGCCGCGACGTTGAACAACAATGAGAAAGGCGCCGAGCTCAATCCTCCCGTCGCGATTTGCTGCCGCAGCGCGCCGCCGGTCATTGCATTCAACCAGGCGGGCGACGTGATCCACTCGTGGGGCGGCCCGGGTCCTGGCTACGAGTGGCCGGAATCGATGCACGGCATCCATGTGGACTACAAGGGCAATGTCTGGCTCGGCGGCAACGGCGCCAAGGATGCCCAGATCCTCAAATTCACAAAGGACGGCAAGTTCCTGATGCAGTCCGGCCACCAGGGCAAGAACGCCGGCAGCAACGATCCGGAGAACTTCGGGCGCGTGGCCCAGATCTACGTCGATCCGAAATCGAACGAAGCCTTCGTGGCCGACGGCTATCGCAACCGCCGCGTGGCGGTGGTGGATCCCGACTCCGGCAAGATCAAGCGCTGGTGGGGCGCCTACGGCAACAAGCCCAACGACGACCCGGAGGGGCCCTACAATCCGACGGCCGCGCCCTTGCAGCAGTTCCGCAGCCCGGTGCACTGCATTGCGCTCGCCAACGATGGCCTGCTCTATGTCTGCGACCGCCAGCATGACCGCGTTCAGGTCTTCCACACCGACGGCACGTTCATCAAGGAGCAGTTCTTTGCCAAGAATACATTGGCGTCGGGCTCGACCTGGGAGATCGCCTTCTCCAAGGATCCCGAGCAGCGCTACATGTACATCACCGACGGCCAGAATGAACGCGTGCGCATCGTCCGCCGCGACACCATGACGGAGCTGACTTCGTTCGGCCGCGGCGGGCGCCAGCCGAGCGAGTTCTTCGGCGTGCACTCAATCGCGACCGATTCGAAGGGCAACATCTATACGACCGAGACCTACGAGGGCAAACGCGTCCAGAAGTTCACCTACAAGGGCATCGGCAAGGTGCGGGCCGGCGACCAGGGCGTCGTGTGGCCGAAGCGCAGCAGCTAAAGCCGGTTTCGGGTGGGGTCGCTTCACCTGCGCCGTCGCCGGGCTTGTCCCGGCGACGGCGAGTGGCGGAGGGCAGAGCAGAAATAATTGAGGTGGCCGGGACAAGCCCTGGGACAAGCCCGGCCACGACCGGGAAGAGAGGCCAAGTGCTTCGGCGCGCGACAATCATCCTTATGCCCGGTACGAACGCACTGTCATCGCTTTTCACATGCGCAACTTTCTCTCGGCAGCACTCATCGCGTTCGCTACGATCGCTGCCTCCCATGCGTCAGCTCAAACCTGCCTGCGGCCAAAGTGGACCGAATGCATCTCGTTTCCGAACGGAGGCCGGCATACCGGGGTATCCCCTTACGGGAAGCCTCTACAGATGGAGGTTCCCGCGGGGGCCGAGATTTGCGTGAGCAACGAGTGGGAAATCCGCGCTGAAACCTACGCCCAATTTTCTCGCAATGGGCGGCCCTGGCCTGATCGCGATTGGGAGGTGGATGTTGACACCTTCTGCTTCTATAAAAATTGATCATGAAGCGATATCGTGCGGACGGAGCCGTGCCGCTGCGGCGGTTCGCCGTATTCCTGATGGCGACGCTTGCAGGCGCGACCTCTTACGCTCGCGTCGTCACCACGCCCGCCCTCGCCCATGACATTCCAGCCGACGTCAAGATCAACGCCTTCTTCAGGCCCGCGGGCGACCGGCTCGAACTTCTGGTCCGGCTTCCCCTCGCCTCCCTGATCGACACCGATTTTCCCCATGCGGGGCCCGTATCTGTACCTCGCACGAGCCATCCGCGGCGGCGTCAAGGTGTGGCTCACAGACAATATCGACGCCTACGAGGACGGCGCCTTGCTTGAGAAGCCGCGCATCGCCGCGGCGCTGGTGTCGCTGCCGTCGGACAAATCCTTTGCGTCGTTCGAAGCGGCGCGCGCCATGTGGTGGGGCCGCGGCCGCCCGATGATCTCGATCTCTCCCCGAGCCAGCAACTCCTCGACGGGCTGCGCGAATACAAGATCCGGTCCGATCGCTTGGAGTTCGCCATCGACCTGCGGGTCGACCGGCTGGGCGGCGCCGTCACTACGGCGCTGCGCTTCATACCGCCCGACGTAAGGAAAGCGGCAACATTAACTGAGCCATTTCCCAGACCGCGAACCGGCGATCGTGGTTATCGCAACGACACGGTTGTCGTATCTGCATATGGCTTCGCGGCAAAAACGACACCTTCACAGCCAATCGTTCAAAGATCGGCGGCGCCCTAATAAAATACCATTTTCCCTGAGAACAGGGAAAATAACAGGGAATTAGATCCTGCAAAAATTCACTGTCTGACTCGATTATTTACGGCGGGCCTGGAGCAAACAACTCATCGACAGTCATCCGCCGCTTGGTAAACCCCTGCTCGTGCAGATAGCGGCACAATGTCTCGATCGCCTTGCGGTTCGCCGCCACGCCGTAAGGCCAGATGTCCTCGCCCAGCACCGCCTGCGTGGCGCGATACTCCGCCTCGATCCAGGGCAGCGTCAGCGCAAACGCCGACAGTTTCGCGAAATCCGCAACCGCGATGTCCTTGGCTCTGGCGAAGGCCTTGAAGAGATTTCCGGCCATCCAGGGATGCTGTTCCGCCAGGGTGTTGCGAATCCCGACAGCGTGCATCAGCGGGTAGACGCCGGCTTTGCGGTAATAAGCCTGCTCGGCCGCGCGGTAATCGGGAAACAGCCGCGCCACGGCCTCTCTGCCCGCGCCATGGGGCAGCGACGGGTCCGGCGGGGCTTGCCGGAAACATGACGGCGGCCGCGCCGAGAGCACGGCGTCGAGTTCGCCTTCCGCCAGCATGCCGGCGAGGCTCTTGCCAGCGGGGATGGCCTCGATCTCGATATCGGCCGCGCCCAAAGCGACGGCGCCGTCAGCGAGCGAGGCGGGTCGCGCCGGCTGTTCGAGCGGCCCTATCCGCCAGCGCAAGTCGGACGGCTTGATCCCATATTCGTCAGACAGAAGCCCGCGCATCCACACCAGCATGGTAGTGAAATATTCGGGCGTACCGACGCGCTTGCCCTTAAGATCGGCTGGCGACGCGATGCCGCGGCCGGTGCGGATGAAGATCGCCGAATGCCGAAAGGCGCGGGACAGAAACACCGGGATCGCGGTGTAATGCGCCTTGCCCTGGTCGCGCAGCGCGATGTATGTGGAAAACGACATTTCGGAAACATCGAATTCCTGGTTTTTCAGATTGCGCGCAAACAACTGATTCGGCTCGACCACGTGGTAGGCAACGGCGCAGCCTTCGACCTTCACGACGCCATCGCGTATGGCGCGGATGCGGTCGTATTCGCCGGATGCGACTGTAATGGGGATATCAGGCATGATCCCGTCTGCACGCGCAGGCAGTCTTGATGCTGTGGAGCCTCGGGTCAAGTGCCCCTGCGATCCGTGCCCTATAAGGTTCTCGCAGGGGGTGCGGCTGTGACCAAACGGAGACAAACCTGCGGGACCGTTAACCCTGGTTTGGTCGATTTCTCATGGCTGGGCCGGAAACTCGGGGAACAGTTTTGCGGCTCGCGAATTATAGTAGCGACCGGCCGCTATCCCCCTCCCCCGCGCGCGGTCGGCCAATCCGAGGCGCAATCGACAATTACGTCGGTTGCGCCTCATTCTATTTGGGGCTCTGGCAAAAGCGAAGCCTGCCAGGCTTGCGCAAAGTGTCTGGATTATAAAACCGATGGTTGCTAACGTGTGGTTGCTAACGTGTTGAAAACACGGCGAAAACTCGCCCCAATCGCAACCGAGTCCTGATTTGGGCGCTACCTGGTTAATCGCTTCCTCGGCTGCACCGCATTCCGCTCAAAGAATAGCGCCTGGCTGACCAGGGCCGAAACGGTGGATTGCTGATAGGGCTTGGAGATCAGGAACGCCGGCTCCGGCCGCTCGCCGGTAAGAAAGCGCTCCGGATGAGCAGTTATGAAGATGACTGGAACTTCGAAGGAATTGAGCAGATCGTTAACGGCCTCCAATCCCGAGCTGCCGTCGGCCAATTGAATATCGGCAAGGATGAGACCTGGACGCTTAGCCTTCGATAAAGCGATCGCCTCAGCCCGGGTGCGCGCGATCCCGATGCTGCGGTGTCCGAGGTTCTCGACCAATTGCTCAAGATCAAGCGCGATCAGAATCTCGTCCTCAATAATCAGGACATCGGTGGCGATCTGCGCAGCAAGCTCCCGCCCTGACTCATCGACCAGGTCCTGCAGCGTCTGCTGATCGACGTCGAGAATCGAGGCCGCGTCTTCCTCAGAAAACCCCTCGACCGAGACAAGCAGGAATGCCTGACGGGGCATCGCAGTAATCTGGCCAAGATGGCGCTCCGCCGGCGCGAGATTCACGGCGGGTTCAACCCGCCCATTGACTTGAAGCGAATTCCAGATCCTTGAAAAGACCTGGTACAGCGCAATTCTGGGATGTTCGGCCATCGTCAGCAGGTCAGGTTCTTTGACGAGGGCTTCCAGCGTCGCCGCCACGTAGGAATCGCCCGACGCTTGATTTCCCGTCAAAACGCGAGCGTAGCGTCGCAAATAGGGAACATGCTGAGCAACGAGCTGAGACGCGGTCATACTAACTCTCCCCAATAGCGCGGGCGGCCGGTTGACCACAATAATGCGCGCGTATGAGAAAAGTTCGCTCCACCGATTCGGAACTCGGCTGCAGTCGCGCACGTTATGAGGTGGTTTCTACGGGGGCCTACGATCCTGGCCTCAACGCTTCGTGGTGGGCGCAGCGAGAGGACGATTGATGAATATACGCAAGCCGTCAAAGCAAAGGCAATCGCTGAAGCTGCAAGGATCCGAAATGAAACCTGTGGCCAAACTCGGAACCGACATCAAGGCGAAGATCGGCCAGCAGCTGCGCCTGATGTACGACGAAATCGTCGAGCAGGGGGTGCCGGAACGGTTTGCCAAGATCCTGCGCGGCCTGGACGATCCAAGCAACGAGAGCTCGAAAAATGAGCCCGCATAGAAATATGCGCGGAAACATGCGCGAGGTCATGCTCGCCGCGGTTCCGAGCCTGCGCGCATTCGCCATTTCGTTATGCGGGAACGTCGACCGTGCCGACGATCTCGTGCAGGAAGCGCTGCTGCGGGCGTTGGCGAATCTCGACTCCTTCGAGCCGGGAACCAACATGTCAGCGTGGTTATTCACGATCCTTCGCAACCTGTTCCGTTCGGAATACCGTAAGCGCCGGCGGGAGGTCGAGGATATTGACGGGTCCTACGCCGAACAGCTCACATTCTCGCCGGAACAAAGCACCCGTCTTGAGATCAACGAGTTCCGCGAGGCGCTCAAAGCGCTGCCCCCGGAGCAGCGGGAGGCGCTGATACTGGTCGGTGCGTCGGGCTTTTCCTACGAGGAGGCTGCGCGGATTTGCGGCTGCGCCGTCGGCACGATCAAAAGCCGCGTTAACCGCGCAAGAGGCCGGCTCGCGGAAATTCTTTCCATTGAGGGCGCCAGCGACTTTGGACCCGACCGAGAGACGCGCGCCGTCGTCAATTCCGATCTGTTGACGCGGCGGTCCTGACAGCAGCCATGACGGTCCTGATGGCAATGAGAACGCGGAGCGACAATCCCCGGGTCAAGCCCGGGGGAAATGATGATGGCAGATGATGCTTTCCGCCCGCGGCATTTTGGCTCAGTTGGGCGCGTTAAGCGCCACGGCGTTCAGGTCGAGTCGCACAAGCTGCGATTCGCCCCCACCCTTGCCTCCCCCGCTTGCCGCGGAGGGAAAAGCGAGAGTGAAGCTCTCATCCCGGATCAGCGGAATTCGCCTGCGCGGCCCGAGCTCGCGACGGTCGGCATGCCGAGGGTTCGATTTGTCGGATGAATCCAGGAAATTGTCGAACAACTCCGTTTTCGGACGACTTGGAACGCGGATCACGCATTGCAGTCCCTCCGACTGCCAATCGAATTCCACGGCGCCGGAAAGCTGGGCCTCCACGCTTGCCTTGATGACGCGCATCCCGAACCCCCCCTGTGTCTTCGGTTCTGAAGGGGGGCCGCCGCGCTCTATCCACCGCAGCTCGAGCCGGTCGTCATGCGCCTCCCAGGTGACCTCAACGCTGCCGGACGGCATCGACAACGCGCCATACTTGGCTGCGTTGGTGGCGAGCTCATGAACCGCGAGGGCAAGCGCCTGCACGGCGGAAGGGTGCAGCGAGAGGCTCTTTCCTGAAATCCGCACCCGCCCAAGGTTCGGGGTGCGGTAGGGGGCGAGCTCCCCATGGATGAGGTCGGCGATTTTAGCGCCGCGCCAGCGTGAATCGGAAAGCAGACTGTGGGCCCGCGCAAGCGCCGCAATACGCCCCTCCACGGCGGCACTGAATTGCTTGATGTCTTCTGCCCTGGTCAGCGAAACGATCGCGTGAACCACAGAGAGCGCATTCTTCGTCCGGTGATCGACCTCGCGGGCGAGCAGCGATTGCCGATCCTCCGCCTCCTTACGCTCGGTGATGTCGATCGTCACGCCCCTGACGCGCGATACGCGCCCGCTTGCATCCGTAATTGCGGCTGCCCTGCCAAGGCACCAGCGCAGGCTGCCGTCCGGGCGGCGAACGCGGAATTCAGCTTGATGGGCCCCCCCGTCTTGTCGGACCCGCTTAAGCAGCCGGCAAAGCATTTTCCAGTCGCGCCGGTCCACCAGCTCCATGATGTTGGAAAGCGCGACCTCGAAGGGCACATGCCCGACGCCGAATATCTGCTTCTGCTGCTCATCCCAAACGCAAGCACCCTCCACGAGATCCCAATCCCACGATCCCATCTTTCCGGCCGCAAGGGCCAGGTTGAGTTGATCCTCGCTCTCCTGCAGTCGCTTGCGCAGCCCCTCGGTCTCTGTCGCCGTCTCGATGTCGTTGAGTACAATGCCGATGCGTCCCGCGAGCTGCTCGAGGAAGGTCATCTGGCGCGTTGTGAAGGCGGAAACGGACGCCAGTTCGATGACGGCCTTGACCTCTTTCCTGAACAGCACCGGGAGCACGACGACGTTCTGCGGCGTCGCCTTGAACATTGAGAACCCGGTCGGCACGGTATGGGTGGGCCTTTGGGTGATGAGAAGACGCCGCTTATCAATGGCGCATTGCCCAATCACGCCCGCTCCAAGAGGAATCCGCTCGGAATAGAGGCGTCCGTCGTCATCGGCATATGCGGCAAGCACCTTCAAACAGGAGACGCCCTTTTCAGTCTCCGGTCGATAGATCACACCGAGCTGCGCGTCCAGGAGGGGCGTCAGTTCGGAGAGCAGCAGCCGTCCGACGGCCGAAATGTCGCGCTGCCCCTCCAGCAGGCTCGCAAACTTTGCAAGATTTGTCTCAACCCAGTCCTCCTCGATATTGCGTTCAGCCACAAGCCGCAGGCTCGCGATCATCGCATTGATACTGTCCCTGAGCCCGGCAAGCGCGCCGCGCACGTCGACAGTGACTTTCTTCGAGAGATCGCCGTCCACCGCCGCGATGGCGACATCGGCAATGTTGCGGACTTGAGCCGCGAGATTACTCGCCATCGCATTCACGCTGTTGGTCAAATCCTTCCAGACGCCGGCCGCCTCGCCGGCGCGAATGTGTCCGCCAAGCTTCCCTTCCGTTCCCACTTCCCGCGCGACCCGGACAACCTCGGACGTGAGCGTCCTGAGTTGCTTCATCATCGCATTGACGACGGTTGCGGCTTGCAGGAACTCGCCCTTAAGCGGACGGCCATCTCTGCCGAGAGCGAGAGTGTGTGAGAGATCCCCTTGCGCGACGGCCGCCACGGCTCGCGTGAGCGCCGTCACCGGCCACGTGAGATCGTCGATCAGGGTGTTGATCGACTCTTCCATCTCGCCCCAGGCCCCGTTCGGCAGACCGAACTTGACCCGTTGCCGCGTCCTGCCTTCGCGTCCGACGTCCTCGCACACGCGCCGAAGCTGATGAGCAACCTGCTGATTTGCGGCCGCAATTGCGTTTAATGTTTCGGCGATCTCGCCCGCCAAGCCGCCGCGGTTGCCGGCCATGCGGACCGAGAAGTCGCCTCCCCGAATAGCCTGCAAGGTATTTAGCAGATCGTACGCAAACGATATCGCGTCACTGCCATTCGCGGTGGAACCCTGATCGAGGCCTGCGTCGAGCGAGCCAGTGGCCGGTGACTCGATCGTCTCGACAATCCATTGCATTTTGGTTCCCTCCGGCAATGAGCAAATCTTGAGGGCCCCGCCGCAACAATGCGTGCGACAGGAATCGCAGCAACTCGCAAGGCCCTGGTGTTATTCCGCATCTTCGAGCACAGGCGATGCGTCGCCCGCTCTCATCCAAAGCTCAATCCAAACCGAAACCCGCAAAATTGGAAAAAGTTCCGGAATATTCAGACAAATTTCGCCTTTTACTGCGCGATCCCGAACTTTTGTTAACGGCGTGTCGCGCAACCTTGTAAACAGCAACCCGACGAGACGCCGGTCAAATCGGAGCGCCGCCCCGATGCGGGACATGCAGCGCTTTGGCTGTCGGCCCCGCAACACAACGGCGTTTTTATGGAGTAGAAGCCGGTGTCTTGGTTGGGAGGTGCGGCATCTTCCCGTATGCCGCTCGGTCTGGATCGCGCCAAATGCATAGCGGCCCCTCCATACCGGAGACTGCGGACGCCTCGCCCGCATCTTCTGGTTCCTCAATAGCCGGCGAGCGGGACGCCCACGTTCAGGCGAGGAGGTGGAGGCCGCATCCACAAGTAAGCCGCAGTGTCGAAACATGATTCACCGTCCAGAGTTGTCGTGGAGCTTCCGCAACCCCCCGGGAGGCCGCATGCGTAAAATCTGCCGCGCCGCCGTGGCTGTCGTGCTGATTGCCGCTTCTTCGGCCGCTCATTCGGCCGGACAAGGGAATCCGCTGCCACAGCAAAAAACCGGACCGCCGCCGGAAAACGCGGTCGAGGGCCCGAACCTCCGACAGCCGACCGTCACGGTTTTCGATCACGAGGAGGTCCAGGGCGTTCTCGGCAGGGAAGTGCGAAGCGGGGCCAATGAAAATATGGGCCGCATTGTCGATGTGCTTGTCGATCGCGACGGGCAGGCCCGCGCGGCAATCATCGACTTCGGTGGTTTTCTTGGCGTCGGCAGCCGTAAGATCGCAGTGGCGTGGAACGCACTGCGATTTCCATCTGACGCAAAGAAAACCGAGCCCATTGGCCTCGACTTGACCCGGGACCAGGTGCAGGCCGCGCCGGAGTATAAGGAAGACAAACCGGTCGTCGTGCTGGGCGCGTCAGGCCGCCTTGAGCAGCTCCCATTTTGAGAAGAGCTTCGGTGGCGCCAATCCCCTGCCGGCAAAGCCCTGACGGCGCCCCGTTGATCGCCTGGCGCCCTTCCTATCCAGTCCGCAGGCGGCGGAGGGTGGGGAGGGGCCGATGAACCGGATGAGCCACATCAGACCTTAAGCCGGGCCTATGGAGAACGAGCCATCTGCCGGTCCTACACGGCGCAGTGCGCGGGGGTTGGACTGGTTTGTTTTTTTTGTTGCGGACATCCAGACCGGCTTTGGTCCGTTTGTCGCGGCTTACCTGACCGAGCAAAAATGGACGCAGATCGATATTGGTCTGGTCCTTACGGTCGCCGGCATCGTCGCGCTCGCCGGGCAAGCGCCGGGCGGCGCGCTTGTCGACGCCGCTCGCTCGGAGCGTCTCGTGGCGGGCTTAAGCGTTGCGGCTATCGCGATCAGCGCGCTTGGCTACGCAATATCCCCCATTTTCGTCGTCGTGCTGGCGGCAGCCGTGGTGCATGCCGCCGCAAGTTGCGTCCTCGGGCCGGCAATAGCGGCGATCAGCCTCGGATTGGTCGGACATGAAGGGATCGGCGAACGGCTCGGCCGCAATGCCCGTTTTGCTTCGATCGGCAACGGCGTTGCGGCAGCCGCCATGGGGGCATGCGGACACTTTCTGTCGATGCGGGCGGTCTTCTTCGTGACCACCGCGTTTCTTGGTCCTGCCCTTCTGATGCTTCGGCGCATTTGCCCGCGGGAAATCGACCCTGAACGCGCCCATGGCGGGCCGCGCGACCGGCCGGCCGGCAAGCCCGCGTCTGAAATCCTGGGATTGGTGCGAAGACGTCCGCTGGTGATTTTGGGGGCCTGCCTCATCCTGTTCCATCTCGGCAACGCCGCAATGCTGCCGCTCATGGCAAGCGTCTTGACCATGCGGTCCAGCCAATGGGCGCCCCTGATGATCGCAGGATCTATCGTCGGGCCACAGCTCGTCGTCGCAATCTTTTCTCCGTGGGTCGGTCAGAAGGCACAAGTCTGGGGACGGCGCCCCCTGCTCCTCGCCGCCTTTGCGGCGCTGCCGCTGCGGGGCATTCTCTTTGCTACGGTGACGAACCCATATGCGCTGGTTGCGGTTCAACTGCTCGACGGAGTTACCGCCGCGGTGTTCGCCGTTCTGGTGCCGCTTGTGATTGCCGATGTCACCCGCGGCACAGGGCATTTCAATCTTGGCCAGGGAATTGTCGGCACCATGGTGGGAATCGGCGCTTCGGTGAGTCCGACCTACGCCGGATACTTAAGCGACCGGTTCTCCAGCCCGATCGCCTTCCTTGGATTGACCGCGGTAGCGACGCTCGGCGCCGCGGCAGCCTGGGCCTTTATGCCGGAAACGCGGCCGGCGCCAAAAAGGCCGATCCGCGTGCAGTGACCCGAGCATCGCCAAAGGAAAGCCGCACAGATAAAAGAGCCGTAAGAATGTAATGGAAGTGATAGCTTCCGCAGCGCGTCGGACGTCGTAACGATGTTTGGCGTCTCCGGCGGTGAAACCGCACCGAGGTATTCGTCTCCGTTCGGCTTGCCTGCGTGTAGCGGGAAGCTGCCTGTCTGCTTGTGGGAGGTATGATTGATCCGCAGGCAAAAACTTATTTTTGCCCGGAACCTTTTGTACAACGGGGCGTCAACGGGCGGTGTAGGTAAACATCGCAGCATGTTTGAGGGGCATCCTGGCAAAGTCGATCGCACATCAAGGCGCAAGCGCTTCTGGGTTTTCGTTGCGGCGGGCCATGAAAGCTTCGAATTTTCCGGCTGTCACGGCGATCAGTGATGTCAGTTGGTATGCCAACCGTCCGATCGCCTTCGCCCTCAGGTTCGTCTATCACCGCTGGGTTGCTCACGCGGCTATCTTGGCTGCGGTCCTCGCGGCAGTCGGGTGCTCTGTAGGCACCCAATACGGCATCAAGCTTCTCGTCGACACCTTGACGCATCCAAGCGACGGCGCCAGCGGCATTTGGTCGGCGTTCGGATTGCTCGTCGCACTCATCGCCGCAGACAGTGGGTTGTGGCGACTGGCCGGTCTGATTGCACACTCTACATTCGTCGGCGTCACCGGCGATCTGCGCCGCGAGCTGTTTCCCCACCTCACCGGCCACGCGCCGGGATACTTCGCGCAGCGGATGCCCGGGACGCTGGCGAGCCGCGTCACCGCAACGTCGAACGCGGTGTTTGCGGTTGAGAATATGTTTGTCTGGAACGTCCTGCCGCCCTGTGCCGCGACCGCCGTTGCGATTTCTCTGGTCGCCACCGTCAGCGTGCCTATGGCCGCGGTTCTCATGCCGGTTGCCGGGCTGATGGTCGTCGCGCTGTTTCGCCTCGCCGCTGCGGGGGAGCACCTTCACCACGACTTCGCCAGCAAAGCCGCCGCCGTGGATGGCGAAATGGTCGATGTGATCGCAAACATGCCGCTCGTCTGGTCGTTCTGCGGTCGCGGGCGGGAGTACCATCGATTCGACGCCACTGTCGCGCGCGAGATGGAGGCCCGGCGATCGAGCCTGCTCTATCTCGAAAGACTCCGCATCGGGCATGCCGCGGTGACGGTTGTCATAGCGATAGGATTGCTCGGCTGGGCCGTTATGCTGTGGGAACAGGGCGCAGCGACGGCGGGCGACGTCGTCCTTGCATGCACGTTAGGCTTGTCTGTTCTGCATGCCACGCGCGACCTGGCGGTGGCGCTGGTCGATGTGACCCAGCACTTCGCACGGCTGTCGGAAGCGCTGGCGACGCTCCTCGTCCCGCACGAACTTCGCGATCACCCGGAGGCGGCTTGCCTTGTCCGGCGCGGTGCGTCGGTTGAGCTTGAGCATATTTCATTTGTTTACCCGAACGGGAATGCGGTTTTCAACCGCCTGAGCCTGACGTTCGAACCTGGTCAGCGCGTCGGACTTGTCGGTCCGTCGGGAGGCGGCAAGTCGAGCCTGCTCGCGTTGATCCAGCGCTTCTATGATCTTCAGGACGGCCGCATCACCATTGACGGGCAGGACATCGCGCGGGTCACCCAGGAAAGCCTGCGGGCAGCGATCGCCGTGGTTCCACAGGATCTCTCGCTGTTTCATCGATCCGCCATGGAGAACATCCGCTACGGCCGGCCCGACGCAACCGATGCTGAGGTCATCGAAGCCGCCGAGTTTGCGAAATGCCGCGAATTCATCGAGGCCTTGCCGCTCGGCTTTTCAACCATCGTCGGCGATCGGGGGGTGCAGTTGTCAGGCGGACAGCGCCAGCGCATCGCGATTGCCCGCGCATTCCTGAAAGATGCGCCGCTGCTTCTGCTGGATGAAGCGACTTCGGCGCTCGACAGCGAGTCCGAGGAAGCCATCCAGGAAGCGCTTGCGAAGCTCATGCGCGGCCGCACCGTGATCGCAATCGCTCATCGCCTGTCGACGATCCATCACTTCGATCGCATCGTCGTCTTGCGCGGCGGGCAAGTCGTTCAGGATGGCCCGCCTGACGAGCTGATGCGCCAGGAAGGCATTTATCGCAGCCTGGTGCTGCGCGAGATGAGCCGCCTCGCGAAGCAGGCGGCGTGACGGGCTCACGCGATTGATCGCCAGCGCCGGCCGTCCCGCGCGAGCAGCTGATCGGCCTCGGCAGGGCCCTCGCTGCCGGCTTTGTAGACTGCAAGCCCGCGCGGTCCGGCGTTGCGCCAGGCGTCGAGGAACGGCTGCACCGCCCGCCAACCCGCCTCGATCCCATCGGCCCGTTGAAACAGGATCGCATCGCCGATCATGCAGTCATAGATCAGCGTCTCATAGCCGCTGCTCGGTGCGGCATCGAAATAGTCCTGGTACTTGAATGTCATGTGCACGCCCGAAATCGCGATCGCGGGACCCGGCACCTTGGCGTTGAATTGAAGGCCGATGCATTCGTTCGGCTGGATGCTCATCACCAGAAAGTTCTGCGCCAGCCGGTCGACCGGCGTATCCCGGAACATCGCAAACGGCGCCTGCTTGAACTCGATCGCGACCTCGGTCCGGCGCGATTTGAGGGCCTTTCCGGTTCGCAGGTAGAACGGAACGCCGGCCCAGCGCCAATTGTCGATCATGAGCTTAAGCGCGACATAGGTTTCGGTCGTACTGTCGGGACGGACGTCCTTCGTTTTGCGGTAGTCCTCAATCTCGTTGTCTCCAACCCGCGCGGCAACATATTGTGCGCGCACAGAGTCGTTGAGCGCGGTGCCGTCGTTGGGCAGGTGGATCGCGTCCAGCGCTTGTGCCTTTTCCAAGCGGACCGCGTGCGCTTCGAAACGTGAAGGCGGCTCCATGGCCACGAGGGAGAGGAGCTGGAACAGGTGGTTCGGCACCATGTCGCGCAAGGCGCCGGTTTCGTCATAGAAGCGGGCACGGCTGCCCACCGTGAGGCTCTCCGCCACCGTGATCTGCACGTGGTCGATGTGATGGCGATTCCAAATGGGCTCGAACAACCCGTTTGCGAACCGCAGCACCATGATATTCTGAACCGTCTCTTTTCCCAGATAGTGGTCGATGCGATAGATCTGACGCTCCTGGAGCAGCTCAAGGAGCTCGCGATTGAGCGCCTGCGCCGAAGCGAGATCGGTGCCGAACGGTTTTTCGATGATCAATCGGCGCCACGCCCCATTCTCCTCGCGCGCGAGACCGGTCTCGCCCAGGCGGCGGCCGATCGGCGCGAATGCTGAAGGCGGCGTCGCGAGATAGAACAGGCGGTTGCCGCGGGTTTCGCGGGCGTGCTCGATGCGCTTTAGCGCCTCGCCAAGCTTGCTGTAAGTGGCGGGATCGTCGGCACCGCCCGCAACGTAGCCAACGCTGCCGAGCAGCCGGCGCACGATCTCGCTATCGATCGCGCCAAGTGCAAAGCGCCGCAGTCCATTTTCCAGGTCGGCGCGGAACGACTCCTCGGACTTTTCGCCCCGCGCGACGCCGATGATCGCAAAGGCTTCCGGCAGCAGGCCTCGCGCCGCCAGATTGTAGAGCGCGGGCACGAGAAGGCGGTGGGCCAGATCTCCGGAGGCGCCGAATATGACGAAGCAGCAAGGATCCGCCTGCGCCGCCGTGGTTGCCGGGCGTTTCGCATTCATGGCCGAGGAGCTTTTGGTTCGACGTGTCCGCCAAAGCCTTTGCGCATCGCGGAGAGGATTTTCTCCGCAAAGGTGTGTTCGCGACGCGAACGAAAGCGCGCAAAAAGCGCGGCTGAGAGGACATCGACAGGTACGGCTTCGTCGATTGCCGCCTGCACGGTCCATCTTCCTTCGCCGGAATCCTCCACGAAACCGGAGTAAGCGTCAAGATTCGGATCGGTCGCCAAAGCCGAGGCCGTGAGGTCAAGGAGCCACGAGGTGATGACGCTGCCGCGCCGCCACACTTCAGCGATATCGGCGATATCGAGGTCGAACCGTTCGGCCTCCGGCAGCGCCTCGGACCCTGCGTTTTTCAGGATGTCGAAACCCTCGGCGTAGGCCTGCATGAGGCCATACTCAATTCCGTTGTGGACCATCTTCACGAAATGACCGGCGCCGTTCCCGCCGGCATGGATGTAACCGCGCTCGATGCGCGGGTCGCGTCCGTCTCGGCCGGAGGATGCAGGCACATTGCCGACTCCCGGCGCGAGAGCCGCAAAGATCGGGTCGAGACGGTCGACGATGTCCTTCTCGCCTCCGATCATCATGCAGTACCCGCGCTCCAGGCCCCACACGCCGCCGCTGGTCCCCACATCGACATAGTACACGCCGCGTTGCTTGAGCGCCGCCGCGCGGCGAATGTCGTCCTTCCAGAACGTGTTTCCGCCATCGATCACGACATCGCCTGGTTCGAGCTTGAGGCCAAGCTCGCGGATCGCGCTTTCGGTGATCTCGCCGGCCGGCAGCATCACCCAAATCGCACGGGGCTTGCTGAGCTTGCGCACGAGTTCTTCGAGGCCGGTAGCGGCCGCAGCACCGTCCTCTGCGAGAGCGGCGACAGCCGCAGGTTCCCGATCGTAGACGATCGCCTCGTGGCCGCGCCTGACCAGGCGGCGGGCGATGTTACCGCCCATCCGCCCAAGTCCTATGATGCCGACCTGCATTGTGCATCCCTTGAGCCTATAAGCCGCTTCGGAGTTCGGTGTTCCATGCCAGGTGACGATGGGCGGAATGCGACGGCCGATCATCGAACCGATGGACGTAGTTATCTATGGGGCGCAACTGCGGCAGCACGACGCCCGGAACGAGGCGATAGCGCTTGCGTTGACCCAACAGGAAGGCTGGTGGGACCAACGGCAAACCCCAAGCAAGAGGGAGAGACCGAAATGCGCGCACTGGCCAAGCCGCTGTTATTCCTCGGATTGATGGGAGCCGCCGTGGCGGCGGTTCCAAACAGCGCCTCCGCCCAGATATTCGTCCGGCCCGCCGTCAGTTTCGGCTTCGTCGTTCCCTATGCCTATCCGGCCTATTGGGGAACATACGGCTATTACGGCTATCGCCCCTATTACTGGCGACCTCATGTTTATGCCTTCTACGGTTATCGCCCCTATTGGCGTCCTTACTACTGGCGGCCTCGCTTCTACGGCTTCTACGGCTATCGTCCCTATTATTGGCGGCATGCGTACGGCTTCTACCGTCCATACTGGCGATATCATCGGTGGTATGGCTGGTATGGCTACCACCGCCCGTACTGGCGGTTTTATCGCCCCTATTGGGGATATCATCGTTACGGTTGGTACGGCTATCGCGCCCACTGGCGGCATTATCGCCGGTTCTGATTGGCGGTTAAGCGATCGCGCAGGGTAGGCAAAGGCACGCTCCTGAGCCTGTCGAAGATGCGCGCCCTGCCCGACGGGCGCCGACATTCGCGGGGCGGGCGGGCGCGCCGCGCTTTCAGCTTGTCGAAGAGCGTCAGCCCACCGCTACCGCGCTTTCACGCAAGGGCCCCGACCTTATGCTGAGCGCGCTGCTCGCATGGCATCACCGCTCTCGTCAGATTGAAAGCGCTGTTGATCAATCCGACGTGGGAGAATGCCTGGGGAAAATTGCCAATGAGCCGTCCCGTCGCCGGATCGTATTCTTCGCTGAGAAGGCCGACGTCGTTACGCAGGTCTATGAGGCGCTTGAAAAGCCGCTCGGCATCCCGCCGGCGGCCTTGCAGTATATAGGCGTCAACAAGCCAAAAGCTGCAGGCGAGAAATACCCCTTCCCCCGGCGGCAAGCCGTCGATGGAGTTCTCGGTTTCGTAGCGCAAGAGGAAATCATTTGCGAGCAGGCGGCGCTCTATCTCTCTTATGGTGCCGCTGATGCGCGGATCAGAGACCGGCAGAAAGCCCACACTTGGGAGCAAGAGCAGGCTCGCGTCGACTTGCTTCGATCCGTAGGACTGCACGAAGCTGACAAGTTGCCGGTCGAAACCGCGCTCGCAGACCTCTGCGAAAATCTGCTCCCGCAATTTTCGCCACTCGGCGACCGGTCCCTCAAGCCCGAAGCTCTCCGCGCTCTTGATGGCGCGATCGAATGCAAGCCAGGCCATGACCTTGGAATAGGTGAAATGCCGCCGCTCGGCGCGAACTTCCCAAATGCCTTCGTCGGGTTCGGACCACACGCGCGCAAGGTGATCGAGGAGCGCCACTTGCACCTGCCAGCCTGATTCGCTCGTCGTGAGGCCGCCTCGACGAGATTGGTGGAGGGCGTCCATGACCTCGCCAAACACATCGAGCTGAAACTGAATGTGCGCAGCGTTCCCCACCCGGACCGGCTTGGAGTTCGCAAAACCGGGCAGCCACGGCACAATCCATTCGATCAACTGGCGCTCGCCGCTGATGCCGTACAGCGGCTGGATTTGGTGGGCGCTGCCGGCGACGGCGCGCACCATCCAATCGCGCCACGCCTGGGCCTCCCAGTGGACGCCGGCATGCATCATCGCGAGCAGCGTCATCGTCGCGTCGCGCAGCCAGCAGAAGCGGTAGTCCCAATTGCGCACCCCGCCGGGATGCTCAGGCAACGATGTGGTCGGGGCAGCCACAATGCCGCCGGTCGGCGCATAGGTCAGGGCTTTGAGAGTAATCAGGGAACGTATCACGGCTTCGTGCCAGGGGCCCTCCGCCGTGCACTTTCCTGTCCAGCTGCGCCAGAACGCCTCTGTTGCCTCAACGGCTGTCACAGGGTCCCTGGGCGCCGGCGGCGGCAGATGCGACGAGGAGTAGGTCAGCTCGAACGGGATGGTTTCGCCTTCCGCAATAATGAAGTTTCCAACCGTTGTCAGATTGTAGCCTCGGAGCTGCACGGGCGTGCGCAATACCACCATGTCCGGGCCCGCGATCGCCCGGTATGTGCCGTCCTCCAGGCGCGTCATCCAAGGAACAATCGCGCCATAGCCAAACCGGAACACCAGCTTGGTCGCCATTGCCACCCGCCCGCGCTCGCCGACCACCATGCGCACGATGGTTGAATGTCTTCCCCGCGGCGGCATGAAATCGATCAAGGTCGCCGCTCCCTCCGCCGTTTCAAACCGTGTTTCAAGAATGAGGGTATTCGGACGGTATCGCCGAACCACACGCGCCCCGGGGTGTTTCGGGTGGATCAGCCAATGTCCGTGATCGTGGGATCCGAGGAGCGCCGCAAAGCAGGCCGGCGAATCGAACCGCGGCCAGCATAGCCAATCAATGGATCCGTCGCGTCCAACCAACGCGGCTGTCTCGCAATCGCCAATCAGCGCATAGTCTTCGATGTGCATCGCAATCCGCGTCAGCGAACTGAAAGGGCGCAGGCCCCCATACGCGACAACCCTGCCCCGCGAGGCGGGGCAGGGTGGAGGCGCCTTTATCAGACATAGGCAGAGTCAGCCGATTGGCAATGCGATAAATTTTGCAATGTCGCCCGACTTGATTCGCATCAATACGGAGCGCTTGCCGGCGTTCTTTGCGGTGTTGACCGCCCGGTAGACGTCCTCCGGCGCCGCGATGGCTTCCTCGGCGACCTCGAGAATGAGGTCGCCAGGATCAATCCCGCGACCCGCCGCGAGGGAGCCCGGTTCAACCTCCATCACCATCACCCCGCGATGCCCTTCCGCGCCGTTCGGCGCACCCAGCGCGAGGAGCTTCAGTCCGAGCTGCGGACGCTCTTCATTTGCGTCTTCGTATTTGGGCGCAGGCGGCGGCTGAACGTCGGGCGGTGTCGGGAGCCGTCCGAGCGTCACGGCGATCCATTCTTCGCGCCCCTTTTTCCGCACTCCAAGTATGACGGTCGAATACGGCGGCATCGCATCAATTGCGCGACTGAAATCGTGGGCGTTCTTGATCGCTTCGCCGTTGACAAAATCGATGAGATCGCCCGCCCCGATTCCTGCTTTGGCGGCCGGTCCGCCGGGGTGGACATCGGCAATGAGAATGCCCGCCGGCTCCGCCAACTCCAGGCTGTCGGCAATTTCCGGCAGAACCGATTGAAACTGAATTCCCAACCAGGCCCGCGTGACCGCACCTTTTTCCTTGAGCTGTTCAGCGATGAGCTTTGCCTTGTCCGATGGAATTGCAAAGGCGATTCCGACCGAGCCGCCGGTGGGCGAGAGAATAATAGTATTGACCCCGACCACCTTGCCTGCAATGTCGAACGTCGGCCCCCCGGAATTGCCCTTGTTTATCGGGGCATCGATCTGAAGCAGATCCTGATACGAGTCCGACTCCCTCTCCACGTCCCGGCCCCGCGCCGAAACAATCCCGGCCGTCACTGTTCCGCCGAGACCAAACGGATTGGCAACGGCGATGATCCAGTCGCCGACCTGCGGCGGCTCTTCCGCAAACCGCACGGGCACGAAGGGCCTGCGCGCATCCACCTTGATCACGGCGAGATCGCTTGCAGCATCGGCGCCAACCACTCTCGCCTTGTAACTTTCTCCCTCATCGGTGTGAATCTCAATCGACACGCTCCCCTTGACGACGTGATTGCTGGTGACGGCATAGCCGTCGGCGCTAATGAAAAAGCCGGATCCTTGCGATGTGGTAAATCGTGGCCTCTGCCCTTCGGGAGATCCCTGCGCCTGCGAAGCCATATCGGCTTCAGGCGTACGCGCGAGGACCGCGATCACGGCCGGCTTGACCGCCCGTACAAGCTCAGCGAAGCCAGCAAAGTGCGAAGTGCGCTCGATGGCAACCGTTCGCCCGGCAGCAACAAAGTGAGACGGCTCTTTCTTTGCGAATAGTTCCACGTCAGCGAGGTGCGAGCTCGCGACCAAGGCCCCCGTCGCAATGCCTATCCCGCCGAACAATAGCCCGTCCCGGCTGCGCCTCCGGATCGCAGGCTTCGATGTGACAGTCCCTTCAGCCATGACCCTCACCATTCGGTCGCTCTGTCAAATCCTTGCGTCGCCGGAAGTGTGCCGAGCAGGGCAAGCCCCACTTCGGTGCGCCGCGCCCACCGGCCGCAACCTTTTTAGTGGGCGCGCTTCGCTCCGAGCTTGTGTCGACGAGCGCCTGCCCTGCGCCGGCGGTGGAATATTCATCGGTTTGAGCGTGATGCGCGGGCGCAGGTCATCGGCGCGCGATGGGTGCGCGCCAAAGAGGACCCGCGTTTTGCACTTCTGCGTCGGCGCCGGCGGCGCTTTAGCCGACGGGTGCGAGAGGCCTGACCTCACTTTCAGCCGAGACCGGCGTCCGCGTGTCCGCCGGAAGTTGCAGCACCGTGGCGGTCTGGCCGACACAAAGCCGCGTCAGCAGAACCACCTTCCCGCTTGCGAATTCGAGGGCGTCGTGGTGCTCATAAGGGCTGTGGAGATTGATCTGCCGGAACCGCGCGACCTTCTCCCGTAATTTTCGCCGTTCGTAGAGCCCGAGCGGGTGGTCGCATTCGACGTCCTGATCAAAACCGAGCTCCGTGCCCGGAAGCAGGCATACGGCAACATCGGGCTCGCCTACGGCCGCGAAGCCGCGGGTCAAGGAGTTCACAAACTGGCTTGAAACAAGTTTCTCGCCGGCTCTCGCCGCGCGACTGGCGACGTTCTCGAGGCTGTAATCGCACATACCGAAGCTCCTGCTGTCAGCGCGCGAATCCGCAAGGAGATTGATCCGCGTCTTAAATTGGGAGTGAAACCGCTATCCAGCGTTCGGTGATACAAATCGAATGGCCGCCGTTCGTTCCTGCGCAGCATCACTATATTTGCGGATGTGACCGCGCCTCCTCCCTCGCCGGGTGCAGCTTCAAGCCTGCGTCTACAAGCGGATTCCGGTCATATGGAAAACGTCGTAGGGCGGCATAGCCAACGGGTCCGGCCCGGCGATTCCACTCGACCGGGAACTGCTATGGTGCGGGAAGTCAGTTTCGCCGCAGGGGCTCCCGTGCAGGCCCCGCGACGCGCCGGCGAGACGCTTGCGTCAGAAGCCCCTCGGTCCGAAAACCTTTATGCCGAGCTTCTTCTCCAGGGCGCGGCCGAAGCGATACTTCATCTCTGGCCCTTCGTAATTCGCCGGCGGCGCGCGTTGATAGTCAGGCTCCGGCTCGACGCGCAACCGCACGAAATAGGGGCCCTCCGCCGCGACGACCTCGGGCATCACGCGATCCAGCTCGGCAAGATCATCAACCGTGATGGCCTGCCGGATGCCGGCGGCGCGCGCCATTGCGGCGTAATCGGCCGCTCCCTGATTGACCATCGGCATCGTTTCAACGGTCTGGTAGCACCCATTGTCAACGACGAAATGCTTGAGGTTTCTTGGCTGCTGCCCCGCCTCCGTAATCAGGCAGCCCGTGTTCATGCACAGCGAGCCGTCGCTGTTGAGCGCCCAGACCGGAGTGCGAGGGATCGACAAGGCAAGTCCAAGAGCGAAGCTCGCTGCGAAGCCCATGCCGCCGTGCATGTAGAACGAATCTTCGCTGCGGGTGACCGCCCACCATTCATTGGCCGCCATGCCCAGCGCGCAGATTACGACCGCATCGCCGCGGTGTTTCGCCAGAACCTTCATACATTCGTTCGTCTTCACGCTTTGGTTCCCAGAAGCTTCTTGGTCAAGAACAGGACGAAGGGCCTTTTCTGCAGGCGATGCCATTCATAGGCATTCGGTATGTCCTCGATCTCCTCTTCCCGGTCGATGATCTTGTAGGGATAGTCGTAAGCCTGCAGCAACGGAATCGTGCGGCGGCCTTGCACCTCCTGATAGACCTTGTGATCGTCAATGGAGCCGCGACCGCTGACAATGCAGAACACCGGTATGGCGTGGCGCAGGCACAGCGTCGCCATTTCGCCAGTGCAGGTTAGCAGCCCGGTGTTGCCGAATATCGCCACCGAACGCACGCCGCCGAAGAATGCGCCGGCACAGATCGCGATGGTCTCGGCTTCGCGGCACACGGGGACATGGTGAATCTGGTTGTCTTTGGAAATGCGGCGAATGAGGGTGTTGACCCAATCGTCCGGCAGACTGGCAGCCAGCCGCACGCCGGCTTTGACAAGCTGGGCGTGAATTTTATCGTTGACGTCCATACGGGCTGTTTCTTCTGAAGGGAATCATAGACCATTTTATAGTAAGGTTGAGCGAGGGCTTCTTCACCTCTCGCCCCGTCGGGGACGGGTGGAGAGCGGCACGGCAACGTTTTCGATTCAACCATATCAAAATCTGGTCTGGTCGACGTTATGAGAAGCGTCTTCTTCGGCGTCAAGCCGTGCAGTCGCTTCACTCTCCTTGATTGCGGCCTTCAGAAATCCGGCTTCTCTGCCGTGGGCACCGGCTCAAGGCCGATGTTGAAATAATCGTCGTTGAAAGCCGGGCAATCGAATTCCGCTGGCCTTGCGTTGGGATTCACTACGCGGTGGCGGTTTCGCGTCCCCGACCACGGCTGATAAAAGGCGCCGGGGTCTTCCACCGTAAAGGCGACTTCGAGCGTATTGCCGCCGTCAATCAACCGGAAGCGCTCGACCACGTGCAGCTTGTCGGTGTGCGGCGTGCGGTAGGAATCCACGAAGGTCCGGTCGTTGAAACCGATCGTATCGACGACGAGGGTATCGCCCTCATAGTGGCCGACCGATTCACCGTACCAGGACGGTTTCGGATTGGCCGAATGCGGCGCGTTCAGCCAGATGTGGCGGGCGCGGCCGGTGAGGAACAGCACGACTTCCCGCGGCGTCTGGATGATATGCATGAGGCCGGGGTTGAGGTGGAAGGCTGGGACGCCGGTCTCCCAGCATCGCGCCTCGCGGGTCTCTCCGTTGCGGCCGCGGAGCACCAGCTCGTTCTGGCGGCGGAGCGCTTCCCTCACCCACGGCAACAGGTTGCGGCCGGCGGCGTTATTGAGGTCGGCCACCCGGTAGGTCGGCTGAATCCGCATTTCCCGCGCCACTTCGTTGTTGGCGTAGGGGTGGTCGGGACCGTCCGTGACCGGGCCGAGGCCCGTCGCCGGACTGGCAAAGTCATTGAACAGGCGCGCGATTGCATAGTTGGGCGCTTTCGGCGCCACGAACCCCGCCCAGGCGACGCCGGGCGCAGAGAGATCAAGGCCGGGCGGCGCTCCGGTCCGCGGCGCTTCCGCGGCGACGGCCGGGGGAGGCGCGGCAGGGCCGCAGAGAGCGGTGAGCACGATCGCGCCGGCGAGCGCGTGTCCGATGCGCGGCAGACGATTTGTCATTGGCAGTTCCCTCCCTGTCGAACCGCGACGCACATCCGGGCAGCGGCAGCGCTTATCACCGACGCACGCCCTTCACACCGGAAAGATCGCGATGGGTGTCATTGCAGGCATAGTCCTCGAGCCTCACATCGTTGCGCTCGTCATAGACGAAACGCGCCTGCCAATCCCTCTCGTACATCTGGGGATCATGGATCGTGATCACGTCTTCGAGCTGATTGCCGACCTTGCGGATGCGCTCGACGGTCGTCATCTCGTCGCTGTGAGGCAGGCCGCTCGCATCCAGGAAAGTCCACTCGTTAAACCCGGCCGATTCAACCACCAGCGTGTCGCCGTCCCAATGGCCGACCGAATGGCCGTTGTATTTGGGATCGACGATCATGGCCTGGCGCGGGGGCAGGGGCTTGTCCATGACGATCACGCGCACCTGATGGTTCATTTCATAGAGAAACGTCACCTGGCCCGCCGGCGCCTGGAAGATTTCGAACGGATAGGGCGTGGCGAGCACCCGCGGCACGCCGTCGGGCACGCAGACGCGGCGCGCCTTGTCGACGATCGAGCCGTCTTTCAAGCCTGCCTGGTTCTTCTCATAGGCGGCCCTGCCGGCGGCATTGAGCGGCGGGTCGCCGCCGCCTAGCACCTGGATCTTCGGGCTGTAGCTCGTCGCCCAATAGGTTCCGGAAATATCAGGCGCCGCAGA
>JAJPKK010000126.1 GCA_021323775.1 Hyphomicrobiales bacterium
CGAATCGCCATTCATGAATCCTTGAATCGAAACGCGATTCCGCTGTCTAGAAAAATCTTACCGGCAGAACATCGAAAGGATGGCTATCCCACCTGGGCAGTTACAAATTCCCTGTTATTTTCCCTGTTCTCAGGGAATTTTGGACCGCCGGTCTTCGGAGGATTGGCGGTGAGAGTGCTGGCGCACCCATAAGGGAGATAACGGCGTCATGCTGATAACTGCCTCACGTTCGCCGGTTTGGCGCTGTCGAGAAAAGATTTACTTAATGCTGCTGCTGTCCTTAACATGAATGATCCCGAATGCAGCCGCGCCGCAGACCTCACCTCCCTCGACCAAGCGCCGGCCGTTGCGCACCAAACGGGAAGTTGCTGAGGGCGCCAGCCCCCGATTTCCGACGGGAAGGTCGTTGGAAATGCCGCGTACGACATCAGCCGTTGTGCGCCGGCGATCCGGAAGGAGTTCTGACGCCGTAGTGCTAGCCGGCTATGTTTCCGCGACCGCGGAGCATGCCGGTTTGGTTCAACCGAAGAGCGATCCCAGATACGCGGTCAGCCGTCCCGCAACCAGGACAAGGCACCACACCAGAAGAGAAGGCGCGACGAATTTGATTGCGGGCGGAGAGACGGCGCCTCCCTGCTCCCATGAGCCGGCCTCACGCTTGATGAAGCCGTAAAGGTAGGACGTCAGAACGATGCCGATAATGACAAACAGGAGCTTCAGCAGAAATGCGACGTCGGCCACATACCGCGTCGGCTTCGACATCCAGAGCGCGAAACCGGTCAGGAATTGCAGCACCACCGCAGCCCAGATGACGGGAAACAGCCGCTGGAGCGAGGCATAGGGAATCGTCTCGAATATCCCGAGCAGCCGCAGGCAAATGATGAACATGAGTCCCAGCACAAGCGCCGTCCCGAACTCATGAAGCGTCAGCGCCAATGGCCAACCCCACAGCTCCGTTCGGATCCAAGCCGAGAACTCTGAATTTTCCAGTCCTGCAAGCACTGTTCAACCCTCCCCTGCCTTTTATGTCTGCCGTCCCTTATGCCGCCAGCGCAAACCGTCTACCGTCCACTTTGGCTCACGGCCTTGTTGAATTGATATACCGTGAAAAAAGCCAGGCCGAGGACGCATGCATTGGTCACGATGGCCATCAGGACTATTTCGAGCCCGTGCATAGCGCATCCCTCCCGGTCAGAGATAGTTCAGCAATCGGCCGCAGACGATCACCCCGGCCCATGCCAGCACCACCACGCCCGCAACCCACTTCGCGGCCGCCGGTGCATCCTCGCCTGGCTTGAGGTTCCAAAGCCGGTTGGACGCAGAGAAGTACAGGGCCACGACTGCACCGATCGCAATAAGAGCGATCTTCGGCCCGAACGTGACGTCATTCAGGTAGCGATAGCTGTCGGCCAGCAGCATGAGCATGCCTGAAAACACGTTCATCAGCACGCCCAGAACCCCCAGCAGGAGCAGCCGGTGCACGGCGGCAAACGACACGGATTTCCAGAAACCCAGCACTCGCAGCAGCACCGCGAAGGCCGTGCCGAATATCAGGCAGTATCCAAAGAAATGCACGATCTGCCAGGGCACAAACCAGACCATGCTGGTCATCAGCGATTCGATCGCCATGGAGATACCGGCCTGCGGATCGGTCGGGAGTATTTCCGTCGCGACGCGGATCTCGGGGTGATTAACTTGCCCGCCGCGGTGCCCGGTTTCGGTCATTATGCCCAGCGTGATGACTGCAAACACCATGACCAAGGTCAGCGAAAGCTTGGAAAAGCGCCCCAAATGCCGATGCCGCCACAGCTCAAACCAGGAGGCGAGGCCGGTAAATGCGAGACCAAACAGCGTCCATAACGCCATATCACGATGGGCGTTGATGACGGCCTTGGAAATCTCCGGGATTGGAGGCTGCGTCAATGCCCACATCGAGGCGGTGCCGGTAACATAGGTCGGCACGCCGAGGATGGCGCATATGACAAACAGGATGAGGCTGCCCCGCTTCATCAGGTCGTCGTTTGCGACGAGCGCCACAACATAAAAGGCAAGCGCAAATGCCCATCCGACCGTCGGGGCGTGATTCAAGATTATATGGACGTGCGGCCAAATCGGCGGCGTCGAGACGTCGGGAATAACCACAGTCGACTGCAGCTCGCGGTGAACCAGCTCCCAACCGTCCGCTGCAATCAGCACGCCCAGCGTGATAACGCCGAGGCCCAAAACGACACGCAGCGTGTCCCTGGAGGCGCGGCCGGCGCTCCCTGACAGCGCCAGCGCAACCACGGCGCCGACGCCCGTAATCACAAGTGCGACGAGCGCCGCAACCCCCCAAATGTAGTGGGCGTCCATCGCCGCTTTGGTAAATCTAGAGCTTCCAGAGAGCGCCGCCATCGAACCGGCGCCGCTCAGGTAAATCGGAATGGACAGCAGGCCCAAACCGGCAAACAGAACCAGGCAGGTTCGCTTGGCGGCGATGTTGTCAGCGAGGAGGCCGGCTACGTAAAAACCCAGCACACACACCAGCCCGAAGGACGGGAACACGCTCACGAGCATGTGCAAATGCGACCAAGACTGCGGAATGAGATGCATGTAAGTCCTCCCTCCCTCGGAGTCACACGGGTATATTTTTGTAGGCTTTGCTTCCGGTAAAATCCCGCTTGCGCACCTCCCGGTCCTTCCTGCTGTCGCATGCCCCGTTCGCCGGCTTGCATCGCGCGACCTGGAGAAGCGCGCTCTCCGCACCGAGGAGCTCTTTGAGTTCAGTTTAGCGAAGGAATTCCAACAAGACCAGTCGCGAAGCCCTTGATTATGAAAAATCTCTTTTTTTGACTGGCGGATTGATGCAATATTTTTTGCATATTCTTGCGGCGCGAATGGCGGGAACAAAAAAGAGCAGCGTTTGATGCTTGACGTGGCGAGCGGTTATCCCGCCATCGATCTCTACCTTGCGCAGAGCTATGAGCGGGTGCGCGGCATGTCGTCCCGCTTTGCGGCGGCGATCTGCGGGCACCTCATCCGGCGGCAGTCGGCGCTGGGCGTCAGCGGCGAATTCGTCGAGATCGGGACTTTCGAAGGCCGCTTCTTCATCGCGATGGCGCTCGGCCTCGAGCCCGGTGAAAAGGCATTGGGCATCGACCGATTCGACTGGCCTGATGCGGGCGTTGAGAGCCGTTTTCTTGCCAATTGCGCCGCCCACGGCGTTGCGCGCGATCGTTGCGTGTCCTGGAAGGTGGACAGCCGCGAGATTACTCCAGCCGAGCTGCGCGAAAAGCTCGGCGGGCGGCCGGTCCGCTTCGTTCATATCGACGGCCACCATTCCCGCGATTGCCTGATCAACGATCTGGAATTGGTCGCTCCGCTATTGCATCGCGACGGAATCATCTGCCTCGACGATATGCTCCATCCCGGCTATCCGATGATCACATCGGCCGTATTCGAATATTTCGCCCGCCATCCCGAGATGCGCCTGCTGTGCGTCGTCGACCGCGAAGATATCGTTGCGGCTGCGAAATTTCTCATTTGCCGCGGCGAATCGCTCGGGCTTTACGAGCAGGGCCTGTTGAAGGCGTTCTCACGCTTCCACTACGCGCTGAATGCCGACATGGAAACCTACTTTGCGCTCGTCCTGACGCCCCGGCCGCGGTTAGCGGAGGTAAGTTGAACCGTTTCACGGGAGGTCGCCGCCGGGTCCAGGGCGGCGCCAGGCACGGTGAGCCTCGCACAAAGCGAGACCGACATTCTGCGGCAGCGCGCCCTGCCAGCTAACCCCGTCCCTCGACCTTGAGCAGTTCCGGCAGCCTTGCAAAATCGAAGGCCATCTGGCGCGCTTCGTCGAGCGTGAGGCCGCCCGCCTGCTTTGCGGCGCTTGCGTCTGCCTCGCCGTAGAATATGCCCAGCCGGCGGCCCTCCGCGTCCTCGACCGCGTAACCGCCTTGCAGTTCTATCACCTGCCAGGGCGGGAAGCGCCGTCGCGCGATGGTGCGGGCTTTGGGCATGGCCGTTAACGTCATAGGGCCGTTACCGTTCCGGTGCATGCCGCTGCATGCAGCGGCATGCCGCAGTTGCTGGTCCAGGGGCATCCGGGTTAGCCGGCATCCAGCGGCACCGCGACGTAGCGCGCCGTGTCGCCCGATTTGATCCGCATCAAGACCGCCTGCTTTCCGGCAGATCGCGCCTCTTCAACCGCATCCCGCACCTCAAACGGGTTGTCGACCGCCTTTCCGGCGACGTCGAGGATGATGTCGCCGGTATGGACGCCGCGCTCGGCCGCTGCGCCGTCCGGATCGACATCAGTCACCACCACGCCATGCGTGCCTTCGCCGGCGACCGCTGCGGCCGGCGCAAGCCTCAAGCCCAACGAAGCGGCGCCTGTGTGGCGCTCTCCGCCAGGCCTTTTCTCCGCTCCGGTGCGCTCAGGCATCTTTGCGACCCTTAACGTGACGGTTTCGTGCGATCCGTCGCGGAAGACCTCAAGCGTGGCGGTTTGGCCCGGCTCGATTCCGGCAATCTTCTTGGCGAGGTCGCGGGCGTCCTTGACCTCCTCCCCGGTAACGGACTGGATCACGTCGCCCGGCCTGATGCCCGCCTTGGAGGCGGGACCTTCCGGCTGCAGTTCGTCGACCAGAGCCCCTTCCGCCTTGTCGAGACCTAAACTGTTGGCGATGTCTTTAGTGACCGGCTGGACCTGCACCCCGATCCATCCGCGGGTGACCGCCCCGGTTTCCTTCAATTGAGCGACGACCGACTTCACCGTATCGGCCGGAATGGCAAATCCGATTCCGATGGAGCCGCCCGACGGCGAATAGATGGCAGTTGTCACTCCCACCACCTTGCCGTTCTCGTCAAATGCCGGGCCGCCAGAATTGCCTTTATTTACCGGGGCGTCGATCTGAATGAAATCGTCATAGGGGCTTGTGCCGATATCGCGGCCGCGCGCCGAGACAATCCCGGCCGTAACGGTGCCGCCGAGCCCGTACGGATTGCCGACTGCAATCACCCAGTCGCCGACCTGGGGGACGCCCTCCGCAAATCCCGCGTACGGAAAGTCGTCGCGGTCATCGACTTTGAGCAGCGCGACGTCGGTCTTAGGATCGGTTCCGACGACCTTGGCCTTGTATGTTTTCTGATCGTGCGTCTCGATCTCGACCGACTGGCTGTCGCCCACAACGTGGCCATTGGTGACCACATAGCCGTCGCTCGAAATGAAGAATCCCGAACCCTGTGCAAGCGTGAATCGGGGGCGGCCGCCTCCGTCGGGAAAATTCGGCATTCCGAACTCGCGGAAAAATCGATCGAACGGCGGGCGTCCAAAGAACGGAGGCTGTTGTTGCTCATGCTCGTCCTCGTGCGAACCCATATCCCTTGAGTTCGTATCGTGCAGTTTAGCGCGCACCGAGATCACGGTCGGCTTCACGCTCTGGACGATCGGGGCGAAGCTTGGCGGTCCGGATCGCTCTGCAGGTTGTGCGGGGCCCTCGGCAGCGGCGGCTGGCGCAAAAAGCAGACCCGGAAGGGCGGCAACGATGATGCTGGCGACGGCCGCCATAGGCGCCATTAATGCAAAGCGGGGACGGCGACATGTCCGCGTGGATTGCAGCGAACTCGCGACACCTAAACTCGCGACACCTATGAGCATCCTCGAATCTCCTGGCCCGCCCTGCCTCCGCAACACGGGCGAGGCGCGGCGGAGCGGGCGAATGGGCCCGTGAAGGCGCGGCCCGCGCACCGACCGTGCAACTCGCCTCGACTCGGAATTCCGAATTCGAGCAAGATCGAACGGTTTCTTTCGCGCAATCCGGCCTCACACGAGGCTATGGCGCCGAACGCACACAAGCTCTAACCGCCAGGATGCCTGTTGAGTTCACGCTTGGGGACA
>JAJPKK010000140.1 GCA_021323775.1 Hyphomicrobiales bacterium
CATTCATGAATCCTTGAATCGAAACGCGATTCCGCTGTCTAGAAAAATCTTACCGGCAGAACATCGAAAGGATGGCTATCCCACCTGGGCAGTTACGAAAGAAGGTGAGTCTCGCAGCCCGGGCTGGGAGGGCGGCCCCGGGTTTCGCTATCGCTCAACCCTGGCGACGGCTCTACGGCTTCAGGATGCGCCCCGGCGTCACAGCCCGAGCAGCGCCTCCAGCTTCGCCTTCAAGTCCGTTTTCGCGGCCTCAGCGACGCGCAAAATCGCACTCGCCTGAAAGAAATCGAGCGCCCGGAACGTGCCGACATGCGGCTGCACCAGGAGATCGGGCGCGTCATGCTTGAGCTTCTCATTGATGATCGCGCTGGTCATTACCAGCACCGTGGCATAGAGCGACTCGATGGTGTTGGGCAGGTCCTTGCGTTCTTCGGCCGGGGGGCCGGAGATATCCACCGCCACGACGATATCGGCGCGCCCGCGCAAGAGATCGAACGGCAGCGGATTGGTGGCGCCGCCGTCGATCAGCACGCGTTCGCCGAGCACGACGGGCCGCATGATGGTGGGCAGCGCGATCGAGGCTGCGAGCGCCGGTTTGAGCGGGCCCGAGCTGAAGGTCGCCTCGCGGCGGCCGTAGAGATTGGACGCCACCACGGTCAGCGGAATCCCGAGCTTGTCAAAGTCGTCCGGAACCACATCAGGAAGAAACTGTGCAACGAGTTTTTCGGCGTCGAGCCGCACGGCGGCCGTGAAGTTGCCGTTGAACATGTCGCCGATGGTGCCGGCCCGCGCCAGCATCAGGCGCCGCCAGACCTCGCCCCGGTTGTGAGCGAGATCAATGACGTAATGGCGAATCGCCTTGCCGCTCATCCCGGCTCCATAGACCGCGCCAGCGATAGCGCCGATCGAGGAGCCGGCAATGGCCACAGGCTTGATTCCCAACTCGTCGAGCACCTCGAACACCGCAACGTGAGAGAGTCCGCGCGCGCCGCCGGCGCCGAGTGCGAGCGCCACACTTTTCATCAGCCGCCCGCTGCGCAGGCGAACGACCACGCCGCTGCCGCCAGCGGGCGGACCATAAGCGCCTTGGCGGCCGCGTGCTCGCTGGTGGCGGTGCCGTCCCGGATCCGCCCGGCAATGCCCTGCAGGATCGCGGCGATCCGGAAAAAATTGTAGGCCAGGTAGGTGTTGAGGTGCGCGCGGGGATCGAGGCCCGTGCGCGCCGCATAGGCGTCGATGTACTGCCCCTCGGAAGGAATGCCCAGCGCTCGAAGGTCATGGCCGATAAGGGAAGCCGTACCGCCGCCGCTATCGGCCGGCGGCATGTGGTATTTCATCAGGTGATAGGAAAAATCCGCCAGCGGATCGCCGAGGGTCGAGAGTTCCCAGTCGAGCACAGCGAGCACGCGAGGCGAATCCTTTGCCAGGATCATGTTGTCGAGGCGGAAATCGCCGTGGATGAGCCGTATCGGCGCCGGTGGGGGCAGATGGTTCGGCAGCCAGACCATCAGACGCTCCATGTCGTCGATGGTTTGCGTCTCCGATGCGCGATACTGCTTCGACCAGCGCTCGACCTGCCGGGCGACGTAGCTCTCGCCGCGGCCATAGCCGGCAAGTCCGATCGCGGCGGGATCGAAGCTGTGCAGGCGTGCAATCGTTGCATTGACGGCATCGTAGACGGCGGTGCGCTCGGAGGGATGCGAGCCCGGCAGATGCGACTGCCAGAAGATGCGCCCGTCGACATAGCTCATCACGAAAAATGGGGTGCCCACCACCTCCGCGTCCTCGCAATAGACGATCGGCTCCGGCACCGGGAAGTTCTGGCGGTAGAGCGCCGAGATCACGCGGAATTCGCGGTCGACCGCATGGGCGGAGTGCAGAAGCTTGCCCGGCGGCTTGCGCCGCAGCACATAGCGGCGCGCAGGCGTCTCCAAAAGATAGGTGGGATTCGACTGCCCCCCTTTGAACTGGCGCACAGCGAGTGGCCCGGAAAATTCCGGCACACGGGCTGCAAGCCACGTTTCGAGCCGCGCGGTGTCGAAGCGCAGAGGCGCGGCAACATCCTTGGTGCCGGTGAACGCGTCCTGGTAGTCCAAGATAGACATGGTTGGCGCATCGTAGCATTTAGGACGGGTTGAGCGTAGCGAAACCCGTAGGAGCCGCGCCACGGGAGAGGCCCCGGACGGTTTCCCTGCGCTCGATCCTCCAACGGCCTACTCGCGGCCGCCGAAGAAATCGATGAGCGCCGCTGTGGTTGCCTGCGGATTTTCCTCCGGCAGATAGTGCCCGCAGTCGATTGCGAAGCCGCGCACGTCGTTCGCCCACTCGCGCCACGTATCGAGAGGGCTCTCCGTCTCGCTTGGAATGCCGCTCTCCCCCCACAGCGCCAGCATCGGGCAGGCAATTTTCCGTCCTGCCGCGCGGTCCGCCTCGTCGTGTGCAAGATCGGTTGTCCGGCCGGCGCGGTAGTCCTCGCAGGTCGCGTGAATGCGCAGCGGATCGGAGAAGAACGCGCGGTAGTGGGCGAGCGCACGCGGATCGAAAGCCGCAAGACTCTTGGCCTTCGTGCCGGGCGCGGTCTTCCAGTCCCAGAACGCGACGGGGTCGCGGCCGATGATGTTTTCCGGGCCAGGCGCCGGCAATGACAGAAACGTCCAGTGCCAGATCCGACAGGCGAGGCGCGCATCGAGGCCGCGCCACATCGCGTAGGTCGGCACGATGTCGAGCACCGCAACCCGGGTCACCCGACCGGGGTGATCGAGCGCGAGCCGATAAGCGACACGGCCGCCGCGGTCATGACCTGCAAGGCTGAAACGCGCATGCCCGAGCGTCTCCATCACGTCGATCATGGCGGCGGCCATGGCGCGCTTTGTATAGGGCGCGTGATCGGGGCCCGCGTCGGGCGCCGCCGACCAGCCATAGCCCGGCAGGTCCGGGATCACGAGCGCAAAGCGCTTCGCGAGCTCGTCGGCAACCCTGTGCCACATCACGTTGGTCTGTGCGTAGCCATGAAGCAGCATCAGCGGCGGCCCACTGCCGCCGGCGCGCGCGAAGATTCTGCCGGCAGAGGTATCGATCCAATGGGAGGCAAAGCCGGGATAGAGATCGGCGAGATCGGGCATGCAGTTATTGGGGTTGCCACGCAGGGACGATGTCCGTCATGGCAAAGTCATTCCCTTTGTAAAGAAGGGGCGCCCTGCGAACTTTCGCCAGTGCATAAGAAAAACAGTCGGCGAGATTGAGGGCCGCGCGGTGACGACCCTTGCCATAGCGCAAGAATGCCGCGACCGCGGCTTCGCCTTGATCAAGTGAGACCGGCAGAACTTCGATTCGCAGCGCTTCGATCAAATCAGTGACCTCGTTGGGGTCGGTATCGCCAGCCCGGCCGTAGACGACCATGCTCGTCTCAACATAAGAGACGATCGACATTAGCGATTTCGACGTCCGATCGAACAGGTCAATCCAATCAGCAGCATCGGCTTCCTCGCGGAGGATCGCAACAAGGACCGAAGTGTCGACCACGATCATCTCGGCACGCCATACTCATCATATCCGATGATTTCGTCGTCGGTCAGATGCTCGTTTTGCTTCGGAAGGGACCTGAAATGGGCGAGAACCTTGGCGAGCTTGGCGCGGTCGACGCGGCCCTTGCGGCGTTGCGGAGCAATCCTGGCTAATTTCTCATCTACGGCGTGCTCCACCGCCTGCGTCAATGTCTCGCCCGTACGCTTGGCGAGCTTGCGGATTTTGGCCTCCGTAACCGCGTTTTTGATGATCACGCCCATGTTGACGACTCGTAGAATGCATTGACGTTGCACAGTATATACGCCGTCTTTGAAGATATATACGCGAATCGAGTGTATGGACAAGGCCCGCCGCCCACAACCGCCTTCTGCCTCCGATAGTTAGACCGGCGGCCCATTTTCGTCGTCGCCGATCGGCGCGTCGTCGGGCAGATGCTCGTTAATCCGCGGCAAGGAATCGAAACAGGCGAGTATTTCGGCAAGCTTAACGCTTGCGCCGCGCGATCTCATCTTCATTCAAGGGTACCCGCTGAAGGCGATCGAACACGGGTTTGTCGCATGGCCACGTCGATCGGCTCGCCGGTACGTTCGGCGAGTTGTCGGACCACGCGGTCGGTTTCCTCGTCCTCGATAATCACGTCGACCTATAGTTGCGAATTGCTCGCCAAATCGAGGTCTCCCGATCAGCGCCGCTATTTTCGTCTCTCCACCGCCCGAAATCCGATGTCGCGGCGGCAGAAGCCTTCCGGCCATTTAATCTTGTCGACCGCTTCGTAGGCGCGCGCCTGCGCCTCTCTCACCGTGTTGCCGAGCGCGCAGACGTTCAGCACCCGGCCGCCATTGGCGAGGATGCGGCCGTTCTCGCGGCGCGTGCCGGCGTGGAAGATTTCGACGCCTTCGACTTTCGCCGCTTCCGCGAGGCCCACGATTTCCGAGCCCTTGACATAGTTGCCTGGATAGCCCTTGGCGGCCATTACGACGGTGAGCGCCGCTTGCGAGTACCAGCGAAGCGCGAAGTTCTTGAGCACGCCGTCGCGCGCGGCGATCAGCGCCGGGAGAAGATCCGACATCAGGCGCAGCATCAGCACCTGGCATTCCGGATCGCCGAACCGAACATTGTACTCGACGAGCTTCGGTCCCTCGCCGGTTATCATCAGCCCGGCATAGAGCACGCCCCTGTATGGGGTTCCCATCGCCTTCATGGCCCGGACGGTCGGGAGCACGATTTCGTCGAGGGCGCGCCGTTCGATCTCCGGCGTTATCACCGGGGCCGGCGAATAGGCGCCCATGCCGCCGGTATTGGGGCCGTCATCGCCGTCAAACGCGCGCTTGTGGTCCTGGGCGGCGGCGAGCGGCACCACGCTGTCGCCGTCGCAAAGGACAAAGAACGAGGCTTCTTCGCCTGTGAGAAATTCCTCCACCACGACCGCCGTGCCGGCCTCGCCGAGCGCGCCGCCAAACATCATGTCGATGGCGGCCTCGGCCTCGGCCGGCGTCTTCGCCACCACCACGCCCTTGCCGGCTGCCAGGCCGTTGGCCTTGACCACGATCGGCGCGCCCGCCCGGCGCGCATAGGCTTTGGCTGGCGCCGCGGCCGTAAAGCTTTCGTAGGCCGCCGTTGGGATATTGTTGGCGCGGCAGAGATCCTTGGCGAAGCGCTTGGAGCCTTCGAGCCGGGCCGCGGCGCGGGACGGGCCAAAGGCTCTGATGCCGGCGGCTTCGAGGTCATCGACGAGGCCGGCCACCAGCGGAATTTCCGGCCCCACCACGACAAAATCGATGGCCCGGGCCTTACAAAACGCAACAACGGCTTGATGATCTCCGTTATCTATGGCGACGCACTCCGCCTCCTGCGCTACGCCGGCGTTGCCGGGCGCACAATACAGGCGATCCGTCAGCGGACTTGCGGCGAGCTTCCAGGCGAGCGCGTGCTCGCGTCCGCCCGCGCCGAGAATGAGTATGTTCATGAACGCCGCCGCAGCGAAAAACAGGACGGCCGGTGATGTAGCACGGCGCTGTCTGGCTGCAAGCCGGTCAAAGGGGCTGCGCGGCCATGAGGACACCAGAATGGCAAGAAATCAATGAGCATCTGGACTGAGCTTACCTTATGGCCGATACCGTTCCCCCCATGAACGAACAGCGCATTAATATTCCGGAATGGACCGTTTCGGAACTTTCGGCCGCGCTCAGGCGCACGGTCGAAGACACTTTTGGCCATGTGCGGGTGCGGGGTGAAATCTCCGGATATCGCGGCCCGCACTCATCCGGTCACGCTTATTTCGCTCTCAAGGACGAAGGCGCGCGGATCGACGCAGTCATCTGGAAAACCGCGTTCGGCCGCATGCGGATCAGGCCCGAGGAAGGGCTCGAAGTGATCGCGACCGGCCGGCTCACCACATATCCGGGCCGCTCCAGCTACCAGATTGTCATCGAGAGCCTGGAACCTGCGGGGCTTGGCGCCCTGATGGCGCTGCTGGAGCAGCGCAAAAGGAGGCTCGCGGCGGAAGGCCTGTTCGATGAGGCCCGCAAGCAGCGCCTGCCCTATCTCCCAAGCGTCATCGGCGTGGTCACCTCCCCGACAGGAGCGGTGATTCGCGATATTCTGCACCGGCTCGCCGAGCGCTTTCCGCGCCACGTCGTGGTGTGGCCGGTCCGGGTACAGGGCGACGGAGCGGCCGAGGAGATCGCCGCCGCGATCCGGGGCTTCAACAGCCTTGCGCGCGACGGTCCGATCCCGCGCCCCGATCTGCTGATCGTCGCCCGCGGCGGCGGATCGATCGAGGACTTGTGGGCCTTCAATGAGGAAATCGTGGTGCGCGCCGCCGCTGCCAGCGCAATCCCGCTGATATCCGCTGTCGGCCACGAGACGGACGTGACGCTGATCGATTTTGTCTCCGATCGCCGCGCCCCGACCCCGACCGCGGCGGCCGAAATCGCCGTGCCGGTGAGGTCCGAAATGATCGGCCGCATCGATGGCTTGGCGCGCCGCGCGCTCTCCTGCTGGGCGCGCGGCCAGGATGGCCGCCGCACTGAACTGCGCGCCGCCGCGCGAGCGTTGCCGTCTGCCGACGCACTGCTCGCCGTGCCGCGCCAGCGCCTCGACGGCGCCGCCGATCGGTTGCCGCGCGCGCTCATCGCCAATGCGCAGGTCCATCATACCCTGTATTTTCGCATCGCCGGCCGGCTGACGGCGCAGTCGGTGGCGGCGCGCATCGCGCGGGAGCGCGAGCGGACGGTATCGTTTGCGATGCGCGCGGCTCGCTGCATGCGGGTCCATGGCGAGCGCCGCCGCGAGCGCTTTGCTGCCGCTGGCGTTCGTCTGGCCGCCGGCCTGCGCGCCAATGCGGAGGCGCAGCGCTTGCGCATCGCGAGCGCTCGCGAGCGGGTCGACGTGCTGCTGTCGCGGGCCTCGCTTGCGATCGACACCCTGCTCGACCGACGGGATGCGCGGCTGGAGCGCGCGGCCCAGCTTCTCGCCGCGTTGTCGTATCACGCCGTACTGGCCCGCGGCTTCGCGCTGGTGCGCAGCGAGGCCGGTCGGCCGCTGCGCACAGCCGCGGCCGTCAATCCGGGAGCGCGGGTTGACATTGAATTCGCCGACGGCCGGGTGCGCGCGACGGCCGAGGCCCGCGCCTTGACCGGGCCTCCTGCAAGTGTGCGCCCCACGCGACGGAAGGGCCGCCGCAGCGATCCGGCGCAGGGCAGCTTGTTTTAGGGGAAGCCGAGCCAGCTGCGCCGTCAGAGGCCAGCGGCGGTCCCGGATGCCGGGGCTGCGGAAAGGATCCGGGCCGCACTGACATTCGGGGCCGAACATCAGGCTCATGCAGAGATCTTATGAGGTGCCTTCATGATCCGCGGCTACAGCGATAACGCTGCGAACGAGCGAACATTCCTTGCCTGGGTGCGAACCGGCATTGCCGTGATCGCGTTTGGCTTCGTGATCGAGAAGTTCAACCTCTTCCTGTCGACGATCGCGGGCAGCGCAATCGGCGGCGCCCCACAGCGAGCGCACGAATGGCTGTCCCGGCCTCTCGGACGTTATGAAGGCCTCGCGTTCATGTTCGGCGGCGTCGCTATTGTTGCGCTTGCAACGACGCGCTTCGTGCGCACCGCACGGCTGCTCGACGACGCTGAGACACATTCCGCCGGAAACCTGCGCGCCGAACTGATCCTGTCGGCCGCGCTGGTGCTTCTGGCGACGGTCTACAGCATCTATCTGGCATTTGGCTGAGGCGGCGGGCCTTCGGGTCCAGCCCTCGTCTGCACCAGCTCGGCGGTCTGCGCGGCGGTCAACGGCCGGGCAATGTACTTGAACGCAATCGCGTCCTCGGCCATCTCCGCAAGTCCCATCACCCGGTCGAGCTGGAGCATTGTCTTCGGATAAAAATCATCGCGCACGCGGCGCGCCATGGCGGGCGAAATCGCCGCATATTGCGCGTACGCCGCAATCGCCTTGTCATCCGCATACATCCATTCGATGGTCTCGCCGTAGGCGCGGATGAAACGTTCATAGGTCTCGCGGCGGCGCGCGAGATCAGTCGCATTGGCGATGATCACTCTGACGGTCTGATTGCGAACGCTCGGCAGATCGTTGGCCAGGGCGATCAGACGGATCTGGCCTTTCTCGAGGGCATCAAGCCCGAATGGCGGCGTCGAGAAGCCGATGTCGACCTGGCCGGACATCACCTGCGTGAAAGTCGCCGGCACGCTGCCGGTCGCCGTAAGCCTCGCGCTGAAGTTGCGCTCTTTCATGAAGCGCAGCGCCGTGATGTGGGTGCCGGAACCGGCAGTCGAGTAGGCGAGCGTCATGTTGGGAGCGACGCCGGCGAAGCCTTTCGCCACCGGGGAGTCCGCCCGCACAAAATAGTATTCCGCGGTTCCGGTCGCCTCGCCGGCGATGATCCGTACCGGCGCGCCCTTGGCATAGGCGCCTAGCACTCCGAGCGTTCCGGCGGCAACTCCGATATCGACGCTCCCGGAAATCACCGCCTGCTGAGTCTCGCCGCCGCCCGATGTATAGACGACCTGCAGCTCAAGGCCGCTGCGACGAAAGACGCCGGCCCCCTGGCCGATCTCGGCGATGGAAGAATCCCACAAGCCGCGCTGACCGATTGCCAAGCGGAGCAAGTCTTCGGCGGATGCCTGGCGCGGCATTCCAGCGGCAAGAATCGCAACGGCCGCGCCGGCTATCAATTTCGTCAGCATGCGCTCACCGCGCCAGCCACTGCGGCACGCGCTTGAGCGAATCGGCACGGGCCGCCGCGTTGGTTCCAGTATGAACGCGTCCCGTGCCGTCGGCCGAGACTGCATAGCCGGTACGCACCTGCACCGGCCGATTGGGATGATCGAAGTCATGAAAAGCGCCCGCATAGACCATGATGCTGATCCGGGCGCTGCGGCCCCTGGCGCCGGCGACCATATGCTCGCAATCCTGCGGCGACGTCACGTCATCGTCGGCGCCGATCAGGATGAGAGTTGGGACACGGGCGCTCCAGGCGGTCGAGTCGAGGCGGCGGCAGCCTGGATAGAGCGCGACCGCTGATCTGAAGTCGGGCTTGTCGTCGGTCTTCTTGCGCTGCGGGCGGATCGCCCACAGGACGCTGCTGCCGCCCGTCGCCCAGCCAAGCAGCGAGATATGGTCCGCCTTTACGTCGGGCTGTTGGCCGAGCCACCGCCGCGACGCGTAGGCATCCGCGACCCGCTCGCGGTCCGGACGTATCGGACGGTTACGGACGGCGCACTGGCTGCCGAGTCCGCGCGAGCTGTAGCTCTCCGGAAACAACACGATGAAGCCGTTGCGCACCAGCACTTGCGCCCATTCCCGATATTTGCTCTCGACCGCTCCTGACGTGGTGGTGAGGCCGGAACAATCATGCATCGCGATCACTGCCGGAAACGGCCCAGTGCCCTCAGGCCGGTAGATCAAGGCCTTCAGGGTGATGTCCCCGGCGCGGAATTCGACCGGCTCCGGACCGGCGGCCCCGGCAACCCCGCCGCCAAGAAGAAAGGCCAAAGCAACGACCGAAGCAAACGAAGCTGGACCGTGAAGCATAGGCGGGTACCCGTGTGGTTCGTGAGGCTGTATAACACGAACCTTAGGATGGAATTTGGACTCGTTCGGGTTTTGTGCATAGAGGTTTGAGGCCCAGGGAGCGCGGGCGTCTCGCCAGCCCGGGGACCTCAACGGGCAGGCCGCCTGCGGTCGCGAAAAAATGGGAGGGAGTGATGAAACAAGTCACGCATGCTCTGCTGGCAGCAGCGGGCACATTAGCCGGTATATTAGCGGCGCTGTGTCCCGCGCCCGCGGAAGATACGAAGCCGGCCATCCCGCAGTTTCAGGTCGACGCCTTGTGGCCGAAGCCGCTGCCGAATAATTGGATTCTCGGTCAGGTTGCCGGCATCACAGTCGACCGGTTTGACCGCATCTGGATCGTCCAGCGCCCGAATTCGCTGACCCAGCGGGAGCGCGCTGCTGAGCAAAATCCGCCGCCGTCCAGGTGCTGCGTCGCGGCGCCACCTGTGCTTGTATTCGACGAGTCCGGAAATTTTTTGCGCGCATGGGGCGGTCCGGGGCCCGGCTATCAGTGGCCCGAGTCGGAGCACGGTATTTTCATCGACGACAACGACTTTGTCTGGCTCGCTGGAAACGGCAAATCGGATGGCCAGCTTCTGAAGTTCACAATGGACGGCAAGTTCGTGCTGCAGATCGGCAAATCCGGCGCCGGCAACGACAGCAATTCCACCGAGCGGCTCGGCTCGCCGGCCGACATCGCTGTCGACACCGCCGCTCACGAGGTGTTTGCGGCCGACGGCTATGCCAATCGACGGATCGTCGTGTTCGATTCCGAGACGGGCGCCTACAAGCGGCACTGGGGCGCTTATGGCAGGAAGCCAAGCGATGAAAAGACGCCCCCTTACGATCCCGCGAAGCCCCCGTCCCAGCAGTTCGGAAATCCGGTGCACTGCGTGCGCTTCGACAAGGACGGGTTCGTCTATGTCTGCGATCGCACCAATGATCGCGTTCAGATCTTCCGCAAGGACGGCACGTTTGTGTCCGAGCATTTCTATGAGAAGAACACGCGGGCCACGGGGTCGGTCTATGAACTCGTATTCTCGCCCGACAAGGAGCAGAGATTCATCTATATGGCCGACGGCGCCAACGGCGAAGTCCGCATCCTGGACCACGGCACCAAGGAGATCGTCGGGCGATTCGGCCGCGTCGGCCGCCAGGCCGGGCAGTTTACCGCGCTGCACAACATTGCGGTGGATCACCAGGGCAACATCTATACCGCCGAGGTGAATACCGGTCAGCGCATTCAGAAGTTCAGGCGGCTGGACCCTCAGAACTAAGGGGTTGTTGGAGGAATGACGGCACCGCTCGCTCCCCCCGCACGCGGGGGGAGGTAAGAATCGCCAGACCGCTGCGCAACAACCGAAGCGATTATTTCGCGGAAAGCCTAACAATAAGAATGCCCACAGCCAAAACTGCGCCTTACGGCTCCTGGAAATCGCCGATCACCTCCGACCTCATCGTGGCGAAGGCCACGATGCTGTCGGACATTCGCATCGATGGCGATCAGGTCTACTGGCTCGAAGCGCGGCCGCAGGAGCAAGGCCGCAACGTGATCGTGCGCGAGGGTCCTGACGGCGCCGTCACTGACGTAACGCCCCCCGGCTTCAATGTCCGCACGCGCGTTCACGAATACGGCGGCGCAGCGTGGCTCGTAGCGGGCGGGACATGCATCTTTTCGAACTTTGCCGACCAGCGTTTGTATCGCCAGCGCCCCGGCCAAGCTGAACCCGAGCCGCTCACGCCGGAGCCGTCTTCCTCCCAGGCAAGCGCGGGAGCGAAGGGAGGGGGATGGCGCTACAGC
This sequence comes from Hyphomicrobiales bacterium, assembly GCA_021323775.1. Taxonomy (GTDB): domain Bacteria; phylum Pseudomonadota; class Alphaproteobacteria; order Rhizobiales; family Xanthobacteraceae; genus JAJPKK01. Next base: position 11,399 of record JAJPKK010000140.1, read on the forward strand.
GACGGCGTGCTCGACCCGCGGCGCGGGCGCTGGATTGGCGTGCGCGAAGATCATTCAGTCGAAGGCGAGGCCATCAACGCCATCGTGGCGATCGATCTCGGCCGCTCGGGCGCCTCGGCGGGCGAGGCGCTGGCGGGCGGACACGATTTTTTCTGTTCGCCGCGCCTGTCGCCGGACGGCAACCGCATGCTGTGGCTTGCGTGGGACCATCCCAACATGCCTTGGAACGGGACCACGCTTTATCTCGCCGAAATCGGTCCCGGCGGCGCACCTGTGGGCATACGCATCATCGCGGGCGGTGTGGATGAGTCGGTCTTTCAGCCGGAATGGTCGCCCGACGGCAACGAGATCGTCTTCGTTTCCGATCGCACCGGCTGGTGGAATCTGTACGCTTACGATATCGCCGCCGCGGCGACGCGCCCGCTTTGCCCGATGGCGGCCGAATTCGGCATGCCGCAATGGAACCTCGGCATGTCTACTTACGCCTTCGCCGGCGCCCGACGGATCGTCTGCGCTTATACGGCGGCTGGGCTAGGGAAGCTCGCGGCGTTGGACTTGACAACCGGCGCCCTCCAGCCGATCGAGACCTCCTTCACCGAGTTCGGGTCGGTTCGCGCCGACGGCGACCGCGTCGTGTTTCGTGGCGGGGCCCCGGACCGGCCGACGTCCGTCATCGCCTTAGATCTCCAATCGGGGCGACAACGCGTCCTCAAACAGGCGACCGAGCTCCTCGATCGAACTGAACCGCGCATCACCGGCTATCTCACCAAAGTCGAGCCGGTGGAATTCCCAACGACCGGAGGCAAGACCGCGTTCGGGCTGTTCTATCCGCCCCACAATCCCGACTATGTCGGGGGCCCGGACGAACGGCCGCCGCTGCTTGTCAAATGTCATGGCGGCCCGACGTCCTCGGCGTCGAGCACGCTCAATCTCGGGACTCATTTCTGGACCAGCCGCGGCATTGCGGTGCTCGACGTCAACTACGGCGGCAGCACCGGATTTGGACGCGAATATCGCGAGCGGCTCAGGCGCAATTGGGGCATCGTGGATGTCGACGACTGCGTGAACGGCGCCAAGTTTCTGGCCGAGCGGGGATTGGTGGACGCAAAGCGCGTCGTCATCAGTGGCGGCAGCGCCGGCGGCTACACCACGCTGGCGGCGCTTGCTTTTCGCGACTTCTTCCAGGGTGGGGCAAGCTATTACGGCGTCAGCGATGCCGCCGCGCTCGCCCGCGACACCCACAAGTTCGAGTCGCGATATCTCGATTGGCTCATCGGGCCGTTTCCCGAAATGGAAGAGCGCTATCGCGAGCGGTCGCCGGTTTATCACGCCGATCGGCTGTCGAAGCCGGTCATCTTTTTCCAAGGCTCCGAGGATGCGGTTGTGCCGCCGAACCAGACCGAGATGATGGTTGAAGCGTTGCGGCGCAAGGGAAATGCCGTTGGGTACTTCCTGTTCACGGGCGAGCAGCACGGCTTCCGTCAGGCCGACAACATCAAGCGCTGTCTGGATGCGGAACTTGCGTTTTATGCGGTGCAGGTGTTCCGGATCGGGTTGACGTTCTGAAGATACCCGGCCAAAGCGGTCCTCCGGCCCTCCTGGCAGGCTCGCAGCCCGCCTGGAGCCCAGTGCAACGCCGATTCAAGATCATGAAAAACGGGAAGCCCTATACGCGGGGGTATATCGTGAGGGAGGCCAACCGCGTAAGCCGCGGCAAGGTTCGACCACAGAAGAAATTAAGACGCGCATAAATCTCAGGTTGTTGGGCAAATAAAACAGTAGCCGATTTTTTTAGTGCGCCACTGAGCCAGCATTGCGGAAACGATGTTGATCTGTTTGCGGTCGAGGATATTGCGCAGTTGTTCGCGATAGAGCCAGGCGCGAGCGGTGCGCTTGGCGGTGAACTGGACGACGAGGCGATCGAGGTCGCGGGCTTGGTCAGGGGAGAGTTTGCTTTTGTCCTTGAGCAAGGCCCAGCGCAAACCTTTGAGCGCCGGATCGGTCCTCTGCTCGATGCGCCGCATGTTGTCCACGGCTTGGCTCGCATGAGCGGCCACATGGAACTTGTCGAAGGTGATCGCCGCTTTCGGCAGATGGTCTGTGACGCCTTTGATGAAGGCCGGCGACATGTCGAGGCAGGCCGCCGTGATGTTGTCCGCCGCGCCCTTGTGGGTGCGCAAATGTTGGACAAAGCCGGCGATGTTGTCGGCGCCGCGGCCTTTGCTGACAAACACGACCTTGCGGGCGTCGGCATCGGCCACCAGCGCGATCTTCGCCTTCAGCCCCGCGTCGATCTTCCGTCTCGTCCTCTTCGTCATCTCCCGCTCCGTCTGTGACAACGGAACGGCTCCAAATCCAATTAGTCAACCGGTCCCAAATCCGGGGGCCACTTCAGTCTCCAGCCAGCGCGCCAAGCCATGCTCGCTGCCCGGTGCAGTCAGCCGGTTGGCAACCAGCACGAGGGCGCGATCGCTCAACGGCACGGCGTCGCGACGGCTGCG
>JAJPKK010000298.1 GCA_021323775.1 Hyphomicrobiales bacterium
CGAGATGAGGCCGGTTGGCGCTCGCGCTGAAGCGTCGCGACGGAGCCGAACCACAGCAATCCGGGCGGCTTCGCACAATACCAGGGAAGCGGTTCCTCACAATTTCTGAAGTAGCTTGGGAGACGAGGAAGGCTCTCGGTCTGCACGACGGACGGCGGGTTCACAGTGATAGATTGGGCGTGCGCGGCGATCGCTCCAGCCAGCACCACTGCCCCCGCAACGATGGGGATGATGAACGGTTTCATTGCGCCTCTCTTTCCGCCCCAAGGCAGAGTTGAATTTGGTGAGCGCAAAAGCGCAAGTCCAGGTTGGATACTGTCAAATGGAGGCTTAAAGGTGCCCTGCTGACGGGTGCGGACCGCCATGGTAGCGCCACGGACCTTCGTAAGCGCCGCAATATGCAGCGTAGCCGCCGCAATATCCGTAAGGCGGCACATGATCGTACCGTTGCGCGTAAACGTAATTCGAAGGGCAGCCGTAGCAGCGCCAATTCTCCGCCAAAGCCGGTCCCGCGGCCGCCAAGCTTGTGACCAGCGCGCTGGCGATGAAGGCAGGCGCTGCGGCGCCAGCCGCGATTTTCGGGTTCATGATATGTCTCCGGCGTTGTTCGCAAGCGGTTTGACGCCGCGGCCTGTGTAAATCCGCCGGAGGAGGTTCTTGTTCCTGGCTCATTGATCAGCGCTGCCCCTCCTGCCCTGTCAAGCGTGCAGGCAGCGTAGAGAGAGCCGTCGGATGGACGCTTTGTGGAAAGCTGAAAGCTTAAAGCTGCGAGGCGCGAAACCTGCTCCATCCTGACGGCGGGCAGCGTCGGTCAGACTGCCGCTCATCAGCGCGCCGCCGGTGCCTGCGACGGCCGCGCAGGTCTGGGCGCCGGGGCAGGGGCCTGGGCCGGCCGGGGCGGAGGCTCCGAGTTCTTGTAAAGGATGTATTGTTCGATCGCCTGCAGCTTGGCGATCTCCCTTGTCATCTGCTCCTGGCCGGCCACAAGCTGGCCAATGGTTCGCGATATCTGCTCTTGGTTGGTGGCGATCCGGTCGACGCTCTGCCGCACCGCGTCGAGATCAACCGACACGGCGCTGAGCTGCTGATCGGATGAGGGGGCCGCTGGCGCCGCTGGTTCGGCGGGCGCGACCGGATCGGCAGCGTCCTGCGCAGCCGGTGCTGACGGCGGTGCCAGCCACGCAAGCTGCGGGTATGCGTTCGCGACCACCTCCCTGGCCGTATCGCCGTAGGACTGCCAAGCCAAGGTAGCGCCAACGCCGACACAAAACGTGATCAGGAAGCGCACCAGGGCAAGCGGGGCTCGCCTGGCGAACGACTGTCGCCCGCTGCGGACCCGGTCATTTTTAAGGTCCGCCGGGTGGACCGTCGGCACTTCGCCCGACGGCGTGATGGTCAGAGAGCCTTCGGAGAACTCGGATTGTGCGGGGCTCGGCATTGCGCTCATATTGCAGCTCCCCCTCGTCAGGCCTGTTTAGCACAGGCCAGCATTGTGTGACTAGAGCAAGGCAGGAGAGGAGCCATGCCCGCAATTCACAGGAGGGTATCTGGCGCCTGATACAAGATTTTGTAGCTGCGCCGATGCGCCTGAACGCAGGCTCCCGGGTGCGGCGCGCCGGGCTGTGCGCGAGGAACTGTCGACGGCGCCAGGCGTTTCAGATGAATGACCATCGACGCATTGACCGGAGTCGTAGCGGTGTCTCTGGTGGTGGCGCTTATTTGCCATTTGTGGCCGCCTCCGGATGAGAACGGCGGACCCGGCGGCAACGCTCCGTGAGCGTCCATCGTCGGATCGAACTTCGGAAAGAACTGCGGAGACATGAGAACGTTCCTGCCGGCGGGCGGGCCGGAGCGTGAAATTGACGCCGCAATCAGGCCGGGAGGGAATGAGCCGGCAGAGCGCGGACGCCCCGCCTTTGTCAACTCGGAAACCTCATGCCGCCCTTTCGCGCCTCGTCTATGAGACGCGTCCGCAAGGCTGCCATCTCGCTCTCGGTGGCTGTCTTCGGGTTTACGCCGGCTGCCTCATACATGCGATGCATGGCGTCTGCGTGGCGCTCTTGCAGAGCGGCGCGGTCTTCGCTGCGCAGAAACTTCCCGGCCGTCATGTCGAGGGCGCGGTGATAGGCGTCCTCTACGCTCTCATCAACCTCCCATTTTCCAAGATGAAAGGCGCACAGATACATTTCGATTGAAGGCTTGGCGCTCATCAGATGTCATCTCGGCCCCTGTTGCCTCCGGGCAAATGGGAAAAACTTTGGGCAATTTTATGGGGAACGGGTGTTGCTGAGCCAATACCCGGCATAGGCGTTTCCTATGCTCTTCGCGATTTGGTCCGTCATTGCTCCGCGTCTTTTTACATTGAGTCGATCGATGGGTCGTTGGGGGTCGCCCGCACGCGTCGCGGATCTGCGAGGCTTTCTTCGAGGAGGAGCGGCGCTCGGAGGCTGCGCCTGCCGCCATCATCTGCGCATTCGAGCGCGATCAGGCATCAACGTGAAAGCCCAAAGCGTTGCCTGGCGCGCGCGACGCGGTAGTGCTCGCTCAGCTTCGATGCCCAGCCGCAGTCGCAGATTTCGTAATTCTCTCCCGGATCATCCAGCCATGCCCGGAAGCCAGCGAATCCAAGCCTTGAGGTTGGCCGCACGTGATTATGAACGAGCACTTTGCCGGCCGGCACAGCCTCCGGCAGGTTGAAAACGTACTCCATATGACTCTTCTCACGCGTTGCCCCTGCGCGCTCGCCGTGGCGGCATAACGCTCAAGCTCGGTCGGCTGATGGTCGGCTTGTCGACGCGTTCGACAAAAAAATACGCGTTCAGTCTCTCAGCCAATGCGGCTTAACGATTTCAAACTTCGACCTGGCCGCCGAGTTCGATGACCCGGTTCGGCGGGATGCGAAAGAATTCCGTCGCCGGCAACGCGTTGCGATGCATGATCTCAAAGAATTTGCAGCGGACGGCGCCGAATCGCGACCTGCGCTCCGGCACCATCCTCACGCGGCCGACGAAGAACGATGTGTCCATCATGTTAAAGGGAAGGTCGTGTGTACTGCACCGTTCCAGCACGCGCGGAACATTTGGTTGCTGCATGAAGCCGTAATGGGCGACCACGGAGTGGAAATCATCGCCGAGATGGACCACCTCGATGCGATTATCCGGCTGGACGCGCGGAATGTGATCGGTAACGACGCGCAGCAGCACGATGCGCTGGTGCAGCACCTTGTTGTGCTTGAGGTTGTGCAGCAACGGCACGGGCACCACATCGACGCGGCTGGTCATGTAGACGGCAGTGCCCGCCACCCGCGCCTTGGCATGAACCCCGGCGATGAACTCCCGCAGCGGCATCGTATCGCGCTCGAGCTTCTTCGCCAGCGCAACGACGCCGTCCCTCCACGTGGACATGGCGAAGAACAGCGCCGCGCCAACCGCCAGCGGCACCCAGCCGCCCTCGAGCACCTTCATCATGTTGGCGGCGACGAACGAAAGGTCGACGATGACAAACAGGCCGGCGGCAAAAATGCTTACCGGCAGGCTCCAGCCCCATACCTCACGCATGGCCAGGAACATCAACAGCGAGGTCAGCAGCATGGTGAGCGCGACCGCAATGCCGAATGCCGCGGCGAGATTGTCTGAGGAGCGAAAGCTCACTGCGAGGCCGAGCGTCAGCGCCATCAGGGTCCAGTTGACGAAGCCGACGTAAATCTGGCCGTAGCCTTCCGAAGAGGTCTGGGTGATGTGCAGCCGCGGGCAGAGGCCGAGCTGGATCGCCTGGCGCGTCATCGAAAAAGTGCCGCTGATGATGGCCTGGCTGGCAATAATGGTGGCTGCGGTGGCAAGCCCCACCAATGGGAGCTGGAGGGCCGCCGGACACAGGACGAAGAACGGGTTGGCGTCGGCTGCAACTTCGCCGTCGACCACCAGAGCGACCTGGCCCGCATAGTTCATGAGCAAAGTCGGCAGCACCAGCCCGTACCAGGTGATTCTGATCGGCTGCGGGCCGAAATGTCCCATGTCAGCATAAAGCGCTTCAGCGCCGGTCGCGCAGAGAAAGACGCCGCCGAGTACGAGAAATCCGGTCAGACCATGCCCGAACAGATAGTCGAGCCCGTAGCGCGGATCGAGGGCCGCCAGCACCGCGGGGTGACGCGCAATGCCGGTCAGCCCGAGCACTCCGATTGTGACGAACCACAGCAGCATGATCGGGCCGAACAGGCGGCCGATCCGCGCCGTGCCCTGGGGTTGCAGGCTGAACACGGCGACCAGAACGGCGACCGACAGCGGCAACACGTAAGACGCAAAGCCGGGCAGCGGCGTGTTAAGGCCCTCCAGCGCGCTCAGCACCGATATGGCTGGCGTAATGGCGCCATCTCCGTAGAGCAGAGCCGCCCCCAGGATGCCGATTGCGATCACTGCGGGGCGCTCGCCGTGCTTGATGCCCAGAAGGGACATCAGCGCCAGAATGCCGCCCTCGCCGTCGTTGTCGGCGCGCATCACGATCGCAACATATTTGAACGATGTGGTGACCAGGAGGGTCCACACGATTAACGAGAGCATGCCGAGGGCAGCCGCCGGCGTTGCGTCGCCGCCTGCCCATTGGACCGCTGTCTTCAACGTGTAGAGCGGGCTCGTGCCGATGTCGCCATAGACGACGCCGAGGGCGCCAACCGCCAGAGCCGCAAAATCGCGGCGAGGGGCCGTCGCTTGCTCTGTTCCTCTTGCCGCAGCCGTCATCATGTACTCCTGCACTCGACTCGGGGCCGACGGATCTATCATGAGGCGTAGTACCTATCATGAACGCTAAGCCGATATATTTGGTCCTGACCCCCGATCCAGCGCGAGGCCTGCTCTTGCAGCCGACCTCGTGATGGGACGCCGCTGAGGACGAGCGAATCTAAACCACGGAAGGGATCGGCCTGCCTCCGCTGATCGCCGGCACTTGATAATCAATGCGGGTTGAAACAGGATGTTGCGGGTGTTTCGCGAAGTCGCACCGTAAATAGAAGTCGCACCGTAAATAACAGCGTGTCGCCGGAGCCTGCTGGCAGTTGCCGGGAGCCTGCGCTGCGGCTGATCTCACGGAGAATTCCCATGCGTTGTTCAGCCTTGACGTGTGCGGTTGCGCTTGCAGCCGGACTGGCCGCGACATCCGCAATCGCCCAGGTGGTCGATTTCGGCAAATATCCTGACTTCAACGGTCAATGGGATCGCACCGGCCCCCCGAACAACTGGCGCCAGCTTGCAGGCCCGCCTCCGCTGACGCCCGAGTACCAAAAGGTATTCGATAAGAGCGTGGCCGACCAGCGCGCCGGTCGGCCCGGCAATTGGCCATCGACCTTCTGCATTCCGGAGGGCATGCCGGCGATGATGAACCTTTACAATCCTATGGAGATTATCATCACGCCGGAGACAACCTACATCCTGATGAGCCACAACAACGATGTCTATCGGCGGATTTATACCGACGGCCGCGATTGGCCGCAGGACGCCCAACGCACGCTTGTGGGCTATTCGATCGGCAAGTGGGTCGACGAGAACGGCGACGGCAAGTACACCGCGCTCGAAGTCGAGACGCGATTCCTGCGCGGTCCACGCGCTTATGAAGCTTCAGGCATTCCGTTTCACGAGGACAACCAGACCATCATCAAGGAGCGGTTCTATCTCGACAAGGCCGACCGCAACACGCTCTACGACGCGATCACCGTGATCGATCACGCCATGACCCGGCCCTACACCAAAGTCCAGAAGGCTGTCCGCAAGCCGGATCCGAAGGAGTGGCTGCTGGAGACCTGCCCGCTGGACAACGTCTGGGTCAAGATCGGCGATGAGGCCTACGTTGTTAACGTGACCAACGGCAAGCTGATGCCGGCCTACAAGGATCAGCCCCCGCCCGATCTGAGCTATTTCGACCAATCGCGGAAGTAAGGCCTTTCGGCGAAATAATTGCTTCAACTATCGTATGGAGGCGGGGCGAATCGCCCCTCCCCCGGAAGCGGGGGACGGAAGTGCGAGCGACGCGGTTTTTCTCCATCGAATCCTGGGCGCGTCGAAGGCTCGCCGCTCCTGAGGCAGGCTTGCGCATGACGGGTTGTGGCCGCCCCCTGTCACGCCGACAAATCCGATGACGGGTCTGGCTGGGGTTGACCTGCCGGACCCAGTGCATGCTTTTATGAGCTCCTGTTCGGATGCGGCGTGCCGAGGTAGGGAAACTCCGCGAGAATGTCGGTGTGCGGTTTGAGCCCGCTCGGCGGAATTTCGCCCTTCGAGAGGAACGCGAGACGATGATCGATCACATCGTCGGTGAAGATGCGGCCATTGGGATACTTCGCGGGTAGCGAGGGATTGTAGCACAGCATGTCGGGCAGGATGCGGTCCTTGTCGATCGCCGCGATTGCCTCTTCGCGCGTGTAGTTGCCCGTATGCCCCATCAGGTGGACGAACTGATCGAGCCAGCGCTTGCGATCGTTAACCGGCTCGCTGGCGTTGTATTCCTCTTTGGTCTCGTCGGTGTTGAAGAAGCTGCTCACGCTCGGGTGGCCCGCGCGATCGACATGGAGGAGCTTGCCGGCGCGCCGCACGCTGCATCGCCCCCAGATGCGAACCTCCGGTTCGGCGCCCAGCTCGCTCGTCGGCAGTTCGATTACCGTCGAGAACACGTTGGCCTGCGTATTTGAATCCACGCCGGTCCACGGAGACTTGCCGCCCAGGTGCGGCGCCGTGAAGTTTCTGCCGCCCCTGGTGTCGAACAGATTCTTGACGCCGTCGAAGTCAAAAAAGAAAGCATCGCTGCGTCTGCCGGCGAAGAACGTATAGGCGCCGCACGTGAAGATGTTCGGCTCGGCGCTGAAAGACACCGCGGCATCGGTGATGATCCTCTTCCCGGCAGCCTCGACCGAGCGGGCTTCCGCGCCTTTTGCCACGAAGACGTTTACAGTCTGCCTGCCGTTTTGCGGCGCCGAGAACACGTAACTGATCGCGATGTCCGTCAGGCAATCTCCGTCGTTGTCGATGTTGAGGCGGTAGATCGCGTCGGGATGGAGCGCGTCCGCATTCGGATTTGCATTGAGGATCAGCACGGTCCTTGACGGATCTGCTGGCGCCTGGAATGCGTAGAGATCGCAAAGGTCGAGTCTCTGGTCGCCGAGGGGCGGGCCGAGGCTCAGTCCGGTAAAATGGTTCGACATTTTCTCTCGCCGAAGATGGTCTTCGAAGCTGCCAGTCGCCCGGCATGGCTGTGAATCTGCGCGGCAGCCGCAGCCTCCCAGGATGGGTTGGGCAAGACGACCTGCCAGGCCCAAGGCCGGCGCCGGGCTTCGCTGCACTCAACCCGCCCTACGATAAACAGCGAGAAAAACGCCGGGTTCCCCCCACCGACCGCGGCGGGAGGAGGCGCGAGAGACGTGAATGGCCAGGACAAGCCCAAGGTCCGATATAACGGGGACGCGCCCTAGCCCGGATTTCGGTTGGTTGAATCGAAAGCGTTACCATGCGGCTCTTCACCTCTCCCCGCCGGGGAGAGGTGAAGAGGCTCTCAACTTATCGTAAAATGCTGCGGAAGCCCTCGAAAATCCTTCCCGAGAGTTCACGCGAGCTCAAAGCGGTCGAGGTTCATCACCTTGGTCCATGCCGCCACGAAGTCGGTCACAAATTTCTCCTGCGAATCGGCGCATGCATAGACTTCCGCAACGGCGCGGAGCTGCGAGTGCGAGCCGAAGATCAGGTCGACACGGGTGCCGGTCCATTTGAGCTCGCCTGTCTTGCGGTCGCGCCCCTCGTACACGCCGTCAGAGCCTGCGGCCGGCTGCCATTGCGTCCTCATGTCGAGCAGGTTGACGAAGAAGTCGTTCGTCAGCGTCTCGGGCTGCTTGGTGAAGACCCCATGCGTGGACTTCCCGGCATTTGCGCCCAAAACGCGCAGGCCCCCGACGAGAACCGTCATCTCAGGCGCCGTCAGCGTCAGCAACTGCGCCCGATCCACCAGCAGTTCCTCAGCGGAAATGCGCTGTTTGCCGCGGAGATAGTTGCGGAACCCGTCAGCGGTCGGCTCAAGCGGCGCGAAGGACTCAACGTCAGTCTGCTCCTGCGACGCATCCATCCGTCCCGGCGTGAAGGGGACGTTCACCACGTGCCCGGCGGCTTTCGCGGCTTTCTCGATCGCCGCGCACCCCCCGAGAACGATCAGGTCGGCCAGCGAGACCTTTTTCCCCCCTGATTGCGAAGCGTTGAACTCCTTTTGGATCGTTTCGAGCCTCTGCAGCACCTTTGCGAGCTGAGCAGGCTGGTTCACGTCCCAGTCCTTCTGCGGCGCGAGGCGAATGCGCGCGCCGTTGGCGCCGCCGCGCTTATCGGAGCCGCGGAAGGTCGACGCCGACGCCCAAGCCGTCGCGACGAGTTCGGAGACGGACAGACCGGAGGCGAGGATTTTCGCCTTGAGAGCGGCAATCTCCTCCGCCCCGATCAGCGGATGATCGACCGCGGGGATCGGGTCCTGCCAGATCAGCGTCTCCCTGGGGACGAGAGGGCCGAGGTAACGCGCGACCGGGCCCATGTCGCGGTGCGTCAGCTTGAACCACGCTCGCGCAAATGCGTCGGCGAACTGATCCGGGTTCTCGTAGAAGCGCCTTGAGATCTTTTCGTAAGCGGGGTCGAACCTCAAGGCGAGGTCAGTGGTCAGCATGGCTGGCGCATGACGCTTTGACGGCTCGTGCGGGTCCGGCACCGTATCGGCGCCAGCGCCATTTTTCGGCTTCCACTGAAATGCGCCGGCCGGGCTCTTGGTCAGCTCCCATTCGTAGCCGAACAGGTGCGAGAAGTAGTCGTTGCTCCACTTCGTCGGCGTCGTGGTCCACGTGACTTCCGGGCCGCCGGTGATCGTGTCATTCCCTTTGCCCGTTCCGAATCTGCTCTTCCAGCCGAGCCCCTGCTCCTCGATGCCGGCGGCTTCCGGCTCTGGGCCCACCAGTGTCGGATCGCCGGCGCCGTGGGTCTTCCCGAAGGTATGGCCGCCGGCTATGAGCGCGACGGTCTCCTCATCGTTCATCGCCATGCGCCTGAACGTCTCGCGAATATCGCGCGCCGCGGCGATCGGATCGGGATTGCCATTCGGCCCTTCCGGATTCACGTAGATCAGACCCATCTGCACGGCGGCGAGAGGATTCTGAAGATCGCGGTCGCCGCTGTAGCGCTCGTCCGCGAGCCACTTGCCTTCGGGCCCCCAGTAGATGTCCTCCGCAGGCTCCCAGACGTCGGCGCGGCCGCCGCCGAAGCCGAACGTCTTGAAGCCCATCGATTCGAGGGCGACGTTGCCCGCAAGAATCATCAGGTCGGCCCAGGAGATTTTGCGGCCGTATTTCTGCTTGATGGGCCACAGCAGGCGGCGCGCCTTATCGAGGTTCGCGTTGTCCGGCCAACTGTTGACGGGCGCGAAGCGCTGCTGGCCGGCCCCGGCGCCGCCGCGTCCGTCGCCAATGCGGTACGTGCCTGCGGCGTGCCATGCCATGCGGATCAAGAGCGGCCCGTAATGGCCAAAGTCAGCCGGCCACCAATCCTGCGAGTCCGTCATTAGGGCGTGAAGGTCCCGGATCACGGCATTCAGATCGAGGCTCTTAAATTCCTTGGCGTAGTCGAACGCCTCTCCCATCGGATTGGACAGCGCGGAGTTCTGGTGCAGAACCTGAATATTCAGCTGGTTCGGCCACCAGTCACGGTTCGTGAGGGCGCGGGTCCCGCCCATGAACGGGCAGTTGGTTGTGTCATCCATCATCGTCTCCTGTCGCGCTTGAGAGTCCGCTCAGTTGCTTGTAGGCGCCAAATTACCCGACGCCTGCCATCAGGTAAAATTGACTTTGGTGATCGCTGCGATAAGTTATTGTTATGACAGAAATAACCCTCAGGCAACTTCGCTATTTCGATGCGCTGGCAGGTCACAGCCACTTCGGCCGCGCAGCAGCGGCGTGCGGGATTTCGCAGCCGGCCTTGTCGATGCAGATCAAGGAACTCGAAGAGGCTCTCGGCGCCGTGCTTATCGAGAGAGGCGCACGACAAGTCCGGCTTACGAAGTTCGGCGAAGAGGCCGCCCTGAGGGTGCGCGACATCCTGCGCTCGGTTGACGAATTGGCAGACTTCGCGCGGGCGTCGCGGGAGCGGCTTTCGGGCCGGCTGCGCATCGGCATGATCCCAACGATTGCCCCCTATCTGCTGCCCGCGGTCATCGAGAATCTCGCGAGAATGCGTCCTGAACTTGATATTCACGTGCGTGAGGCGGTGACGTCAAAGCTGATAAAGGAACTCGCGGAAGGACGCCTTGACACAGCAATTGTAGCGCTGCCGGTGTCCGAACCTTCGCTTACCGAGGTCGCCCTGTTTGCGGAGAATTTCCTGCTGGTCCGGCCGGGCGAGGATGAGGGAGCGCCGGTGCCCAGCACCGAAAAGCTGCGCGGAATGAAACTGCTCCTGCTGGAAGAGGGTCACTGCTTTCGCGATCAGGCGCTGTCGTTCTGCGATATGCAATCGTCGCCGCCACGGGAGGCGCTGGATGCGAGCTCTCTGTCTACGCTTGTCCAAATGGTCAGCGCCGGCATGGGCGTGACCTTGATACCGGAAATGGCCGTGCCGGTGGAGACACGCTCGGCGTCAGTGTCTGTCGCTCCCTTTAAGGACCCCCAACCCTCGCGAACAATCGGCATGATCTGGCGTAAGACAAGTCCTCTGGCTGTACAACTCCTGCAGCTTTCTGAAGTGATTCGTCGCTCATGCGACGCGGTGCGCGACCGGCACAATCGTGGATCGCCATCGCGCAAGCCCCGGACCGAACGGGGCTTCGGCTCCTCTCTCAAGAGCGGCGCGCGTCGACAGAAGCGCTCAAGGATGAGCGCCGTTCGTGCCGGAGGAGCCGCTCGATCGCGAGAGCGGAACCGGCCGAGAGGAGCGCCTGAGCGATGAGGATTTTCCTTGCTGGAGGCGAGCGGCGCGATCGGGCGTCGGTTGATGCCGCTGCTCGTTGCGGATGGCCACGCCGTGACCGTATCCCCTGATAGCTTCCGTCTCGCTCGGATGCCGGCTGCGGAAGGAGTGGGGCCTTGTATCGATAGAGCTGGGAGGGGATCTCCCTGGGTTATTAGCTCGCGCTGAGTGACGACAGCATCGGCAAAAAGCGCCCTTCCCCATTTTGTCGATGGCGCGCCGGCTGCGACCCTAGCGGATTCCGGTCGCATCCTGCTCAACGCGGTCCTGGGTCAGTTATTGTTCGGAATGTCCTAATTCGGTGCCCTTTCGCCGAACTAGAGCGGATTCCGGTCAGGTTGAAACACTCGGCTTCTCTTCGCCGCCGTCCCGATTGAGGTCGCCGGGACACGTCGGCTACGACAGGTTACGTAATTCAACGCCATCGAAATTCGCTCTAGTATGGCAAAAATGGGCTGAAAAGTGCTACAATAACCGGAAATGAGACCTTGGCTAAGGCAATACAAGCTGTTGAAAGATCGGTGAAACGCCGAAAAACGAGCGCTTATGATTTGCTGTCGCGCCGATGATGGATGGGGCAAACTAAGCAGCCGATAGAATTGATTCCATTCATATTCTGGCGTCGACGAATTTGGCGTGTAGCACTGTCGTAGCCCCGCCTGCTTGGGCAGCATGCACGCGCCTAGCGCTGCAGCTGCTGGCATTCCTTGACCGCTGCAGCCCGTCGCTCATCGAGGTAGGCAGCAAGATCGGTCAGATGGACGCCCTTCGCGGCCTTCTGGCTTGCCTCCATGCGGACGAGCGGGATCCGGATTTCCCCAGCGCTGACCTTACGCACGAACTTGTCCACCGTCAGATGGCTGAAATAGTCCCGGCAGACTGTCTCTACTGGGATGATGGCGGCACCGTTGTATTGCGCCATGAGGAGAAACGCAGTGTTCATGTTGCTGTCTCAAGTTCCGGGGATAGATCGCGCCGTTGTCTCCGCAGTGCGCCGCGGTTGGCCCGTCATCTCCCAATCCCGCGCTCTCCAATGCGCAATCGGTCCTCAATGATGGTGGGAACATCTACCGCTGCGGAACCGCCAGTCAGCCTCTAGAAAGCGGCGCAAGCACCACCCGTCCGCCGCCTCGATGCAATACCCGCCGTTGTTGCATCCCGTTCGCGAAAGCCGCGCCGCTCCAGTTCGGTGGCGCTGCGCAACCACGGAAGGCGGGAGGTTGCCTCGATCCGGTATGCGCGCGGATCGGCTCATTTTCTAATTCCTAGAAGAGGCTTTATCGAACGTAAGGGGACGACTGCGGCGAACAGCGTGCCATGACATCAGGTAGAATAGAATGGCCGAAATACGCGCCGGAGTACGTTTTGGTTCCCTTTCCGTCAAACTTCGATGGCACCAATCATAGGCTTGGTCGAGGCGTGCTTTTCTCTTGCGCGGTTGCCCTGAGCCAACCTGTTCCATCAGGAACCGTGCGCAATCGTGCACGTGATGTTTTCGTTTGGCGCGGCTTAATGCAGTTTATTGAGCGCGGCCGCTGCCTGCCGCAGCTTGAGGCCGCCGCGAACGCGGCTCGTGCCATTCTGTTCGAGGGTGTCATCCTGGTGCACAATCATCCCACTCGACCTTTCTCGATCACGCTCGATCACGCTCCTACCCATTGAATCACCTAAATTTTCTGGCTTGTCGTAGACTCGGACGCCATGGCATATTGGGGTCGGTTTTGAGGGGGATCAGTCGCCCTTTTGACCCCAGTCGCCGACCCCTACTACCCGTCTGGCGACCCCACCCGAGAGCCGACGGGAGAGCCCAGTGCCGAGCCTTACCGATGGAGAAATACGCCGCGCTCTGAAGCAGGTGGAGCAGACGGGGAAGCAGCTAAGCCTCGTCGATGGAGAGGGTCACGGCACCGGCCGTCTCGTCCTGGTCATGAAGCCCATGCCCACCCGCGTCACGGCGGACTGGATGGCGCAGCAGTGGCGCGACCAGAAGCGTCTGAAGAAGAAGCTCGGCTCGTACCCGTCGATGTCACTCGGCAAGGCGCGGGAGGTTTTCGCCCGCGACTTCGCCGACCTGATCCAGAAGGGCCGCAGCATCAAGATCGCCGGCGACACCCGGCCGGGCACGGTGGCCGACTTGTTTGAGGCCTACGTCCAATATCTGAAGGACGCGGAAAAGCCTTCGTGGAAGGAGACAGAGAAAGGCCTCAACAAGATCGCTGACGCCCTCGGCCGCAACCGACCGGCACGCGAGATCGAGCCCGACGAGATCGTCGAGGTAATCCGGCCGATCTACGAGCGCGGCAAGAAGGCGATGGCCGACCACGTGCGAAGCTACATCCACGCCTCCTATAGCTGGGGCCTGAAGTCAGAGCACGATTATCGCAGCGCTTCGCAGCGCCGCTTCCGGCTCGTCTACAATCCCGCCGCTGGAATTCCGACAGAGCCCAAGAAGGTTGGGACACGATGGCTCGACGAGGATGAATTCGTTCGACTCTACCGCTGGCTCGAGTGCCCCGACGCACCCGTGCATCCGCCATATACAAGGGCCGTCCGCATTCTCATGCTGACGGGGCAACGCGTGGAGGAGATTGCGCGCCTGCATGTCGACAACTGGGACGCTGAGGAGAAGATCATCGACTGGTCGAAAACAAAGAACGGTGCTCCCCACGCCATTCCGGTGCCTCC
>JAJPKK010000252.1 GCA_021323775.1 Hyphomicrobiales bacterium
ATCGCCAGCGCCGAGGCTTGGATCCTCATCGCCCACATCCGCTTGATCTGCCAACGCCTCGCCAGAGCCTGAAAATACGCATATCATTTTTGAGTCAGACTCTGAGGGGGTTCACGCCGAAACGCTGCTCGCAGTGGCGCGCTAATTCGCGGTGGACAAGCTCGCTGCAAACAGCGCGAGAATCTTGGGCCAGCCGTTCAGCACGTTGTCGCGCATCTGTTCCCCGTGCAATGCGCCATGCTTGCCGAAGCCGCGATGCTCAAGGTCGACACGGGTCAAGTCTGGCTCCAATTCGACGAATGCAACTTCAACCTCAGTCGGCAGCGACGGATCGCGCGTCCACCGTGCGTTGATTTCCCAGCGAAAGACGGCGCGTTGCGGAGGCTCCCAAACAAGAACTTGCCCGATATCATGCTGCGATCCGTCGTCCAGCGTGGCGTACCACCGGCCTCCGGCAAAAGGTTCAATAGTCATATTGGAGAGTGCGCGCTCCGCTCCTACGCGATACGTCCTAGGCCACCATCGGTCGATTCCGCTGGTAAAGAGCGCGAAGGCGCTCGCAGCATCGGTTCTGACGAGCACGCTTTTTCTGACCGGGGCAATGTCGAGAGCCGGCGTCACGGCTTCTGACCTTTCGCGGTGAAGGCCGGACGCTCGACTTCGTGGTGAAAAGAGGCGAGGGCATGATCCCAAAATTGATCGACCCACGCCCGCAGCAAGCCGAGGCCGTGCGGATCAATGTAATAGACCCGCTGTGTACCGAGCGGCTTGTCATGCACGAGCCCGGCCTCTTTGAGGCGCGCAAGATGCTGCGATACGGCGGGGCGGCTGATCGGAAGCCCGCGCGCGATCGCTCCCACAGGTAACGGTCCCGACCGAAGACGTTCAAAGATTTTTCGCCGGGTCGGATCGCCTAGGCAGTTCAACGCCTTGTCATATTTCATGCTGCCGAATGTAAGTTGCCAATTACAGTTCGTCAAATGCATGCGCTACCGGTACGTCAGGGCCCCTATGAGTTTGGTATGGGAAGGGCGCGCATGGCGGCATTCACTTGACAGTATGTAAGTAAATACTTAAATAAGTGACCACTTACCTAAAGTGGCAACACTGTTTGTGAGGACACCGTGAGCTGCTCGATTCGATCCAGCCAACGTTCCACCGGCAGCAATCTACGCGCAACACTCGTTGCGTGTGCGACGTGCTGCGCGCTTCCGCAACTCACTTGGGCTCAGGGACTGGGTCCACCATTGATGGATCGACAAAAAGAGATCGCTCTAGCGTTAAGCGCCTGTCCCGCTGCCGTAGCGGAGAAAGCCGGCGTGTACGCTCTTGAAACCACCGGCTACGTAAAAGTCCGTGAAAGTCAAAACGGATTTACGGCTATAGTCCAGCATTCGCTGCCGACCAGCATCGAGCCGCGCTGCATGGACGCCGAGGGCACGCGGACACATCTTCCGAGAATTCTGAAAGTCGCTGAACTGCGGGCGCAGGGAAAGAGCCGCGAGGATATCCAGCGATTCGTCGCCGACGCCTACGCCAAAGGAATATTTCAACCGCCTTCGCGGATCGGTATCGACTACATGCTCTCAACCGAGAACCGAGTGCCGAACGAGCGCGGTGAAATTGTGCCGTTTCCGCCGCATGTGATGTTTTACGCTCCATACCTGACGAACGCGGCAATCGGCGTGGACCGAACGAAGCTGGGGCCGGATGGCAACCCGCCAGGCCCTGTATTTGTTGCCGGTGAAGGCGGGCCCGGAGCCCTGTTGATCATACCGGTGCCAACGACAACTGCTGCTCACCGGCATTCTGGCGCCGCTCCCTAACTCCAGACCGGGGAAAATATCATGCGTAAGCTCATAGAATATACTCTGGTTTCTGCAGACGGTGTTTTTGAAAGCCCGCAAAAGTGGGGAGCATTGGAGTTTCGCGATGAGGCCTATTTACGTGACGGGCTCGGGCTCCTCCTGAGCTGTGAAGCCATGCTTATGGGGCGAACATTTTACGAATCAAGCGCAAAGATCTGGCCTGCGCGCCATGACCCCTGGGCAACGCGGCTGAACGCAATGCGCAAGATTGTTTTCTCTTCGACACTTGAGAAAGTGGACTGGGAAAACTCCTCGCTTGTGCGCGGCGATGTTGCGGAAGAGGTACAAAAGCTGAAGCAGCAGCCGGGCGGAAATCTGCTGATCTGGGGGCATACTCGGTTGGCACGCAGTCTGCTCAAGCACCGGCTGCTCGATGTCCTGGACCTGTCGATTCATCCCGTAATGGTGGGAGAAGGACGGTCATTCTTTCACCAGGGGGAAAGCGCGAGGCTCAAGCTCATGGCGACAAAGAGCTTTGCTCAAATCGTGAAAGTAACGTACCAGCTTCAATATTGAGCGGCGTGTCGTCCTTGGCCGGGGCCATTCACCGTCTCCAACTCGCCAGAGTATTCGACGATGGAAGTGCGAGATCGTTGGTCTTGCCAAGCGCGCCGGTCGGAAGCCGCGCTTGCACAACTTGGCGGGCCCTCGCAGGACTTGATGGGATTCCGAAGAGAAGGTTTGTCCGCTGATCCTTTCCCACCGCCACTTCAGAACGGGTCCGACCCGGAGACATGGGTGACAGAACGTACCTAAGACATGGGTGACAACCTCGTGCCGCGCTCCGCACGCGCCATCCAGCACCGATGCCAGAATCTCCTCGAGCCGTTCCGGCTGGAGCAAACGGTCGGCGAGGTGCTCCGCACGAGGTTATCCAGCTTCTCCATCGGGATCGAGCGGCCCTTGCAGCCGGTCTCGTCCTGCCGCGACGACGCGATAGCCGAGCGGCGGCGGGGGCCGTTCCAGAAGCCTTGCCGTGCGTTCTCCTTCAACGCGCGGAGAACATGCTTGGCGTTCTCCTTCGA
>JAJPKK010000306.1 GCA_021323775.1 Hyphomicrobiales bacterium
ACCGGCTGCGCCTTGCGGTGCGCGCGCTTACGCACCGATCCGCCTGACCAGCGTTCCGTGGTCAACGCCCCGCGGCGAGCGCATCGCCGATCCGGGCCGCATCCCGCTTCAAAGGCCGCGCTGACTCTTCAGCGCCATCCGTCATCGCTCAGCTGCGCGCCTTATGGCGCGCGAACGGGATTCGTATGTCTGTGACCATGACCATGGCCGCCAAGCGGCCAAATCCGAAATTTGCCGGCGCGATCGTGATTCGCTGTCCGCGCTCGCTGGAAGCCGCGGCGGCGCGCGCGGCCGACCGCACCATGACCAACGTCTCAGCTTATGTGCGCGGCGCTCTGCTGGAGCGCCTGGCGCGCGACGGCATCACCCTCGTCGAGGAGGACGATGCCATGGCCGGGCCTCGCGGCTCCGCGATGAGCGAGGCGCCGGCATGAGCGACATATCGACCGCAGGCCGAAGCGAAGTCGCTCTCCGCGCCGCCCGCAAGCACAATGCCTATCAGCATTTGCTGACTTTCGTGACCCGGCTCAAGGGGCTCACCGATGTGCTGCCCGACCTGCAAAATCTGGCGTCGCTCGAAAATGCGCAGGCGGAAGCGCTGACCAAGCTCGAGGAGATACGCGCCGCCATCGAACAAGCAAAGGCCGAGGACGCCAGCCGCATTGCCGCAGCCGAAGCGGCAGCCGCCAAAATCAGGAGCGACGCGCAGGCCGAGGCCGGCAGGATGCTGGCCGAGGCCCGCGCCGAGGCCGATGCGGTCAACTCCGCCGCCGAAGCGCGGCGCATCGAACTTCGCGGGGTGATGGATGAGCTTGCCGCCAAGCAGAGCGAGCTGGCGTCGGTATCCGCGGCCGTCGCGGAGGCGACGGCGCTGCACGGCCACTTCGAGGGCCATGCGGCGCTGGCAGCGGAGATCGCCAACAAAGAAGAACGCTTGCGGGCGTTGAATGCGACGATCGCGCGGCTGCGGTCGCAATTCGGCGGACAGTGAAGAGGCCACCTATGGCGATGCTCAGTCAAATGAAAACCCTCGAAGCCTTCGCGCTCAATCATTTGTCGGATGTGATCAACGCGCGCACAGATCTCCGGCCACATCCCAACAAGCCGGTCCAGCGCGATCCCAGCCATGCC
Organism: Hyphomicrobiales bacterium; assembly: GCA_021323775.1. Taxonomy (GTDB): domain Bacteria; phylum Pseudomonadota; class Alphaproteobacteria; order Rhizobiales; family Xanthobacteraceae; genus JAJPKK01. The sequence goes on from JAJPKK010000306.1 coordinate 1,132, forward strand.
GAAATAACGACGCCTTTCAACCGATATGAATTGATGGCGCAATCCGTTTATCTGGAGCCGCCGGCCGGCGCACCCGCCGCCTGCCGGTCGCTCGGCACCATCGAGTTTTTCGATCCGGCCGACGGCAAACGCATCCTCGGGCCGAAAACCGATGAGACCTATGCCGACATTTCGAGGCATATCCATGTCCGCGAATTGACCGACCGGCTCGCCGAGGCGAAGCGCAATTTGGGGGAGGCCGCCGCCGATAGAGCCGGCGAGGCGCGGGCCAAGCTCGCGGCGATCGCCGAGCAAGCGAAGAAATGGGGCATCGAGGCGAAGGTGCCGGAAGCGCCGATCGCCAGCGCTCCGATCGAGCGGGCTTCGACAGGCGCTCAGCCCGCGTCGCCGCCGCCCGCAGCCTCGCCGTCTGCCGCGGTTGCGCCCGTTCCCGCGCCCGCGCCGGCGCCGGCCGCATCAAGCGCGCCGGTCGCAACGCATGCCATCAATCGCGAATCGGATGCATCGCACGGCCTGCAGCCGTTCCCCGGCTGCCCGGTGCTGTTCGTCCCGAATACCGGTGAGCAGTTTGCCGGACTTGGGGAAGTGCCTGCGGTCTGCGTGCGGGTCTGGCCTGACGGGCGGCTCACCGTCGTGCTGCTCGCCGAGAACAGCGAGATCACCACGCGCGAGAACCTCTATCGCCGCGGCTCGCCGGCGGGCAACGGCGCGGTGCACCGGACGAACGTGTGGGATTTCAATCCGGAATATGTCCGCGAGCAGATGCGCCTGCGCAAGGTTGAAGAGGACTATCGCGAACAAGCGGCGCTGATCGCCGGCGTCGCCGCCGAGAACCGGCGGCTCGCCGGCCGCCTTGCGGCGCTCGAGGCCGCGCAAAGCGAGCGCCGCGCCGGCCGCATCGCGCCGCTCGAAGCCGTCGCGAAGCCGGGCGCCGCGATCGAAGCAGCGGGTGCGCCAAAACCCCAAAAGAAGGCGAAGGGCAACGGCCGCAGGGCCGCGTGAAGCCAGGAGGCCATCGGATGCCGCGGCCTCGCCGGAGGCGCTGATCATCCCGCTTGCACAGAGGAACTGACCGATGTTCGACACCGCCAAGCGCGACGCGCTGATCGACGAAGGCCTCACCGAAGCCGAAGCCAACTATCTGGTGAGCGGAGGCACGCAAACCGAAGGGCTCACGCCGCCGCCCGGCAGCAGCTATTTCTCCGATACCGGCGATGGCCGCGAGCCGGCGGCGCACGCCGCCGCGGCCGGGCATTTGCCGAGGCCGGATGCCGATGCGGCGCCGCGACCGGACGGCCGCCAAAGCGAGGCCCATGCGGGCAGCGCCGCCGCGCGCGACCGCGACCTCGCCGAGCTGGACCGGCTGCGCGAAATCGCGGCGCGGCAGGACGAGCGGCTGCGCATCTTCGGCGAGGCAATGCAGGAAGCCGCGGCGCCGCAGCCCAGGCCGAAGCCCGACCGCGAGGCCGACCCGTTCGCCTACATGGCATGGCTGGAGGAGCAACTCGAAGGTTTGCGCCCCCAAGTCGACGCGCTGCGCCGGCAGACGCAGGAGCGGGACGCCTTTGCGGCCCTGCAGAGCGCCTATGTCAACGATGCCCGCGCCTTTGCCTCGCGCACGCCGGATTTCCCGCTCGCCTATAATTGGCTCATGCAAAACCGCGATGCCGAGCTGGCTGCCGCCGGCTACAACGATCCGGGCCAACGCATGCGCATCATCGCGCTTGATGAGCGCGATATCGTGGCGCGCGCCCTGCAGGCGCGGCAATCGCCGGCGCAGGTCATCTATGGCCTTGCCAGGGCGCGAGGGTTCCGAGGCGCTCAGGCTGCCGCGGCGGCCGGCCAACGCGGCGCCGCCGCGCCGCAAGGCGGCTTCGATCTCGCCCGCATCGCGGCGATGACCGACGGCCAATATCTCGCCTGGAAGCGCGCGCTCACGCCGCAGCAGCGCCGCGCCTACAACGCCGCGCTCGGAGGCGCCTGATCCCATGGCCGGTCGCAGACTGTTCTGGCGCATCGCCTGGCTGACCCGGGAGTTTGCTGGCGTCTCCGAGATGCAGAAGGCACAGAACAATGTGATTGTCGACCTGATTGCAGAAAACAGACGCCTTTCCGATCGCATTGCCGCTCTCGAAGCCGCCGGCCGATTAAGTCGCCGCGATGACGATCAGCCGGAGCTCCCGACCCCACGTGTCCATTAACTGGCCCTGTTCTGCAAAACGCTAGCGGGTGGCCGACGCGAGGTATTTGACAAATGCCCATTACCGTTAGTGGCCCTGACAACATCACCGTATCGTTTCCTGACGGCACCGACGCCGCGGTCATCAATAACGTCATGATGAAGCACTTCGGAGGCGGCACGGCGGCTCCGTCGAAGGCCTCGCCAGTAACGACCGGAAATCTAGCGCGCGCGGCAGCCGAGGGGGTTCCGGTGATCGGCGGCGCGCTCAACAACCTTGAGGCCGCGACCAACGCTTTCCTTGCGCCCTATGTCGATCCGGTGCTGCCCGACTCATTCGAAAAGCTGCCCGAGCCCACCTATGGCGAGCGCTACAAGCATGCCCTCGACATCCAAGAACGCAAAAGCTCGAAATTCGAGACCGAGCACCCCATCGCCGCGACGGCGGCCGAGCTCGCCGGCGGCGCCGGCGCAACGGGCCTTGCCGGCGCCACCCGGCTCGGCGCATGGGCGCTCGGCATGGGCGGCCGCACGCTGGCCGAACAGGCGGCGCGAGGGGCGATCTCGGGCGGCATCATCAACGCCGCCGATGCGCTGATGCGCAGCGGCGGCGACATCGGAACCATCGCACCGGCCGGGATCGCCGGCGGCGCGATCGGCGCCGCCGCGCCGGCCGCGGCGCGCGTCGCCGGCGCCGTCGCGGCGCCCGTCCTCAAGACCGTGCGCGGCGTCATCAACCCGCAATCGGAAGCGGCGTTGACGACGGCGCGGACAATCGACGCCGGGCAGCGCCTTGCCGCGGAAACGCCAGGCTATTCGCGCAATCCGCTGACGCCCGCCGAATATCAGCAGGCGGCTGCGCAAGGCTTCCCGGTCACGGCGCTGGATCTTGCCGGCCAGCCGGGCCGCGATCTCGCGCGGGCGGCGGCAAATATTTCGCCCGAAGGTTCCCACATCCTCAACCAGGCGCTCGACGACCGGTTTGCCTCGCAATCGCAGCGATGGGCGGATTGGTTTCAGGGCACGCTCAATTATCCGACCGAAGCCGCGCGCAATCAGGCGATCCGCGATGTCGCCGAAAATGTCTATCAGCCGGAATATCAAAAAGCCTATGCGGCGTCGCGCACAGTCCAGCTATGGCCAGACAAGGATCTCATCAAGGCCAGAGCGGCTTCGCCGCTCGGGCCATATTCGCCGCAGCAGCTCGAGGCGCTGAAGGATCTGGCCCAGGCCGCACAGTCGCCGGAGGTCCAAGCCGCGATCCCGCTTGCGACGCTGCAGCTGCGCAGCTGGGCGAACCTCTCCGGCCTCAAGCCGCCGGCCGGCGCTTTCGCGATCGACCGCTCCGGGCCCGCGCCGCGCACCGTGCTCAACACCACGTCGTCCGGCAATGCCGTCCTGCCGAGCCTGCAATATTGGGACTACATCAAGCGGGCGCTCGATCAGATCGGCACGCCGCAGGCAAAAATGCAGGCGAAGATCCTGCGCGACAATCTCGATTTGCTGGTGCCGGAATACGCCGCGGCGCGCGCCGCGGCGCAGCCGGTCAAATTCTTCGGCGGCGCGCGAAATGCTTACGAGGCCGGCCGCAACTACATCGACAAGGGAGGCAAGTTCGGCGCCGACGAGGCGGCGCAGGTCGCCCGCATGACGCCGCAAGAGCGCGATCTGTTTCATGACGGCTACGCGAGCGCGCTGACCGAACGGCTTTTGCGCAGTCCCGACCGCGCCAACATTCTCAACAGAGTCATCAACTCGCCGGCCGCGCGGCAGGAGGCCGAAACCGCACTGGGGCCGGCGCGGCTGCGCGAAATCGAAGCGCGGGTGCGGCTCGAGGACATCATGCATTTAGGCCGCCAGGCGGTGCAGGGCAATTCCACGTCGGTGCGCCAGCTGGTGCAGCTCGGGCTTGCCGGCGGGACCGGCATCATCGAGTCGGGCAACCCGCTCAACTGGGACTCCGAGACGTTCCTGCATGCCGCCCTGGCGTGGGGAGCGCTGCACGGCCGCGCCCAGGTCAACGAGCGCGTGGCGAAGGAAATCGCCAAGCAACTGGCGTCGCCCAATCCGCAGCAGGTGCAGTTCGGGATGAGGCTGCTTACGCACTCGAATCGCCTGATGAATGCGCTGCGCACCGGCCACCAGGCGCTGGCGCGGGCGGCGGCGGCGCAGTTCAACCAGTGAGTCGCGCGGTGATGCGGCGGCTTGGCATTGTCTTCTATGCCGCGGAGTGGCTCGGCGTTGCCATCTGGTTGGTGGAGCCGCTTTTGAGGAGCGACCTGCCGATCATGAACCGCGTCCTGACGCTTTGCATAAGCACCGTATTGATGGGCGCCGCCGCCTATCTGATCGGATCGCGCCCGCGACATCGCGAAACGCCGTAGGGCGTCGATTCCCTGGGCATCCGATCTCGGGTTTACCCGAAATCGGCACTATAGATGCCCCCATCGGCAACAGCCGATGGGCGAGATGCCGCCGGCCGCGGCCAGTTTAAGCAGCCTTAAACCATTCCCGGCGAAAAATCCCGGCGCGCCAGGCCGGATGCGTTCCGGCGGCATGCCCCATGCTTCCGTGCGGAGATATCGCACCATGACCGACGAGCAATTGACCGAGGCGATCGCGCGCAAGCTCGCGCATGACAACGGATTTGATCCGGATCAAATGCTCGCGCCTGTAGGCCCGAAGCTGTGCGTCGGCGGGCAGGAATACCGGACAGTCGGGGAACCGCTGCTGCCGGCGTGGCAACGGCTTCGCCCCCTTGCTGCATCGATGATCGAAGCCGTGAAGTCGCTCGACGGCGAGGCGAAGGCGGCGTTTTCGAGATTTCTGTTATGAGCGGGCTGCCCCGCCGCACGCGGACCGTCCGCAAGCTGCCGGACCCGGCGGCGCCCGGCTCATCGCGCGCGGCAGCGCCACGGGCCGCAGAGCCATCGGAGGAGTGGCGCCCATGATCGCCGTTCGACTGGTCGACAAGCTCAGGACGCTCGGGAGGCTCAGGAGGCGTCCGGACATCAACCGCAACCGGCTCGGCCTGGGCGTGGTGATGGCGCTGATCGGCCTCGGCATGATCGCCCACGACGTGCTGGAGACTGCCCGTCCGGCGACGTGGCAGTGGTCGAAGACCGCATCCTCGAATTCGACCGCCGACCCGACCATCAACTGGGCGGAAGGCATGCCGCCCGCGCTCGTCAACGATTCGGCGCGCGCCATGATGGCGCGGCTCGCCGAGTTCCGCGACGACACTTCGGGCTCGCTCACCACCAGCGGCACCTCGACCGCCTATACGCTCACCACCAATCAGGGCCTGCCGGCGACGCCCAACAGCGGCCAGCTCGTCTGCTTCGTGCCGCATGTCACCAACGGCGCGACGCCGACCCTCGCGGTCGATCTCGGCGCGGCAACGGCGATCCAGACGCAGCCGGGCGTGCCGGTCGGCGCGTCGAGCTTGATCCAGGGCACGCCCTATTGCGCGAGCTACAATGCCTCGCAGCCGGCCTGGGTGCTGTTCGGCGCCGGCAACATCCCGGTGCCGCTCGGCGCCATGCTCGATTATACCGGCGCGGTGGCGCCGACCTCGAACTGGGCGCTCGCCGCCGGCCAGGCGATCTCGCGCACCACCTATGCGGCCTATTTCAGCCTGGTCGGCACCACCTACGGCGCCGGCGACGGCGTGACCACCTTCAACATTCCGGACCTGCGCGGGCGTCTCGCCGCCGGCCAGGACAATATGGGCGGCAGCGCCGCGGGCCGGATCGGCACGGTCAGCACGGACTCGGGGACGATCGTCGGCACGACGCTGGGCTCGGCCGCAGGCTCGGCGACGCATGCGCAGACGCTGGCGGAGCTGGCCACCCATAATCACTCGGCGGCGGACAGTGGGCATACGCACTCCGTAGCGATCTCCACTGGCACCGGCAACTATTCGTCCGGCGGCGATACGCCTATGCAAGCCGGCGGGAGCATAAGCACCGGGACTGGCTTTGCGAACGTTACGATCGGCAACGCGGGCTCCGGCAACGCCATGTCCCTGCTGCAGCCCACAATGATCCTCACCAAGATCGTGCGGATTCAGTGACGATGGCGACAGAGAAAGTAAATCTCCGGGTTCATCGCCCCCAGCATTGGCGTCGGCGCTGGAGACGCCGCCTCGATATGAAAGTTCTTGCTCAGCTTCGATCGAAAACGCCGGTGATCAAAGCCTACGTGATGGGCGTAATAAGGCAGACCATCGCCAGCATCGCACAACGGCCGCCGATATGGGGGGCGGCCGGCAACGCAGAATAAGACGTTTGTCAGCGTCGCGTCGAAGGCGCCGTAGCGGCGGCTCATGCGAAAGACGCCTTTGTAGAGCGCCGGAATGCCGATTTCGATCGGGACGCCGATGATTAGACGACCGCGCTGGGAAAGCGCTGCAGCGATGCTGGAGAATGCGTCGACCGTTTGTTTTGCCGGCAAATGCTCAAAGACTTCGAGGCAAAATATGATATCGGCGCTGCCGGGCTCGATTGCATCCGATGCGGACGCGAACTCAATGCCGTCGGTGCAGGCGAGATTGCGTCTTGCCTCCTGCATCAGCGCCGCCGACGGTTCATAGCAAAAAATCCGCGCGTCCGGGTAAGCCGCGCGTAGCAGTTTGCACAGCTCGCCATTGCCTGCGCCGAAGTCCAGAATCGCACGGGGAGAATGCACAGTTCGCGCAAGCTTCATGGCATGGCTCAGACGACTTCGCTGCAGAACCCGCTTGATCGGGTTCGGGTCTGAGAAAGTGTAATCGGAATAGGCCGGCGCAGAGGCCATGATCATCGCTGCGGGGCCGGCATCGCGTTGAAACTGGATGCCGCACTTCTTTGCGCCGCCGGCCGCGCCATCGACCGCTTGGTCGCCGGCATTCGCAGGGCGGCGGCTACGTCCTCGTTATGCCGGGCGAGCCGGGCGGCGAGCGCCTCCAGTTCGTCCGGGGCAGGCGGCCCCGCCGCCGTCATCTGCGCCAATCGCTCCGCCGTGAAGCCTTCCGTATTCTCGGGCGTGAACATGCGCATGAGGTTGCCTAATGAGTGAGATTTCGTGCGAGGCATGCGAACTCTCCGCCCCCCGGCCGCCACCAGCGGCCGGCGTAAAGACCGCCGGCGCATCGGTTTGTGCCGCAGGCGCGAAAGAGGCCCGCCCCGGCGGAGGCCTGGTGCGACGAGGACGCCGCGGGGCGAGCCGTCCCTCACGGGCTCACGGCTAAGGGCGCCCGTGAAGCGCGGTGGCCCGCTGTGAGAAGCCGCGGCCAGCTTCTCGGGCAGCACCGGCGGCGTCGCCTGGTTCTTCGTCGCGCAGGAATGCGGCGCGCGCCGCCTCATACGCGGCGCGCTCGGGCTTGTTGAGGTACCGGGGCCGGTGCGGCAGCCACCGCGCCGTCACTTCGCCGCCGGCGCCGCGCGACAGCTCGCACGTGAACCCGCCGATCTGAAATTTCATGATCCCCTCCATGCGTCTTTGCCTCCTCACACCGGCACATGCTCCGGACGGCGCCACAGGTCGGGCCGCAGCATCGAGGCCGGCACCTTGCCGCGCGTCACGCGATGGATGGCGATGGCGTCCTGCGGTGAAATCCCCCGCGCCCGCGTGCACAGAAACGAGACATGCTGCTGCGAGCGGCCGAGCTGTTCGGCAAGCGCCCCCTGCGAGCCGGCAATGCGCACCGCCTCGGCGATGAGCGCACGCAACCTCAGATGGCTCTTGATGCGACGCCCCATCGGCATCCCTCCCGGCCCGTCCGGGAACCAACTAGCACCATAGTAGTAGTCATGACAAGCAGATTTGTCGAACAACCAACCAATGCGTTGGTAAGCGTTGAGGATGCTGGACCGCTCAGCCTTCATCGCCGCCCGCAAAGCCAGGGGCCTGTCGCAGGCCGAACTCGCCGCCGCCGCCAAGGTCAGCCAGCAGCTCGTCGCCTCGATCGAGACCGGGGCGACGCGCACCACCAAGTTCCTGCTGCGGCTGGCCGCGGCGCTCGGCGTTGCGCCCGGCGAACTTGACCCGGACTGGGCGAACGTCGCGCCGCCGCAGGCGCCGGCAACGGGCGGCGGCATTCCCGGCTCGGCCGCGCCGGCAGGCCAGCGGGATTTGCCGGTTCACTCCTCGGCGGAGGCCGGTGCGGGCTTCATCATCGTCACCGCGGACGCAGTGGACTGGGCGCCGCGCCCGCCGCTCGTGGCGCACGTGCGCAAGGCCTATGGGCTCTACGTCACCGGGGAATCGATGGCGCCGGAGTTCGAGCCGGGCGACGTCGCGCTGGTCAACCCGCATCTGCCGGTGATCCCGGACACGACTTGCATCTTCTACGGCCGCGCCGGCGACGGCGAGGTGCGCGCCACCATCAAGCGGCTGCGCCGCAAGACCGCCGACACCTGGTACTTAAGGCAATGGAATCCGCCGGAAGGCATGAAGGCCGATTTCACGCTGTCGCGCAAGGATTGGCCGGTCTGCCACCGCGTGGTGGGGAAGCACTCGCGGGGGTGAGCTGGCCCGGCGCGCATTCAAGGCACGGCGCGAGCTGCAAATGGCAGCCGGTGTCGTGGGCGGAGAGGATAGCGGGGATATGGACCGGCACCATGCGCGGAATCGTGGCCGCTCGCACCAATTGCTGCTAACGTTGCGAATCGAACCTAACGATGCAGGGCTGCGATGCTCATGACTGCCCGGCGGGGCTACCGTCCTTCCTCCGATGAAGTCGGGCGCACCCGATATCAAGCGCCTGATCGAATTGGCACGGTTTCGCTGCAGGCGCTCCTGCATTCGACAGGACGCGATCCGCTTACTTCCCGCCAATTTGAATTGCTCGCTTCTGATGCCGGGCGCGGGCGAAGCGAAGATGTCGAGCTCTTCTTTGCGGGCGATATTGGCCTGCTTTCGCAACGGTGCGTTTCGATCGTGGGGACACGCGAAGCATCGCGCGACGGTGTCGCGCGTGCGAGCCGGCTGGCCCGCGAGCTGGTGCAGGCTGGCATTACGATCGTGTCCGGTCTTGCACGAGGCATCGACACCGCTGCTCTCACAAGCGCTATCGAACACGGCGGGCGCACGGCGGCCGTGATTGGTACTCCTCTGAGCAAAGCGTATCCCGCTGAGAATGCGGCACTGCAAGAGACGATCTGGCGCGAGCATCTTCTACTCACGCCTTTTCGCGAAGGCACGACCGTGTTCCGTGCGAACTTTCCGGTCAGAAATCGCGTCATGGCGGCAGTGTCAGACGCCACCGTGATCATCGAGGCGTCCGACACGTCCGGCACGCTGCACCAGGCCGCCGAATGCCAGCGGCTCGGGCGTTGGCTGTTCGTCGCCAAGTCGGTCGTGGACGACGCGAGCCTGAACTGGCCGCGGCGCTTCGTCGGCAAGCCGAAAGTCGCAGTCCTTCAAGCAACCTCTGACATCGTGAACACCATCCAGGCGGCTGCATGAGCACAATACCGATTTCGTGGGCGTGCTGGTATCTCACCGAAGTTGAAGGCATCGAGTGGCGGGATATGGACTACACCGCTTGGAAGATCGTGAAAGCGGTGAAAGGCGAGCCGATCAAAGGCCATTTCGAGATCATAATGTCGGCCGGGAAACAACCTCGCCGCTTCGATCAGGGTAATGTGCAGGAGTTTGTGCAGGAGCTGACCGGCGCGATCGGGCGGAAGCTGCGGAAGACTTACGGCGATGGAAGCAAGATTTCGCTCGTACCAATTCCGAACAGTGATGCGGTTGCGCCGTCAGCTGTCGCCTGCAGGACCGACGAGTTGGCCAAGCAGATAGCTGGCGGGTTCGGAGACGGCGCTGTTGTCGAGCCGCTGATACGGTGGAAAGCTGCCCGCTCTCCGCAGCATAAGAGTGCCGGCCGCAGGTATCCTGACCAATTTCAGGAACAGATGATCCTGTTGGGCAAGCCCAAACATTCCGTCGTGCTCTTCGACGACGTTATGACTTCCGGCTCGCAACTAATTGCCGGCGCCCGGCTTCTGGCGGAAGCGGGGTATCAGCCAGCGCGCGCCATCGTCGTCGGCCGAGTCACAAAAACGCAGGAAGAGAAAATGGTTGGATGGGGTTCAGGCGAGCTCCGGATCGGCCGCGAAACCATCGACGCAAGCGACATTGAATTTTGAAACGCGAATATGATGCACGCGCTCGCTCGCGCAAGAGCCGTGCCTCCCGCAGTCCTGCGGCGATGCTTGTGGACCAGGCGGCCTAATAACCGGCAACCGCGATGGCCACGAACAGCACCATGAGGCCGGCAAAAGTCCAGTACATCGCCAGCGCCGCGGGGGCAGGCGGCGGCGGGGCAGGCTCGTCAATCAGCACCAACGCGGGCGGTTCGGGCGGCTCCGGAGTCGTTATCGTGAGCTACGCTGGCACGTGACGCGTCTGCGGCTGCGTTATAGACGTCACGACGCCGCTTATTGATTTTCTCGCTGTTTTTAGCCCAGATGACGCGCCGTCGCTCATTGAGCCTGTCTTTGTGCTTGGCGCGATAGTGCGCCTGTCTTTTGCGATTTCTCTCCCTGGACCTTCGCAGCGCCTCATCGGCTGGCAGCTTGTTGTGGCCGCCTCGTTTTTTCTTCGGTCCCTTGTCGGGAAATTCTTCTTCCAATTCTTCGAGCCACATTGCGTTCCCCCCCTGGTTTGGCGGAAGCCGGCGCGCCATTCGGCGCGCCGGATTCTCGCGCTTGCCTCAGAAGTGGAAATTCACCGTTCCGCGGCCGAGATCGGTCGTGGCCTTCGTCGTGAAAGTTACAGGGCCGATGTTGGCGTTGGGGCCGTCAAGCTCGACGTGGAGATATTCCGCGCCGATGCTCCATTGCGGCGCAAACTTCCATTCGAGGCCAGCACCAGCCGCCCAGCCGACGCCAGGCACGGTAATCGATGCATCCGGCGCCGATATCTCCGCATGGCCGTAGGCGACGCCGCCGGTGCCGTAGAACAGCAAAGCAGGCGTGAGCAGGAAGCCAGCCCGTATCCGCGTGGTGCCGAACCAGGGCAGCTTGGTCTCGACCCCACCGGTCGTATTCGAGATCGAAGTTGCGTCGAAATCGGTCTCAAGGCCGAGCAGGAATGATCCGAACGTCTTGTTGTAGCCAGCCTGGACGCCGCCGACGACGCCGCTGCCGGTCACGCTGTCTGTGCCAGAGAGGCCGAAAATGCTCGCGGCGGCACTGAAATCGGTCGATCCGAAGCCGACATTGCCGCCGATATAGAGGCCATCCCAGGGCGATGCGATAAATGGCGCGGCTTGCTGCGGCATTGCCTTGACGGCAAGATCGGCGGCACCGGCTGAGCCGGCAAGCAACGTTACGGCCGCGGCACCGAGAAGCATTTTCTGTATCATTCGGTTTTCCCCTTATTTGAAGCCCCGCCATTTTTCCTGGCAGCGCCGGAGGGCGGAAAAGATCACTTTCATCCTAGAGTCGCAAGACCGACTTGGCCGTTTTTTAGCCATTGTTGCAGAAAAGCGACATACAATGGCCGCACCGCCCGGGGGTGGCGGGGGCGGCGCGGCTGTATCAGGTTTCGGGTATCGGGATGTCAGGAGTCAGGAGGAGGAATTGCCTCGCCGCGGTGACGCCTGATCGCTATTCCCGATAAAAGTGTTTGACCAGCGCGTCGGTTTCCTCGCGCATCTCCGAATCCAGATTGGCTTCGCATTCCGCTTCAAGCCGTGCCGCGCGACGCTCCGCCTGCCGATGGCGGCGCCAGAACGCCGGCTTCGTCCACCGCAGATGTTTCCACCATTCGCCGGCGGAAACGAGGCCGCCTTCTTTTTCGCAGCGAGACGATTCATGACGATTTCTTTCTCATGCTGCCTCACGCGGGCAAGGTCGTAGGCAGCCTGCATGCGCAGCCACATATCGGCGCTGCCGCCGAACGCCTTCTCAAAACGCGCGGCCATCTCAGGCGTCACGACGCTCTTGCCGCCGATGACATTGTAGAGCTGCTGGCGCGTGATCCCGAGTGTCTTCGCGGCTTTGACGACGCTCAGTCCGATCTCATCAAGGTTTGCCTTGACGAGCTCGCCCGGATGGGGAGGGTTCTTCACGCGCATCGCTGTTTTCCGTCAATGCTAGGCGACCGAGCGCACGTTGATCTTGACCTTGAGGCCTGCGCGCCTCGCCAAGATCAGCAGCGCGTCGAGCGAAAACTTGTTGATCTTGCCCTGCAGGAGGTCGTTCAGGCGGGGCTGAGTGATGCCGAGCCGGTGCGCGGCCTCGGCCTGGGTTGCGCTCCAGCTGCGCACTGTGGCCGTGATCGCGGTCATGACATCCGATCGCATCGCCATCGCCGCGGCATCCTCGGGCGTATCCTCAAGGGCGTCCCACACATTGGCGAAGGTCTGCCGTTTCGTCATTTACGAGCCTCGCTTCAATTCCCGGAGCCGCTCTCTCGCAATCTCCAGGTCGCGCCGGGCGGTCTTCTGCGTCTTCTTCTGAAACGCATGAAGCACGTGGATGGCGTCGGCGAGGGTCGCGATGTAGATCACGCGGAACGCTCCGGCGGCATCGCGGATACGAATCTCGCGAACGCCCGCACCGATCGCTGCCATTGGCTTCCAGTCGCTCGGATCAAGACCTTTCTGGACTTGATAGAGCTCGTGGCCGGCTTCCCGGCGCGCATCTACCGGGAATTCGCGCAAGCAATCGAGCGAGTCGCCGTGAAACGTCACCCGCTTGAGTATCATGGGCAGGCTATATCACTATTGATATAAAAGGCAAGAAAGCAAGCGGTCGCCTACGGTCGCCTACTTCGGCTTCGCCGGCCGGCGCGGCTTGGCGGCGCCGGCTGAGTCGGCGGCGAGGCCGCGCTCCGCCAGGCCGCTAATACCCGGCGACCGCGATGACAACCGCGATGGCCGCGGACAGCACCAGGAGGCCGGCGAAAGTCCAGTACACCGCCAATGCGACCGCCGCGAACGCGCCCCTTGCCATCGCCGCTCCGCGGCTTCGCTGCGGCCGAGGTTGCGGCGTGAACAGCGGCTCAGACTTTGGTTCATCGTGAGGGCCGGCCCAAACCAGGCAGATGATTGCGGCGACGATGAGCACGACCGTGACCGCCGTGCGCAGCGGCGGCCATGAGCCGGCAGCAAAGAGGCCCAGCGCGAGCACTGCAGCATAGGCCAGCCAGCCGCCGGCGCCGCTTGCCCCTTGCCGCGAAGCTTTCGGTGCAGGCGCTTCGTCCGGCCATAGCTCAGGACCGGCCTTTGCCGCCCGCGGCGGGCCTTCGCCCGGCCGCGGCGGCGCCTCCCAGGCGGGGCCTGGCGGCGCTTCTTGGGCCCGCGTCTGAGCGGCGGCGGCGGCGAGCTGCGCGTCATATGCGGCGCGCCGCTGAGGATCGGACAGGACCTCGTAAGCCTCGGCGATTCTGCGAAAACGCTCTGCCGCAATGTGCTTCGGCAACGAGGACATGTCGGGATGGAATTTCTTGGCGAGCGCGCGATAGGCCGCCGCGATGACGACGGCGTCCGCCGTGCGCGCGACGCCGAGCGCCGCATAGTGATCCTGCCCGCCCGCCGATGCAGCCATGACATCCCCTTCAGACGAATACGCCCACCTTACCCTCCCCCGCTTGCGGGGGAAGGGCGGCGAGGCGCCAGTTGCGCCCCGGCCCTGTCAAAAGCGCCGCCGCGGCAGCCTTCTTTGCATCGCCGCCGAGCCGGCGGCCGTCGCCGGCACGGCGGCCGCCGGGGCCGGCGAACGTTCTCCTCACTCGAAAACGATGGTGATTGCAGTGCGCTCGTCGGTGCGGTCGATGGCGAGCGCTGCGCGCAGCGCCTCCACCGTCGGCTCGTGCGGGCAGGTGGCGGCGATCATCGCCGCCGCGGCGCGCAGCTCGCGCACCTCCACGATCAGCTGGCGGATCAACAGGGCCGCCAGCAGGCCGTCGCTCGCCTGCTCCTGGCCGGTGAGAAATTTGCTCACCGCCCGGCTGTGCAGGCGCTCGGCCAGCGCCTGCACGTCGCGCAGCGTCAGCCGTGTGGTATGGGTGCCGTTGGTCATGGCGATCTTTGCTCCGTGGTTGAGATTGTCGTGATCAGGGCCGTCGCGGCGGGGAAGACGCCGCGGCGGCCCGCTTGTTTGCGGCGCAATGCGCTTGGCTTATTGCGCCCTACGGGAAGCCGCCGCGCCGCCGGGGGTGTGGTGGCCGGCGCGGCGGCCCGGGGGCGTCTCATGAAGGCGGCCCCCTATCCGGCCTCGCGGCCGGAATTCGCATCAGTGCTCGCTCCCCATCTCGATCTCGATCACCTCGCGGTCGGTGTATTCGCGCAGCAGCGTGCGCAGGAGCTTGGCGGCAAGCCTGAAGTCGGCGCGCTGCGAGATGGTGAAGATCGACAGCGTCGACAGTCCGAGCAGCCGGTCGGAAACGGCGCGGGCATTGCGCGCCGAGATGGCGATGGTCGATGGCGATGGCATGCGTCAGCCCTCCCGGCGGTTGGATTTGCCGAATGTCGCGCCCCATAGGCCGCGCAGCAGCTCGGTGGCATCGAGCGCCATGGCTTCATCGCCGGAAAGATCGATCGCGACTTGCGCCATGCCGGCCGGCGTTGCGCCGCTTTGCCCCGCGGCGGCCGGCATGGCGCGGCTTTCGTCCGCGGCGGCGATGAGCTGGGCAAGCGCCCGGCGATGGCTGACCAGCGCTGCTTTCGCGATCTCAACCGCGACCACGACATGTGTCGTGCTCTGCGCGATGATCAGCGGCGTGGCGCTCGCCGGAAGGTCGTCGGGATGGATATGGCCGGGCATGCTCAGTCCCCTCCCAAAAGTTCGCGCAGGTGGCGCTCGGTGGATTCGTCCTCCGTCGCCTCCGCCGCATGGCGGATCTCGACCAGGAGGTTGGCGAGGCGGTTGACGAGCGCGGCGGCGAGCTTGAGGTCGCGCTGCAGCGCGGGGTGGCCGCGCATGACGGCGCTGTTGCCGCTCGCCCGCAGGCGGGCCGCGAACGCCATCAGCTCCGGCGGCATCATTCGGGATGGAATCACGGCAGGGTCGGAATCGGCCATGGATCTGGTCCTTC
>JAJPKK010000297.1 GCA_021323775.1 Hyphomicrobiales bacterium
TGAGAGACATCGCGCCTCACAATGGCAAGCAAAACTTGTCGTGGAAAAACGCTGGAAATGCCGATTTCACCGTACTATTTTGCCTTTCGCGACAGAAACTAGCCTAGGCGTTCCAGATGCGGTCCGCCGCTCGCGTTTGGAATCGTAGCGCTTCGATCAGCGGCTGCTGACCCAACACGAGGGCCCGGTCTTTCTTGCGATTCTTTCCCCATCTTAGGAAATTATTGCTACCATAAGGCGCATACCGTACCGAAATCGCCGGTCAAGCTGATATCAGGGGTGCCTTCTTTGAGGAGGCCACCCCACCATGAAGGCATTGCTTGCTGTGACAGTTCTCCTTGTGTTTCCCCACCAAGCGTTCTCCCAGATCATCCCTTCTGACAGGACCTATGCCTGGAATCCGGGCCTGACATCCCTCGGCGGCATCCCGCACCGGACCAGCGTATGCGCCACGCTGCCGGCGGGCGACGGCGCCCACAACGACTCGACCCGCATCCAAAACGCGATCGAGGCATGCCAGCCCGGCCAGGTGCTTCAGCTCGCCTGCGGCACGTTCGTCGCCAACAACTACGTGCTCATAGACAAGCCCATCACCGTGCGCGGCGGCGGCGCCGGGTGCACGATCGTGCGAAAGAACAATGGGGCGAGGCCGAGGACGAGCAAGATCGTTCCGGGCACCGCCGGAATCCATGAGCCGGTGGATCCTTCAACCTACACCTACGACGCGTCGCCGATCTTCGTTGCCGGCTACACGCGCTGGCCTGGACCGGACGAGAGCACCGCAGCCGCGCTGACGGCCGACGCGAACAAGGGCGATATGTCGGTGACCCTGGCCTCGGTGGTCGGCCTCTCGGCCGGTCAGATCGTTCTGCTGGACGAGCTGTCGGGAGCCTCGTGGCAGCCCACGCCCACGAACTACGGCTGTTCCGATAACCTCAACCCGACGCCCTGCCCGCCCTTCGTCTGGAAGGGGGACCATGTCGCCTGGATGATGCACTGCGCGGAGCAGCAGTGGATCGATGACGCCGCGCACTGCAGCATGACGCCACCGGTCGGCCCCTATGACGTCAAGCCCGGGGACACGCCGGCCGCGATGTGCTGGTTCTCGCGGTGCGGCCGCGTTGTGAATGAGTTGAAGCAGGTCGCCTCGATCTCCGGCAACGTCGTGACGTTCACGACCCCGCTGTCGATCAGCTACCGCGTCAGCCACACCGCCCAGGTCACGCAGTACACGTCGACGGGGAACGGCGGGAACGGCGCGCCCCACATCCTGAACGTAGGCATCGAGAACCTGACGATGCAGCGCGGCGGCGACGGCTCGCTAAGGTTCGAGAACTGCGCCTTCTGCTGGGCCAAGGGCGTCGAGGTCCTGTATTGGCTGAACGAGGGCATTGCGCTCGAGGGGTGCTTCAAGTGCGAGGTCCGCGATAGCTGGATTCATATCGGGTCCTGGCCGACCCCTGGGGGGGCCGGCTACGCGATCAGCCTCGCCAGCGGCACAGCCGAGGCGTTGATCGAGAACGTCGTCACCAACGACACGAACAAGAACATAGCCTGCCGGTCGTCGGGCGCCGGGTCCGTAATCGGCTACTCATATTTCGACGATTCGTGGATCAGCTATGCGCCGGAGTGGGAAGAAGTCAGCCTTAACTGCTCGCACATGGCCGGCAGCCATCATGTCCTGATGGAGGGCAACTGGGCGGTAAACGGCGACAGCGACAACACCCACGGGACGTCGAATTACCTGGTCTTCTTCCGCAACTACCTGCCCGGCATTCGTCATAGCTTCCCGCCTGCGACGTTCAACCAGAACCTGCGGGCTGCCGGCGCGATGGGGCCGACCAGGTCCGCCTCCTACGTTGGAAACCTCCTGGGAGCTTCCGGCAAGACATCGGGTTGGCTCTATACCGACGACGCGATGACGTGCGATGCGGCAGGCAACCACTGCACGGGGCAGTCCAGTTCCTACGGCGACGGCGTTGGCGACATCTGGATCATGGGCTACGACCCGACCAACTGGAACGCCTACCCGGACCAGGACGCGCTGACCACGATGCAGCGGGATGGCAACTGGGATTTCCTCACAAACTCGCAACGCTGGCACAACACTCCCAGCGGCTTCCCCATCCCGAACTCCCTCTACCTGGCCAAGAAACCCCAGGCGTTCGGCAGCGGCGACAGCTGGCCGTGGACCAACCCATCGGCCGGGACGGTTGGCCTTCTGCCTGCGCAATGGTGCTTCAGTCAGGGCAAGATGCCGAGCTGCCGCGAAGGGATGTGACCGCGCAGACGCGATCCGTTGCGTTGCGAGGGGGCAGACGCCGCCGGCGGCGGAATTCCTGCCCCCTTTTTCGTTCGCTATGGCTCGACAACCTCGATGGGCGCTCCGCCGCCTTGAGCCTGGAAGTACCTGGAAGAAATTTCTTTATCGCAATAGGGAACCCGCCTCGCTCCGTCGGGTTTATGACGCAGAGGTCCAAGCAAGGGACCCCATCGGACTGCGGCGACCAGATGGCAAAGCTCCCCGACCCTCCCCAACCCCGCGCAGCCAACCATCTGGCGCCGCCTTTTCCGCCGGACAGGTAAACAATCGCCCGTGGAGCCCTGCGGCACATCTGCGGCGTCGTGGCGGGCCTTCAAAAAGATCTTAGAGCCGGCGCCCGGGGCGGCAGGCCGCGCGTTCAGGTCACGAGATCGATGCTGCAAGCGGCCGAGAGGCGCCCAATCAACGCGAGGCTTCAGCCGATTTTTTGCGATGCTACCGCAACAGGGGAAGCTGGTTGCGCGCGGTGATTGTGTATCGCCATTCCCGCCAGCCAGCCGGCGAGGCTAATGACTATGAGGTAAGCAAGGTGGCGATTCATTGCTAATGATTTGGCCCTTGGCTTCGCGGCAAGTCAAGCAACCATGCCGTGCGTCCGGCTCCCCCTCCTCGCAGCTTCCCTCAGTTTGCGGGAGGGCCGGCCTTTGACCTCGCGCGGATGCGGGCGCCCCTAGGCGCTGACTTTGGCCTCGCCGAGAATGAGGGGTTCGATTAGCGCAGCATGGCTGCCGTCTTTCCCTCCCCGCCTGCCGGAGGGGGTTGGAAAGAAAAAGGGGCGCTCGCAGCAAGTCAGGGCCCGGGGACATGGGCCCCCTTCCTGGCCTTCCCCGCAAGCAGGGTGCACCACGGCCTCAGTCAGCGCCCGATGAGGGGCGCTCTGAACGCCAACCCGCGGGCCGCGGGTGGCCGCATCATTCGTCGGCGACTGAATATGGGTCGGCGGCTTGCGCCGGCGCGTAGCCGCTGGCCGTCATCCTTGATTCGATGTGGGCCGGGACCAGACCGGAAAGGTAGGGCCCGACGTTCGCTCCAAGGATGATTCCGCTGATGAGGCTGCGAGTCACCTCGGATGCGACGACCTTGATCTCGGGCCAGGGGCTTTCAGGCGTGCGCGTTGTCGCAGCGCCGATGGCTGCCACGAGGGCAGCGACGAGGAATGCTGGTTTCATGGGGGCACTCAGGGCAATACAGTCAGCCCATCCCTGAACTCTGTCATGAGAGTCTGACAGAACTATGATGTGATCCGCGCTTTGCAAGAAAAGATCCGGCTTCGCCCTGATTCGGCGGCGCCGCGCGGTCGCCAGCGAAGGGCCGGGCTACGGGGCGGAGATGACGGCAATCAATGGATAGCGCCTTGCGCCCCTCAACTGCCACCGGCCTGCATTCCGCCCGTCGTCACGGGAAACGATCAGGCGCTCGCCCTGCCTTACGTTGAGGGGCAGCCCGCGCCTGCGGGGCGTTGTAGCCGCCGCTCCGCTGATGGATGCATTCCACGAGGCGTTTCCCTGCCCGCGAAAATAGAAGGAGCGAACGCCAAGCCTAGCAGCATCATTTCGCAGGATGACTGGTTTCGCGTTCGGCCAAATCAATGTGCGAAAGACTCCGCCGAGAGCTGGCGGGGCCCTGAGGCTTAAGTGAGGCCCTTGAACGGGGTGATCGGAGGGAGCGAGCACGGCATCCAAATTCTGGCATTTTTGCCAGCATTGCGTGATGAGGCGGAAAGAAACCATTATTGGTTAGCCGGGCCTGGTTCTGGCAACGCCCGCGATCCATGCGAAAGCAAATCCGGGCCCGGATGTAACGCTATGTCATTGCTGAAAATGGCGCGGGTGGCTCACTGGCCCTGCCCGCAATTTGTCCAGCATCCGCCAGGTTGGCCACACTTGTGCCGGATCTGCGCTGTTATGTACGATAGAGTACAGTGCAGGTTGCGTAATGGCGTCGCGGTTCCGCTCGCTCATCGGTCGCCGTCAGGCGATTCTCGGAATGCTGGCTGCCGGCGGCGCTGCGGTCTTACCCGTAAAGGCCCCGGCGGTCCCTGCGGCGGGTACCGAGAAGGCTTACGCGGCTTTCTTCCTGGGCCAGGGCGGCTACCTGTTTTCCTGGGGAATTCCACTCTTGGAGCGAGAGGCGCGCAAGCTTGGCTTTGCGACCGAGGTCTTCAGCTACACCGATCTGACGCCCGCCTGGACGAGCATCCTTCGCAAGCGCAACGAGGGTTACAAGATCGCGCTCGTCGGCTATTCGCTCGGCAACACCACGGCGACCTACCTGCAACGCCATCTCCCGGTCGACCTTCTGCTCGCGATCTCCGAATCCTCGCTCGGCCGCAACCACCCGATCAACAAGGAGAACACCAAGCGCTCGGTGCTGTGGTACGGCTCTGATCTGCTCTCCAATGCCGGAGTCAACGACGGCTTCGATCAGACCAATTACATCGAGAGCATGCATCTCCTGATGGATGTCGATCCCCGCGTCGTGAACGGCGTGCTCGCTGAGCTGAGGAGCCTTGTCGCGCCGGCAAGGCGAGACGAACGGATCGTGGCGGCGAACGCGCCTGTTCCCGCGCCGATTCCTCGTCCAACCCGTCGTGAGATCGCAACGGCGCCTCCGCCCGCGCAACAGCCGAGTGCGGGCCGGCTGCCGCCAGCCAGCGTCGCCACGTCAGATGTGACCTGCAAGAACTGCTGGGGTTTTGTGCAAAGCCTGGGCGAGGCAGCGTCCGATCCCTGGATGCAGTGAGGCTCCCCGGCGGTAACATCGGATGTCGAACCAGCAGAGCGATTCGGTAAAACCGATCATCCTAACCCGGATTTCTCATACCCCTGACGGTTTTCGCAGACAACTGCGGGCGATCGAGGCGATTTGAGCCGGTTTTGAGCATGCTGGACTCGCGAACATTTTCCTGCGCCATGTGCTGGATCAATGGTTCGAGCACGAAGTGAGACCCCGCATGGGGGGGCCTTGCAGCCTGGTTCGGTTTGCCGACGACTTCGTGATGACGTTCAAGAACCACCACGACGCCAAGCGGGTGCTGGATGTGCTGGGGAAGCGGCTCGGCCGGTAGGGGCTTTCGCTCCATCCCGACAAGACGCGCTTCATCGACTTCCGCCCCGAGCGCCAAGGTGGCGCGCACGCGGACTGCAAGGAACCGCCGTTCGACTTTCTCGGCTTCACCCACACTTGGATGAAATCGAAGAAGGGCAAGAACGTGGTGCGCCAGCGGACCGCCAAGAGCCGGCTCGCCCGCGCGTTGGCCGCGATCAGCGACTGGTGTCGGCACAA
>JAJPKK010000152.1 GCA_021323775.1 Hyphomicrobiales bacterium
CAAGGGTCTCGACCGCTTAAGCGGCGATTGGCGCGCGATCAAACGCGCGCCAATCGCCCTTGACCGGCTGCCGCCGCCCGCAAGACTGCATCCAAGCGATCAAGGCCGTCGCCAAGGCCGCGCGCCCTTAAGGCTTCTGCGCCCACTCAAGATACAAAAGAGTTTTCCACCGGGCCTGGCCCGACCTGCAGCGCATGAAACTTCTGCTACCCGGTGGCGCGGTCCTGCCGGGTCAGTTTCCTCCTAGGCAAATTCATGGACGACGGATCTCAAGCGACTGGTGTGAGCCAGGGCTCCTCAAGCGGCGAGGCGGCAATCGCCGACCTGAAACAGGGCCTGCATGGGTTCATTCGCGCGCATTCAGCCGACATCAAAGGGAGGGCCGCCATGCGTTGTTGCAGCTCGATCGGTTTCGTAGCGTTCTTAGCAGCGCTCCTCATGGAAATTGCGAGCGCCGCTGCGCATGATGAAACGAAATATCCCGACTTAAGGGGTCAGTGGACGGCGATCGGCGGCTCAGTGAAATACGTGCCTGACAAGCCGAGGGGCCTCGGACAGGAAGCGCCCCTCACTCCTGAGTATCAAGCCATCTTCGAGGCAAATTTGAGGGACATGGCGGAAGGCGGCCAAGGGACTGACCCGACCACCTGGTGCCTGTCGCCTGGGATGCCGCGCGTGACCAACGGCTACGGCGAGATGGAGTTCGTCATAACGCCGGAGACGTTCCACATCCTGGTCTTCCACGTGCTCGACAGCCGCCGCATATTTACCGACGGGCGCGACTTTCCGACCGATGTGGATCCCTCCTTCCTTGGGATCTCCATCGGCCGTTGGATCGATACAACGGGAGATGGCCACTACGACGTACTGGAAGTGGAGACGCGCAACCTGAAAGGTCCGCGCGCCTTCGATGCCAGCGGACTGCCTTTGCACGCAGACAATCAGACCATCGTGAAGGAGCGCTATACTTTCGACAGAAACAATCCGGACGTCATAACTAACGAGGTTACCGTTTTCGACCACGCCCTGACGCGCCCTTGGATTGTGACCAAGCGCTATCGCCGGAGCCCCAACCCGCATCCATGGTGGATCGAGGACAACTGCATGGAAAACAACTACCATGTCCGCATCCAGGGAGAGCCATACTTTCTCAGCGCCGACGGAATGCTCATGCCGACCAAGAAGGGCCAGCGACCGCCGGATCTTCGATATTTCAATCAGCCGCAAAAGTGATTGCGTCAGACCACAGAGGCTCGACATGCAGGAAATAAAGGATGCGAGCGGGTTCTACGAGGTCGAGCGCCGTGCGTATCACGCCATGCGCCCCGGTTTTCGCATTGCGGAGTTGCAGATCGGTCCTACCCAGAAGGTGCCGTGGCACTATCACAATAACGTCCACGACACTTTTTATGTGGTGGCCGGATCGATCCGTATCTTTCTGCAGAACCCGGGAGAAGAGGTGCGACTGACGCCGGGCCAGACTTTTGCGGTCCCACCCAGACGGCCGCACCTCGTTACCAATGCGGGCGACACTTCGGCGGTCTTTCTCGTCCTCCAGGGCATCGGCGAATACGATTTCGTTCCCCTTACCTGACGGGCTTAATGCCTCGACCTTGGGCATCCAATCGGCGCCGCTCGACCTGCCGCCCCATTCGCGGCGCTCGCATCAAGTCAGATTGATCTGCGACTTCAGCAACGGGTGAAATCCGGCCATCCTGCTCCTTTTCGAACGCCCGGATGAACTGATAGCGTCGCCAGTTAGAACATTTTACGATAAAGTTGAGTGAGAGGTTCTTTACCTCTCCCCGCCGGGGAGAGGTAAAGAGCCGCACGGCGAAGTTTTCGATTCAACCATATCGAAGCCGGTCTGGGCTGCGCGGAGAGATGTGCCGAAGTCTCAGTTCCTCAGAAGGCCGGGAACGTTTATTGCGGCGTCGGCAACGACAACCCGATCGTCGCAAGCCGGCCCGTGGGCGGCGAACCGTTTGACAAGTACCCGCTTGGCGCTCGTCACCGCAACACGTCGCAGGGCAAAAGGAGATGATCATGGATAACCGCTTCTCAGGCTTGATCGCAACTGCTGCCATTGCCGCCGCAGCCGGCGCCGCCATTTCGGCGTCCGTCACCCGAACCTCTGCTCAGGCTCCGGCTGTTTCCGGCGCGGCGCCGGAAACCCTTCCGTTGAAGACGGCTTGGGGCGACCCCGATCTACAGGGAATTTGGACCAACGAATTTGATACGCCCCTGCAGCGCCCCGCCAAGTACGCGAACCAGGAATTTTTCACCGAGGCGCAACGCGCTGAGTTGGACCAAGCGCGATTGGGGATAGTCAACCGACGCGCGACCGAGCGCGACGTCAATAACGGCTATAATGGCGCGGTGTTCTTTAGCATGAAGCGCACGGGGGCTCGCACCTCGCGAATCGTCGATCCGCCGAATGGCCGACTTCCTCCTCTGACCCCGCAGGCTCAGAAGGCGGCGGCGACCGATCGCGAATTTCGCCTCGCCCTGGTGCAATCAACCGATACGTGCAAAAGAGGGCTGGCGGGCTGCGCAGGCTGGAAATACGATCCGGCGACATCGCCGCGACGCGCGGAAGTTCCTCCTCGCTACAATACCGGACGTATGAATCGCAACGACGGTCCGGAGGACAGTTCGTTGGCGGAGCGCTGCCTGACCGGCGGGCCGCTTGTGTTTGGCGGCAACACCGGCAGTTTCCGCCGGATCGTACAGACGCCTGGCGGCATCTCGATGTTCTACGACGTGGGTCAGGGACAAGGGTGGCAGCGCAATATCGTCATGGATGGAAGCCCCCACTTGCCAGCCAGCATCCGCCAGTGGTTCGGCGACTCGCGCGGCCATTGGGAGGGCGACACGCTTGTGATCGACGTGACCAACTTCAGTTCGAAAACCGATGTCTTTGGGTCCCGCGAGAACCTGCATCTCGTTGAGCGCTGGACCCGCACCGGTCCGAGAACCATCGCGTACGAGGCCACGATCGAAGATCCGAGCGTGTGGACGCAGCCGTGGACTATCAAAGAGGAATTCACGAAGCAGAGCGATGAGGAGAACAGATTTTATACTGAGCCGCGCTGCATCGAAGGGAACCAGGGCTTGCCGGGGCTGCTGCATGGCCGGCGCGTGGAAGATCGTGCCTTTGCGGAGGGACGCGGTCCCGATCCCGCGGCCACGGACAACACGGCGGATTTTGCAACGACCCAGGCTCTGGAGGACCCATTGCAGCAGTGACACGTTCATTTGCGGTTCTCTGTGGGGCTCGCCTGACATAATCCGCGCCGGCTGTGAGATATCCGGCGCGCAGTGGTTATCGCGTGAGCCTGTCGAAACAGCCGTGTCGACCCCAGTTTCGTCCGGCGATCGCCTGCCGCGGCTCGTTGGAGCCGAACTTCATCTGGCCTCCCATCGCCTCCATGGCCGCAAAACCACCAGGGACCGGGGCCAGACGAGGGATCGTGTTCGCGCGGGGCTGATTGACGGAAATGGCGCGAAGTTGGGTCTGCATTAACATGGTTGGGCTCCGTGCTCTCGATCGAGAAGGGTTAACCCACTGCGGATTCTGAGAAAATTGAGATATTCTTCTTAAGAGGTCTTCCGTAAGGGCTTTTCCGTATGTCCGACTGCCCTTAGTTGCGCACCTTCAATGCCAACGCCGATGAATTCCGCGAAGAAAGCGAGGGCCGTGGCGCGCAGGACGATCAAGGTCGATTATCTTGCTCAGGTCGCAAGTGGAAGGTTTCCGAGCGGGAGGCTATGCCCGCAGATATCGGGACGCCGATCTTGAGCTGATTGCAGATCTCCAGCGCTCCGAAGGCGGGGGATAGCGCGGTCCAGGGACAGCGCGGACCGCCGCGCCGTTCATCGACCCGACCTGCAGGGAACCCAAAAGGGCGATGGTCGTTTGCCGGCTAGAAGGCCCGAAGATCAGGCGACCCTGACGAAAGCCGCTATCGAAGCCGACAGGGACTTTCATCGCCCTTGGCGCGGTCATGACCGCAGTTCGTCACGTCCTCGACCAGAAGGGTCGTCAGGTTGGTCCCTCCAGCCCGGCGAGACGGGTCTACGACGCGATCAAGATGATGGCCGAAAGGCCCTCGGCGCATTGGTGGCGCTCGACGACAGCAAGACGGTCGGCATCGTCACCGAGCGCGACTACGCCCGCAACGTGTTTTTGAAAGGACGCGCATCGCCGCAGGGGCTGGTCGGGGAAATCATGGAGCCGCCCCGTTAGCAATGGGTAACGAGCAACAACATCGCCCGCATCGCGAAGCCGATCTCATCAAGGAGGTCGACCGTTTGCGCTCCTTGCTGAAACAAGCCGGGATCGATGCAGAAAAGAGTTTGAGAGAAACTGAAGCGACCGAACGGCGATATCTGAGCGACGTTACCGAAGAGCGCGCGAAAACGCAGGCAGCCCGCGCTGACGCCGACGAGCTGCGTCATCGGCTCAAGAATACGCTTGCCGTGGTGCAGGCAATCGCGAACGCGACGCTGGCGTCCGACGTGGCGATGGAGGACGCGCGCGCCGCGTTCAATTCTCGTCTCGAAGCTCTCGCCCGCGCGCACGATATATTGTTCAAGTCGAGCTGGGCCAGGGTCAGTTTGAGGGCGATCATCGACAGCATTCTTGCGCCCTATGCGAACCGCGGACGGTACAGGATTCGGGCGAAAGGACCGGACGTCAGCCTTGGTGCGAAGCCGGCGCTGGCTTTTGGACTGGCCTTGCATGAACTCGGGACCAACGCAGCCAAATATGGCGCGTTGTCGAACGACGAGGGATATATCGAAATCGCCTGGACTTTGGCATCCCGTCCACAAGGCGGGGAGTTTCGCCTGCGATGGCGCGAGAGGAATGGGCCTCCCGTTTCGCCTCCCGGCCGCATCGGGTTCGGCACCCGATTGATCAAAAGGAACCTGGCCGCAGAATTCAAAGGCGAGGTGGAACTGGAGTACCACCCGGATGGGCTCGAATGCACAATCCATGCGTCGACGCACGGGCTGGGATTGACCGAGGCTCAGATGGACTGAATTCAGGCCATCGCGGCTTTCGGCTTTCCACGCCGCGCAGCCTTATGCTGGTCCCTGGTTTTCGCCGGATCGCCGCAGGGACGCCAAGGGGATGTTCAACAAAATCCGGGCTGGTCCGCAGAGTTGGAGAAAGCACGACGGACCAGGCGGATTAATGCGATACCAGGAAAACATCCTGAAGCGAGCGACGAGGTGGTGCATCTACACGGGGATTCTGCTAGCGCCCGACGGAGTACTTCGTGAACGCGCCGCCCGCTTGGGCGATCGAGTTCGGCCCTTCGGCGGCGTAGACGTTGCCGTCGGCGTCGACGGCCACGCCCTCGCCCGCTGTACCCTGGTACACACGGTCGGCGCGTTCGAACGGCGGGATAAACCCGGTGACACGATCCTCGTCGACCGGGCCGATCCGGACGCCGTCACGCCAGTTCGGGTGGCTATATGGGCTCGACTCGGAGTCGATCACATAGACCGTGTCGCCCCTGATGAAGAGGCCGCTGGGACGGCCGAACATATAGCGCGACTCAAGGTACGTTCCGTTCTGATCGAAGATCTCGATGCGGTGGTTACCGCGATCGGCTACCCACAGGCGGCCTCGCCCGTCGAACGCCAGCGCGTGCGGCGTGCGGAACTCGCCGTGACGCACGCCGATTCCGCCCCACGACTTGATGAACTTCCCGTCGGGCGAGAACTTGCTAATGCGCGACGTGGCGCCGCGCTTGATGCCCTCAGCGACGGCGTTCGCGGTGATCATGCCCTGTGCCTCGTGTCCATCGGCCACGTAGATGCTGCCGTCGGGGCCGACGACGACGTCGTTTGGCTGGTTGAACTCACCGTCGGCGTTGCTGGCCTTGCCCGCGACGCCCAAGCTCAGCAGCTTCTCGCCCTTCGGGCTGAACTTGTGGACCTGATGGCCCTTGGTGCCTGCCTTGTTGCCCGCGAAATCGGCGATCCACACGTTGCCCTGCCTATCCACGGCGATGCCGTGCGGCGTAACCATGATGCCCTTGCCGAAGTTCGCGAGCACCGCGCCGGTCTTGCGATCGAACTTGAAAATGGGATCGAGGGGCGTGTTGTCGCAGTCGACGGGGCCGCCGCCGGCAGTTGCCGCGCCGCAGCGCTCGTAGGCCCAGATGTTGCCGTCGATAGGATCGACGTCAATGCCGGCCGTGGTGCCCCACTTGGCCCGCCGGCAGCTGACCCCAGTTTCGGGTCACCACCGGCGCCGGGTTCGGCAGTCCTTCTCCGGTGATCGGATTGCCCGTCGTCGTGCGCTCAGCGTTCGATGCTGCAATCTGCGACTGGGCGCGGGTGTCGACGTTATGCGTCGCCAGCAGAACCGCAGCGCCGAGGCCGAGAATGGACACCTGGACTCGTGATAGTGCCATGGCAGGCTCCTTCGTTAGGGCCGATAAGACATCACAGGATATTCCACGATAGGTGCGTGTCGATCAGACCTTGTTCACAGCCGCCATCTTGAACCCCGCGATGAACGCGCGCAACGCCGTGCCGAATGGCGGACAGGCTCTGAAGTCAGCAGCGGGTCACGTGCGCCGTTTTCGCGATGTCCGTGACGAGCCCGGTCTGCCTCCGACTCCGGAAAGATTGCGGCATCGCAGCGAACCGGCGTTGAGGGCGTAGCCGGCCCTTAGCAACTTGCAACGGCCGTGCGGGCGCAAGCCGATCGACGTCAGCGGTTCATAAATCGAGCTAGCCGCCCCTACAGCGCTTCCCGGGTCATTACTCGCGCCGTCTGCCCCTGCTGCAAGACCCGGGTGACAGCGAGCGCGCCCGCGGATATGCCTGAAGGCACGCCGTTCGGTCCAGGCATTTAAGTCGGCGCTAATGAGGATCACGCCATACCGACGCCGGGCTCGCGATTTGACCTCTACGTTCCCAGGACTACATTGCGCGCAGCCTTCGCGGCAGAGCCGCGCCAAGGCTTTTTGTACCGAGCTGGTTGCGGCCAGGAGCCGACGGCCGCGCGGAGCCACATCCGGAGAACACCAATCATGGC
This sequence comes from Hyphomicrobiales bacterium, assembly GCA_021323775.1. Taxonomy (GTDB): domain Bacteria; phylum Pseudomonadota; class Alphaproteobacteria; order Rhizobiales; family Xanthobacteraceae; genus JAJPKK01. The sequence continues at coordinate 7,061 of JAJPKK010000152.1, forward strand.
CTACCGGGCCCCGGTCGAGGATATTCTCTTCGCCCTCAAGCACGCGGCGGGGTTCGCCAAAGCGCGGGTTGATGGGCTTTATGGGGACCTGACCGACGACGATCTTGCCGCTGTGCTCGGCGAGGCCGGCCGGTTCGCTTCGGAAGTGCTGGCGCCCCTCAATGCTCCGGGCGACCGCTCCGGCACGCTCTTCCGAGACGGCGAGGTGACGATGCCGCCCGGCTGGAAGGATGCCTACCGGGCGTGGGCTGCAGCCGGCTGGAACGGCGTCGCCGCGCCCGTCGAGTGGGGCGGCCAGGGCCTGCCGCACGCCGTCAATGCCGCCTGCATCGAGATGTGGAATTCCGCCGCCATGGCGTTCGGCCTCGGCCCGGTGCTGACCATGGCGGGGGCGAACGTGCTTGCGTCCTTCGGCGCCGAGGACCTGAAGCGGACCTATCTGCCGAAGCTCGTCTCCGGCGAATGGATGGGCACGATGGAGCTGACCGAGCCGCAGGCGGGCTCCGACGTCGGCGCGCTGCGCACCCGCGCCGAGCGCGCCGGGGACGGCAGCTATCGCATCACCGGCGGCAAGATCTTCATCACTTACGGGGAGCACGACCTCACCGACAACATCATCCATTTCGTGCTCGCCCGCATCGCCGGCGCGCCGGACGGCATCAAGGGCCTGTCGCTGTTTCTGATCCCGAAGTTCCTGGCAGGCCCCGGCGGCGGGCTCGGCGCCCGCAACGACCTGCGCGCCAACCGCATCGAGCACAAGCTCGGGCTGCATGCCTCGCCGACCTGCCACATGGTCTATGGCGATCGCGGCGGCTGCGTCGGCTATCTGATCGGCGAGGAAAACCGCGGCATGGCGGCGATGTTCACCATGATGAACGAGGCCCGGCTGGCGGTCGGCCTCCAGGGCGTCGCCATCGCGGAGAGGGCGACCCAGCAGGCTGCCGCCTACGCGCGGGAACGCCGCCAGGGGCGGCCCGACCCCGCTGGCCCGCCGGGAGCGCGCGCGTCCCGCCCGTCCTCTCCAGCGGGCGAGACGCCCGCGCTCCAACAGGTTCCCATCATCACCCATGTCGACGTGCGGCGCATGCTGCTCACCATGCGCGCATTGACCCGGGCGGCGCGCGCCATCTGCTTTGCGACCGCGGTGGCGCTTGATCGCTCCCGCCTCGCGCCCGATGCGGCGGGCCGCAAGGCTGCCCAGGAACGCGCCGCGCTGCTCACGCCGGTCGCGAAGGCGTTCTCCACCGACATCGGCACTGAGGTCGCCTCGCTCGGCATCCAGGTTCACGGCGGCGCTGGCTATATCGAGGAGACCGGCGCGGCGCAGCATTACCGCGACGCCCGCATCGCCCAGATCTACGAGGGCACCAACGGCATCCAGGCGATCGATCTTGTCACCCGCAAGGTGCCGCTCAACGGCGGCGCCACGGTGCGGGGCTATATCGCGGAATTGCGCCGCACGGTCGACGCCGTGAAGGCCGCCAATGACCCCGCATTCGGGGCGACCGCTGAGCGCCTCGGCGCGGCGACCGAGGCCCTCGCGGAGGCGACTGAGTGGGTCCTCGCGGCGCTCGCGGCCAGGCCCGACGCGGCGCTCGCGGGCGCGACCGCCTATCTGCGCCTCTTCGCCTCTGCGGCCGGCGGCTCAATGCTCGCGGATGAGGCGCTTGCAGCGGCGCGCCAAGGCAGCGCCGCAGGCGACGGCGCCGACGCGCCGGGCCGCATCGCGGTCGCCCGCTTCTTCGCGGAAAATCTTGCCGTCCAGGCGAAGGCGCTGGCGCGTATCGTCACCGAAGGCGCCGACGCGGTCCTTTTGGCCGAGGCCGGGCTGGGTGCGCCATGACCGGCCATGTGATCGTGACCGATGATGGGCCGATCCGGATTCTGCGGCTCAACCGGCCGGAGAAGCGGAACGCGCTGACGGACGCAATGTACGAGATGCTGTCCGAAGCGCTGGAAAACGCCGCGGTCAGCAAGAGCGTCCGCTGCGTGGTGATCACCGGCGGCCCGGAGGCCTTCACGGCGGGCGCCGATCTCAACGATTTCCTGCACGCTGCGCAGCACACCGAGGGGCTGCGGCCGCAGACCATCCGCTTTCTGCATCGCATCGCCCATGCCGGCAAGCCGCTGGTTGCCGCTGTCGAGGGAGTGGCGATCGGCATCGGCACCACCATGCTGCTGCACTGCGACTATGCGGTGGCGGCGATCGACGCGCGCTTCGCAACGCCGTTCGTCAATCTCGGGCTCGTGCCGGAAGCAGGTTCGAGCCTGCTGATGCCGCGCCTCATGGGCATGCGGCGCGCGTTCGAGCTTCTGGTCATGGGCCGCGCGCTCTCAGCCGACGAGGCCAAGGTCCTTGGCCTCGTCAACGAGGTTGTCCCGGCCGGCGAAGTCGAGCCCGAAGCCTTGAAGGCCGCCCGCCAGATCGCGGCGCTGCCCGCCGAAGCCGTAGCCGCTTCGCGCCGCCTGATCCGCGGCTCCACCGCTGAAATCGTGCGGCGGATCGACGAGGAGTCGGAGATTTTCAGGAGACGGCTCAGGTCGGACGAGGCGAAGGCGGCGTTCGAGGCGTTTTTCAGCCGGAAGGGGTGAAGGGGGGATCGCCGCTCGAAGAAACTTACCCGGTGGGACCGCGCCACGGGTAGCAGAAGTTTCATGCGCTGCAGGTCGGGCCAGGCCCGGTGGAAAACTCTTTTGAATCTTGAGTGGGTGCAGA
>JAJPKK010000149.1 GCA_021323775.1 Hyphomicrobiales bacterium
CGATTGTGTCGTTGCCCAGGACTTCGCGCGATGCGAGTCCGAAATGCCTTGAGCAGCGAAGAAATACGGTATGGATTCAGCATTCGTTCCTTCACCCGATTCCCCTGGCTTCCAAGAGCGCGCGCTATCCGGCCTAAGGCCTGTGCTTGACTCCCATGCAGTTGCCTATTCGGCGCTGCCGCTCTTCCTCGGCCAGAGATTGTTCGCCCGCTTGAGCTATACAGCGGTCGAGCTTTCGATCAGTAATACCTGGGCTGATCGTGTAGTTGATCTCGTATGGCAAGTAGGAGACCGTCATTGCAACAATCTCATCGATCGAGCGCTTCCAACTTAATCGGTATATCCTGAGCTTTTCGTCCTCATCTGGATTGTCCTGGGTCGGACCAACAAATTCCGACGGATTCAAGCGTTCGTAATCGCAGATACGAACAAAATAAGCCTCCGCATCGGCCGCTGCGGTATTTGGGTTCCGACGAAGATATACGGAAAGTTCTTGCACGCTGAAATAAGCCCCAACAAGCGCAATCATTCCAGGGCCAGCAATGAGGGTCCACCTGAGGCAGGCTCCAAGCTTTTTCATCGTGGCACGCTCGTGGGCCGTAAAAGACCCTCGAAGTTACTCTCCCGCCGGCCTTGGCCAAGGGTACTACCTTGTATTGCGGTCCTCCAGTTTCGAAAATCAGCGCCGCCTGGCAGCACCATCCCCGCCGTTCACACACGCCAAGCTCCCGCGACAGCAGATTTCAATCGTTTGAAGTCCACATCTCGCTGTCGTCGCCGGGCTTGTCCCGGCGATCCCGAGCTTTAGAGGCAAGGAGCAAGCGCAACCGAGGTGGCCGGGACAAGCCCGGCGGCTCAATATGACGGGAGCCACCGCCGGACACGGGGGACCGCCGCGCTCCTGGAAGGCACCGCTACGGCGGGTCTCCAAATTTGCGCCGTATCGCCTCGACCTCGGCAAGCGTGGGCAGGCCGGCCTCATTTCCGAGATACTGGATCTTATGCGCGGCCGCCGCCCGGGCAAACCGCAGGTGTTCGTCCCAGGCTCTGTCCGGGCTGGACAAGTAGGAGTAAACGTAGGCGCCGTGAAAAACGTCTCCGGCGCCGCTGGTGTCCAAGATCAGGTGCTGCGGCACCGGAAGCGCACTCATGAAGCGAGTGGCGCCCGTCTCATCATACCAGAGCAAGCCGCGCTCCCCGGATGTGACGCCGCCTATACGGCAGCCGCGAGCTTTGAGGTACTCGAGCATCTCAGCAGGCGTGAGCCGCATCTGCTCGCATAGCCGCTCGGCCACAATGGCGACGTCGATGAAGGCCAGCAGCTCATGAGTGTTCGACCGGAGTCCGCCGCCGTCGAGGGAGGTCAGGATTCCCGCCTCCCGGCACTTTTTGGCGTAATAGATTGCCGCGTCGGGCTGGTGACCGTCGACGTGAAGCAAGCGGCAGCCGGTGAGATCAAGGATAGGAAATGGATTAAGGTAGTTGCTATCGCGGCAGCGCACGATCGCCCGCCTGCCGTCTTTCGGCATGATGAACGACAAGGACGACGACGTGACCTTTCGCGGATGAACGCGGATGGCATATTTCGCCGCCATGTCGAGAAACATGCGACCGAGCCAGTCATCCGCGAGAGAGGCGATGAGGTCCGGGATGATCGAAAGTTTTGCGCAGCAGAAAGCCGCGGTCACTGCATTGCCGCCGAACGACACTGCATAAGCCGAGGCGACGTGTTTCTCGTCGCCGGTCGGCAGCCGATCAGTCAGAAAGGTCACGTCGATATAGGTTTGACCGATGAAGAGTGCTTGCACGGGTTTTCCCTTGCTTCGCCTCGTCTCGGACGAAGCTCGTGTTCCTCAAATCTGACGCTAGCGACCCCCATTCAAGGGCATGGCTCTATCATCACCCCAGGCCGGCTATACCCTAGGCTGGCTATACGTTCTGGCCTCGCCGCGGAGCAATTCCGGGACTTACACCCGTTCACCGCAGAACAACCTGGTCGCAATAAGCGATGGGCCACAATGCCGGTCTTCCGGCATTTGGCTTGCGCAGCGTCATGGCCTCTGCCCGCATTGCGCCGCAACGGGAAAAATTGACGCAAGGAATTGCGTCGCGTTTTGCGGTCGGCATGTCAACCACGGTAAGATATCTTTGTGGCTTCAAAAGGCGCTTCCATGAAGAAGCTTCCATGAAGAAAGAGTCATCCGTCGTTCGCTCTGACCCAGATATACTTGGCGGTACCCCGGTGTTTGTCGGGACGCGGGTTCCCGTGCAGGCGCTCATCGACTACATCGAAGGTGGCCACTCGCTCACCGAGTTCCTGGACGACTTCCCTACGGTCTCTCGCAAAGTCGTCGTCGCTGCACTCGAACAGGCGAAGGCCCACCTGATCGCCGATGCGCGCGCTGCTTGACGAGTGCGTGCCGCGCGCCCTTCGCAGGGAGCTTCCTGCTCACGAAGTTAAGAGCCGAGGTTGGCTGGGCGGGCCTGAAGAAAGGCGAATTACCGCAACTTGCAGCAACGCAGTTCGATATTCTCCTCACGGTCGACCGCAACCTCGAATATCAGCAGAACTTTGCTGGTCTCGCCCTCGCGGTCATCATCGTTCATGCGTCGAGCAACGACGTCACGATGCTTCGGCCGCTTATGTCAGCGGTGCTCGCCGCCATTCCCAAGACCCAAGCCGGGTGATGCACGTCCGCGCCTAGCGCCCCAGCGCCGCGCTCACGAGCCTCACGCCGTCATCGCTTGCCCATTCGGCAGGCCCCGCAAGCGAGGCGAGCTCGCATCCATTCGGGTCGACAATCAGCGTCGTGGGCATGCCGATCGCCTTGCCGATTGCCTTAAGGTCCTGGAAGACTTTCGCATTCGGGTCCGAATAATAGGCGAGATGGTCGACCCCGACCTCCCCCAGCCAGCTTTTCGGCTTGTCCAGATTGCGGGTGTCGATGTTAACGGCAACCACCTCGAAATCCGGCGCGCCGAGCTTCTCCTGCAGAGCGTCGAGCGCTGGCATTTCCTTCCGGCAGGGGACGCACCACGTCGCCCAGAGATTAAGGAGAACCGTGCGGCCGCGCCAATCGGCGAGCGTTTTTTCCTGGCCCGATGCGTCGCGGAACGCCAATTCCGGCAGCTTGCGGGCCTCGCCAGCGACTTTGACGGCTGCGACCTCGCCCCTGGTGAGCGGTTCCATACGCCGCGCCAGGTCGAGCGCCGCCCGGCACGCGGGTTCTTCCACGTTGCGCGCCGCGCCCACAACGCCGTATACCGCCGCAAGGGCGCCGAATCCGACAATCGCCCCAACCAACGCCAGCCGCCCTTTGCGCGCCCCCGCCCTGCGCTGAACCGCAACCGGGGGAGCCGTGTGTTCGGGATGATCCGTCATGATGCCGTTTCTCTATAAACCGTGATGTGCCGTCATGAGCAACAAGATGTGGGGCGGCCGCTTTAGCGGCGAGCCCGACGCCGTCATGGCCGATATAAACACCTCCATCGATGTGGACCGCAAGCTGTTTCGCCAGGACATCGCGGCAAGCCGCGCGCACGCCGAAATGCTCAGGGAACAGGGCGTCATCGCGCCGCAGGATGCGCAGCGGATCGCCCACGGTCTAGACACGATCCTGTCAGAGATTGAGACAGGAAAATTCGAGTTCAAACGCGACCTTGAAGACATTCATATGAATGTCGAGGCGCGTCTCGCCGAACTGATCGGTCCGGCAGCCGGCCGGCTGCACACGGCACGTTCCCGCAACGATCAGGTTGCGACTGATTTCCGCCTGTGGATCCGAGACGCCATCGACGAAATCGACGCGAGCCTTGCGGCCTATCAGCGCGCCCTCGCCGAACAGGCGTTGGCGCATGCCGCAACCGTGATGCCGGGCTTTACGCATCTCCAGACCGCGCAGCCCGTCACCTTCGGCCACCATCTTCTCGCCTATGTGGAAATGGCCGCGCGGGACAGGGGCCGCTTCAGCGATGCGCGCAAGCGCCTCAATGAGTGCCCGCTCGGCGCCGCCGCGCTGGCCGGCACCTCGTTCCCGCTCGACCGGGCAATGACAGCGAAAAAGCTCGGCTTCGACCGTCCAGCCGCGAATTCGCTCGACGCAGTATCGGATCGAGACTTCGTTCTGGAGACTCTCGCGGCGGCGGCGATTGCCGCCGTTCATCTGTCACGATTTGCCGAAGAGATCGTGATGTGGACGTCGCCGCTCATTGGCTTTGTCAGGCTGTCTGACAAATTCACCACCGGCTCCTCCATCATGCCGCAGAAACGCAATCCCGATGCCGCCGAACTGGTCCGGGCGAAAACCGGCCGTATCACAGGCGCGCTCAATGCCCTGCTGATGGTGATGAAGGGCCTGCCGCTGGCCTATCAGAAGGACATGCAGGAGGACAAGGAAGGCGCGATGGATGCGCTGGCGGCGCTCTCGCTCTGCCTCGCCGCGATGACCGGAATGGTGCGCGACATGACGCCCGACCCCGACCGCATGCACGCTGCCGCCGGTCTCGGTTACGCGACCGCGACCGATCTCGCCGACTGGCTGGTGCAGAACCTGAAAATGCCGTTCCGCGAGGCGCACCATGTCACCGGCCGGATCGTGGCGGCGGCCGAGAAGGCGGGGGTTATGCTTGATCGGCTGCCGCTTCCGGCCATGCAGGCAATCGAGCCGCGGATCACCATGGATGTGTTCCGGGTGTTATCGGTCGAACGGTCGGTTGCGAGCCGCACGAGTTTCGGCGGGACCGCTCCGAAAAATGTCCGAACTCAGGCAAGGAAATGGTTGTCACGACTGGGCGAGAAGCAAAAATAAGAGCAAAGAGAGAGACTTGTGCGTTTACGCAAGCAAGGCTCGCGTCAGCCCGCCGATCTGGTATGGTGCGGACCTTGGGTAGCGGGGCAACCCCGTAGGGGCGGATTGGCCTAGCGGGTCCGGCCGTTGGCTGGCCTGATGCCAAACTCCGCACGCAGTCTTGGGGATAGGGTGGGGTGCAAGTGAAGCAATCCGTCGACCGATGGAGCCGGCTGGCCCTGGTGGCCGCCATGATGGCAACGCTCGGACTCGCAGCATGCGGGCGCAAGGGTCCGCTCGACCCGCCGCCGAGCGCCGGCATTCCCCCACCGCCGGCCTATGCGCCGCGCCCCTCGCTGGGTGAAGAAAATTATGGCCCTCTGCCACCGCCGGCTGGCGAACGCCCCCGCACCGCGGCGGCGCCCGCGCCGCCCACCGAACCGCCGCCGCCAAAGACCTTCCCTCTCGATTTTCTGCTTGCCAAGTAACCAGGGCGGTACGCAGCAGCGGCCCGCACTGAGCGAAGCGCAACGCGGGCTATTCCCGGACTTCTTCGTTCCATCCGGACTACTACGGGAGGGGAAATAGGATTTCTCGCCCAATTAGGGGTGCGGCGTCCTGCCGCAGTTTGTGTCATGGCAGTCACATTTCCTGACCTATCTATGGGACGGGTGGGTGGTCAAACAGGAGGAGAGATCAATGAAGATCAAATTCCTTCCGGTTGCCGCCTTAGTTCTCATGAGCGTACCGTTCGCCGCGTACGGACAAGGAACCATCCGCGGAGCGGAAGAGGGTGCGGCGGCGGGCGATAGAGCTGCCGGACCTCTCGGGGCGATTGTCGGCGGGGCCGTCGGCGCCGCCGCCGGCACCGTCGGCGGCATCCTGGGCGTCGAGGAGCGGCCGCGATTTCGCGAATACGTGATACGCGAGCACCATCCCTCGTTTTGGCATCGCGGCGAGGTGCGCGTCGGCGAAGTGCTGCCCGGAGGCGTAACGCTTTATGCGGTGCCCCGCGAATATCGCGTGAGGCCGGGCTATCGATACGCGATCGTCAACGATCGCCCGGTGATCGTTGAGCCTCGAAGCCGGCGCATCGTCGAGATCATCGAATAAACCCGCGTGGTCACGCTGGGGGCTGGCGTGCGCCAGCCCCCATTTCTCAAGCGCCCCTGGGCGCCGGGGAGAGGAGTTGCACCATGCTGGATGCATTGAGTCGCGCACAACGCTACCGCGACCTGGCGGAGGGATGTCGCCGCCTCGCGGCAATAGGTCTCTCAGCCGAGACTCGAAACCACTACCTGCGCATGGCAGAGCACTACAGCTCACTGGCCGAGGCCGAGGAGCAGGGTTCGCAAGCGCAGGGCGATTAGCCGTGCGCCAGCGGCGCATCGCGATGCCCACTCGGCGAGGGCAGCCGAATTGTCCCTGCTCAAGCGACCGCGCACGCTGTCGTCCTGAACCGTGAAGCAATCGAGAAACCTAACGGATGGCGTCACTCACACGCCGCCTGCCCGTTAGGCGAAGGGACCTCAGGGCCGTTCCAGCCCCCACCACCCCCCCGGCGGCCCTGGGGTTCTCTTCTCTGCGGCAATCGATTTTTGCCGCCAATGAAGGTTCCCCTACGGCCGGGAATGTGGGACGACATGGCTTGGCCCGGTAAACCAGGCGCCGCAAGCGATTGCAGCCGCGTTGACGATCCCGAAGAGCCCGAGCGCGGCCGCGAGCGCGAGAAAGATGTCGGAGACGCCGCCGCCGAAGCGCAGTGCGAGCCAGCCGCCGCCAGCAGCCACGACAAGCCGTCCCATGTTCGCAAGCCATGGCCACAGCAGCCGTCCGGCCCCTTGCGACGCAAAATAAAGCCCCATGCCGAGGCCGAACACGCCGTAGAGCGGGCCAACGCGGTGGAGATAGCGCGTTCCGGCGTCCAGCATGGCAGGATCGCTGTCGAACAGGGACAGCCAGGCCAGGGGGAACATGGCTGCGCACAGTCCGATAAGCTCGCAAAGCCCTGCCGCAATGCCGGCGCCGATCCAGGCTGCCCGTAGCGCGCGCTCGCGCCGTCCCGCGCCGATATTGGTCCCCACCAGGGCAACCAGCGGACCGCCAAGCCCGAAAACCAAGGGGATCAGGAGGTATTCGAGACGCGATCC
>JAJPKK010000325.1 GCA_021323775.1 Hyphomicrobiales bacterium
ACCGGCTGCCGCCGCCCGCGACAAAGAGCATCCAAGCGATCAAGGCCGCGAGTGATCGCGGCGGGGCCGCCTGCGCGTCCTGACCCACTCGATTTTCAAAAGAGCCCCCTTTGTCCGCTGCGGATCACCGGGCGGGCCGTGCTCTTCAGCCCGCATCCACGGCGCTTGAGAAGCATTCCCGGCGCGCATCGACCATGCGCGGGCCGCCAAGCGGCCTCACTACCCTCTCCCGCAAGCGAAGAGGGATGCGCCGCCCTGCATGCGCCTGCACGGGCTGCAAAGAGGGGCGCACAGGGAGGAGCGCGCGACGATGTGGCATAGGGCGCTGGCCGGGAATTTGTTCTAGCGACCGTGACCGGCCGCCTCTCTGGGGCGCGGCGCCGCCGTGTCCCACAGCGAAATTCGCCAATGCAGGAATTCACTGTTGATTCGGTCTTAGCCAGTCAGGTCAGGCCGTCGCCCAATTACGACGATCGGCTGCGTCCGGCCGACATTCTGCTTCTCCATTACACCGGCATGGCATGCACTGCAGCCGCTATTGAGCGGCTGCGCGATCCTGCTGCGAAGGTATCTTCCCATTATGTGGTGGAAGAGGACGGAAACATCATTCAGCTCGTGCCCGAGGCGCGCCGCGCCTGGCATGCCGGTCAGTCGTCCTGGGAGGGCGCAGGCGACGTCAATTCGCGCAGCATCGGGATCGAGATCGCCAATCCAGGTCATGGTTTTGGCTATCCGGATTTTCCGGAAGCTCAGATCGCCGCAGTCATTGCGCTGTGTCGCGATATTACGGTGCGCCATGGGATTCGCCCCGACCGCGTGTTGGGGCATTCCGATGTGGCGCCGCTGCGCAAGATCGACCCCGGCGAGAAATTCCCGTGGGCGCGGTTGCACTGCGCCGGCGTCGGCGCATGGGTTCCGGCCTCGCCGATCCGAGGCGGCGCCGTACTCGCGCTCGGCGATCGCAGCCTCGAGGTCTTCGAGTTGCAGGCGGCGCTCCGCGATTATGGCTACGGGATCGGGGCAACCGGCGTTTACGATGAGGTGACCGAAGCCGTGGTGGCAGCATTCCAGCGCCACTTTCGTCCGAATTGCATTGATGGCCGCGCTGACCCGTCGACGACCGAAACGCTGCGGGCGCTGCTCGCTGCTCGCGCTTGCGGGACATGAAATTCGGGGACGGCCATGTCGCCGCCACCCGTATCGCAAGACCTATTGTTCCGATGGGGCTTCCTCGTCCGTTTCCAGTGTCGCCTGCACGAACGCCAGGGAGGCAGTGTTGATGATCACATCCTCATTCGAAGATTGCCTGAATTTGACGAGGGGCAACGATATCTCGACAACCTCGCAACTGTCATAGTCGGCGAGCGCGCCGCCTTCCTCGCTGTCTTCCCACATCCGGATCGTATAGCTTTCCCCGATTTCGAACATGCTCGCTCCCTCAGGCGCTCGTCCCCAGGGCGCGTTCCATGACGGCCGCCATGTCGTAGCCGGCCGCCCGCGCTCGCTCCAGAATCTCCGGAAGCGGCCGCTTTCCGGCCTCCGACAGGCACCACAGCGTCGCGCAGCGCGTCCCTGACCGGCAATAGGCGAGCACCGGCTTGGGCAATTCCGCCATCAAGGCGCCGAATGCGGCGGCGTCGGCTTGCGTGACGCCGCCTGACCGCACGGGCTGCATGCGCCACTCCATCCCACAGGCCTTCACGGCGGCTTCGACATCCTCGCAGCAAGGTTGGTCGGCGCTTTCGCCGTCGGGACGATTGCAGATCACCGCGCGAAACCCTGCGGCAGCGATCGCGGAAACGTCATCCGCGCGAATCTGCGGCGCGACCGACAATTCCTCAGTGATCTTGCGGATGTCCATTCCCTCTCCTCCCGGCGCGGGCCAGCCGCGACCGCGCCGGGATATTGGCCTGGATCGAGCGAATAATCAATTTCGGGTGCGGCTGGCAGAGCGTTTCCGAAGTTCGAATCATATGCTGGTCATTCCGGGGCGCCGCGAAGCGGCGAGCCCGCAATCCATAAAGCAGCGGCCGAGGGCTATGGATTCCGGGTTCGCCACCTTCGGTGGCGCCCCGGAATGGCCAAGCCGGGCAAATGCCGGTTTCATGGAATCGCTCTACTGGTCGCTCGCGTCAGCCGCTCTGAAGGGATCGGCGCGTCCGTAGCAACGTTGTGGCCTTAACCTGACGCTCATGGGGGCGGCCCTCAGGGGGCCCCTGCATGGCGTGCCGTCGGCAATATCGATATGCTGGCGATAGTGTCGAAGAGAACCCCAAAGGCAAGCGCATGAGACGAAATCCGGCCAGGGCGGCTTGGTGCGGCATCGCGGCATCGGCGGCCACATCTTCAACCTCAACGGTCTATCGGCCCGCCCGCTGTCCGACGGCATGACGGCGGGACGCCGATTGGCGGTCGAATATCTCGAGTTCTTCCGCAAATAGGTGCCGGGCTGCGAGGAACTGGAACTCGTCGCCACCGCCTCCGTCATGGGCGTGCGCGACACCCGCCGCATCGGGTGATGACGCTGCGGGCCAACGGCGCTTACTTGCCGCAGCGAGAATTGAGCAGGACGATGACGCGGTGAGGGGCAACCCCGATCATAATGCTGTCCCGGTCGAACTGACCGCGGTGATCGTGGCCGTCACCGCGGAGGAGCCGCGCGTGCTGACGATCCAGGACGCCGATCAGAATTTCGAAGCGCTGCCGACCGGACCGTTCGAGTCGGACCATCGGACGCTGCAAATCGGCCTGCGATCCTGGGTCGAACGCCAGACCCACCATCCGCTCGGCTATATCGAGCAGCTTTATACCTTCGCGGATCGCGATCGCACCCGTGACGGCGCCGGCGAGCGGCTGGTTTCGATCAGCTATCTGGGGCTGACCCGCGAGCGGCACGCGACCGGGTCGGGCGATCCGCGCTGGCGGAGCTGGTACCGCTTCTTCCCGTGGGAGGATTGGCGCTCCGGCCCGCCGGTTCTGGTCGGGCGGACCATCGCGCCCCGCTTACGGGCATGGGCGAAGGGGGTCGATGATGGGGCGACGCGACGCGAGCGCAAGAACCGGATCGACATCGCGTTTGGCTTGTCGGGCCGTCCCTGGAACGAGGAGCTGACGTTGCAGCGCTACGAGCTTCTCTACGAGGCCGGTCTGGTTCCCGAGGCAAAGCGGCGCGGATTGGTGGTCGATCCCGTGCCGGGGGCGCCGATGATGCATGACCATCGGCGCATCCTGGCGACCGGCATTGCGCGGCTGCGCGCCAAGATCAAATATCGTCCGGTCGTCTTCGAGTTGATGCCGGAGAGGTTCACGTTGCTTGCGCTCCAGCGCACCGTCGAGGCGCTCGCCGGACAGCGGCTGCACAAGCAGAATTTCCGCCGGCTGATCGACCAGCAGGGGCTCGTCGAAGATACCGGCGAGGTGGCGATGCAAACCGGCGGCCGTCCGGCCAAGCTGGTCCGGTTCCGCCGCGAAGTGCTGCTTGAGCGCGCAGTCGCCGGGACCAAGCTGCCTCTCTCCCGTCCGGCCTGAGGGCGGCCGCACGCGGCCCTGCGCGAACAGCAGCCGCAGCGGGCTTGACACGGCGAAGTTCTGCTCGCATCTAGCATAAGGCGGCCAGGGTGGGCGGAAGGCCGCGCCTTAGTAATGCTCTATATGAGCACAATCTGATGAGCACAAGGGTGCAGCATGCTGCAAGAGACCGCTATGCCCGACCTGATGGCGCGCACGGCGCCGCTTTACGAGCGCGTGAAGAGCGTAGTGCCGCCGGTCGAGTGGCCGTTTTTCGCCCGCGACATCGACGCAATCCTTGCGCTCAAGCGCGCTCGCAACGCGGTCATCCTGGCGCACAACTACCAGACCCCGGAGATTTTCCACTGCGTCGCCGATCTCGTCGGCGACAGTCTGGCGCTGGCGCGCGAGGCAACGCGCGTTGACGCCGATGTCATTGTGCTCGCGGGCGTGCACTTCATGGCGGAGACGGCGAAGCTGCTCAATCCGGGCAAGACCGTGCTGATTCCTGACACCGCCGCCGGCTGCTCGCTTGCGTCTTCCATCACGCCGGCCGATGTGCGGCTCTTGCGCCAGCGCTACCCGGGCGTCCCGGTCGTCACCTACGTCAACACTTCGGCCGCCGTGAAGGCGGAGTCGGACGTCTGCTGCACCTCAGGCAATGCGAAGAAGATCGTCGAAGCGCTCGGCGTCGACCGCGTGATCATGCTTCCCGACGAATATCTGGCGCAGAATGTGGCGGCTGAAACGAGCGTAGAGATCATCGCCTGGGCCGGACATTGCGAGGTCCATGAGCGCTTCACTGCCGCCGAGATCCGCCTCCTGCGCGAGCAATACCCCGGCATTGTCGTGCTCGCGCATCCCGAGTGCCCGCCGGAAGTCGTGGCCGAAGCGGATTTCGCCGGGTCAACCGCCGCGATGAGCGACTACGTGGGAACCAAGAAGCCGGCGCGCGTCGTCATGGTGACCGAATGCTCGATGAGCGACAACGTTGCGGTAGGGCATCCTGAAATCGAGTTCGTGCGGCCGTGCAATCTGTGCCGGCACATGAAAAAGATAACACTCTCGAACATCCGCCGGGCCCTGGAGACCATGACATACGAGGTCACCATCGATCCGGTGGTGGCGATGGGCGCCCGGCGGGCGGTGGAGCGCATGCTCGCGGTTTGAGCCGCCGGCGGCGGCGTCGGTGCGGCATTGCGATCTTCTGACTACCTGACCAGCCGCTGCAACGACCGGCCGGACCGGGAGCCGAGTTCCCTGGCATCCAGCGTGTCGTCGCTGTCCCGGTTGGCGGCTTTGAATCGCTTCTCCACGGCTGCGAGATACTCGTCCCTGGTCAAGGTGCCGTCATGGTCGCCATCCTCGGCGGCCAGCTCCCTGGCGCTCAGGCGGCCCTTCAGTTCGGGTCCGCTCAGCGTTCCGTCGTGGTCGCGATCGAGCCGGTCAAAGGCCGCGGATGCGGCCGCTTTTGTTTCGCTGAGGTCCACGGTGCCGTCATGATCGGAGTCAAGAAGCTGCAGGAAGCCTCCCGCCTTGCTTGCCGCGAGGGTTTGCGCAGCCGCGCCTGCGACGCCAAATAATACGGCGAAACTGAGCATTTTGAGGGTTTTTTTCATGATCGAGTTCTCCCTGATTGCCCCCGCAAGCGAGCAGGTAACAACACGCACGAGGCGCACTCAGTTTCTCGTAACGACGCGCTTTGCGGCCCCCGCACAGGCATGCGAGAGCGGCGCTCGAAAGCATTGTGCGCTAAGGTCGAGCGGCGCGGCAACGCCTTCGATTCAGGCCTATCGAAATCTGGTCTGACGGCGAGGGGCGGCGCAGGAGTTACCGAAGCTCGCCCCAGGGTATTCGCTCCGCTTCGCATTGACGCTGTGCGACCACCGCAAGCACCGGCAGGTGACGATCGTTCAATCCTATTTTGCGGAGCGCGCGCGACCAAAGTTCCGCCGAGGCAGTCAGCAAAACCGGCTGTTCTTGATAAACACTGCCGCGGTGAACAAAAATCAATCTGTCATCGGCGGTAACCAGGCTGCGTGCTATATCGCGATCCGCCCCGTAATACGACGGCATCATGATGCGCATGTGGCAGGCGCCGCGAACCGCTCGAATTCCGCGAAAATTCATCACCCCATCGTTCATGCCGGGTCGCGTATGGCGGTTTGGCGCGCTAAGCGATATGTCTTCAGTCGTAACCGCATCGAACCCTTGCCGCGTCAGAAATGCGATAACATCGTCTTCGGGGTGAACGTCATCGTCTGCCTTAACGGCCAGCTTCCAGAGAAGCGTCAGCGCAAGCAAGACTGCCAGAAGCAATTTAAGGGTGGGAGAAAACTTCACGTCTCACGCCCAGGAGGCTCCAGCCCAGTGTCAGAACGAGAATCAGGGCGTCGGTGACGGCGTCGCCGATCCGGCTATGAATGGCTTCATAGTATCGCAGACTTATTCCCATCGCACTCAAACGGCCGACATTGATCGCGAGCACCGAGCCGCAGGCCAGCAGGCACCACATGAGATCGCTCGAGGAGCGCCGATGTCCCACGGATTCGCTGACCGCAATCCAACAGAGGAAGGCCAGCGACATATTTGACAGCGATGAGCACGGCGGCAGTATTACGAGGTACCCGCCATCATTTACGAAGCGAACCATATTTCCGGTGCGGTCGACGCCAAGCAGCCACCCGACCAATGACGCGTCAATTTCCAAGATGAAATTTGCAAAAAATTGAAAAAGCAGACGGCTCCAGAACATGGGCACAGTCGTTGCCAACAGAATGAGAGCCCCCCGGCGCATCGGCAGGTCTGCGCCGGTGAACAGCAGAATATAGAGAGCTATCCCGCTCACGGCGATCCAGCTCAGGGCTCCGATCGGAAGCGCGATCAGCGCAAACGCAATTGCGCCGACGACGAGGTCGGCGGGGGTCACTGATTGCCCCGTGGGCCGCATCGTCCACCAAAGACCGGACGCGCAAGCGGCCAGCACGATGGCGCTGACATCGAACATGCCGACCGCGGCGTCCAACAATCCGATGTCCTGGACCGCCGCAATAGCTCTTGCGGCGATGCCGTTCACGCAGCCAAGAAAGAACAGCCCCGCAAAGAATTCATGGCGGCCGATTTGAATCCCAAGGGCCCCCGTTCCGGCTTCCCTCGCTTGTGTGGGAGGGCAGAATTGGGGATGCATCCGCCAGGTTTGGTCCGGAGAATTCGCGGTCCTAGAATCCATTCTCGGCTCTGCGGGCAGGGCGGGATCTCGCATGTGATTTTGGCCCGCAATCGTCAGAGGGCGGGGGAGGGAGCCGCGTACCGCGCATCAACGGGTCCCCGCTGCCGCTCAAGGAGGCGAATCGATGGTCCGTGAAATAGGTTACGGAGTTGACCTGCCATTCGCCCCCACCGGGTACACCCTGCTTGGTGATTGGACCGGAGTGCTTGGACCGGATGGGTTCGCCCATGAAGCGACAGCCGCTCCGCCTTGCTGCTGTGCTGAGCCGTGTGTGGGGTTGACTAATCGGCCTTGCGGCGGCGCCTTACGAGCCAATAAACACCGGCGCCGATCGCGAGGACCGGAAGGCTGGCGCCCGCGACGGGTCCTGGGGCGGCGTGATATCCGCCATCCTTCCAGTTTGAAGCACTGCCGCCCTGGAAGATCCAATTATCAGGCGAAAGCAACGCGTTATAAAAGACATACCCCGCAGGCACACCCGATAAAGCAAGCGCGATCAGAACGGTCTTAAGTAGCGGTGTCATCGGGTACTCCCTCGCGTTGCGCCTGCAAACGGCGTCGAACCGTTGATGGTAAGTCCACACATCTGCCTCAACTCTACGACTTTTTCAAGCCCCAGTTTTGACGCACGGACGTTTGGTCAAAGCGGCCGCCCTAATTATGGCGCAAAGCGCGCGTTTTGCAGGCAAGACTAGCGCACCTCGCGCGCTTCACACGCACGGATCGAGGCGAAACGAGGCCCCGCTGTGCCAAGGCCCTATTGGCCCTCACGAAGCCGCTTGCGGCGGGTTCAGAAGCGTCAGATTTGCTTGCTGGAATAGCTGCGGATCCATCCTGCGCTCGCCCCTTCGCTACCTGCCGTCAGCGGGAGCTGCGCGGCGGTCATTCCGGCGACAGCGGGAATGCGGCGCCCTGCAGCGTCGCGGCTGCGGCTGGGTCGCCCGTTTTTGCCGGGGCCGGGGTGGCCTTTGATTCCGCCAGAACGGAATCGGCAAAAGCTCTGCGCTCGCGCTGCACGATGCCGCCCGCAATGCCGACGCCGAATACGTAGAGCCAGCCTTGCGTGAAATCGAAGAGATGGGAGTTAAACAGCGAGCCGACGATGTTCTGCGCCACGACACTGAGGCCGATCCAGGCTGTATGTCCGGGATGCAGAAACATTCGAAAATGTGCCATCCACATTGCCAGCAGAAGCACGACGCCGACAAGACCGAGCGGAATGGCAGTCGCCAGGATCTGGTTGTGCGGATTGGTTGCGCCGGCTGGCGCCGTCGGGTCGGCCGCCGCCCTTTGAGCCAACATCGCCTTGGTGGAGCCTGTGCCATGGCCGAACAGCGGGGCATGGCGAACGATATTCAGGGACATTCTCCAGAATCCGACGCGGAGCCCGGCTGACGTATCGTTTGCACTGACATGAGAACTGTCGAGTTCCTCAGCGATGTGCATCACGCGAAACCGCAAGTAGGGCGAGGTCGACCAGGCGACCACCGCCAGCGCCAGCCCTGCCGCAATGAAGGCTGCAAGGGCGCGACGTTTGAAGTGCCTGATGCCGAACAATGCAAACAGCACCGCAATGGCGGCGAGCGACGTTCGGCCAACAGCGATAAAAACGATATTGCAGATGAAAATGAGCGCTGCGCCAGCAAGAAACAAGGATTTTGTGCGGGACTTGCCCCACGCTGCGATGGCGCGATCCGCCAGCGCAAAGGAGCAGAGTGCAAACACGCCGCTCTGAATGATGTAGTCCTTCACCGGCACGCCGTAGAACTTCGCCGGCCATGGGAACTGCGGCATGAGCGCGAGGAGCCATGAAAACGCGAGCAACACGCAAGCCGATGCGAAGAAAGCGGCAAGCGCCGTCTCGCCGCGGCCAGCTCTGCCGAACTGTACGAACAGCAATGGAATGACCAGGAGCTTGAGAAAGGGCACGAGGCCGGAGAGCCGCTCCGTCCAGTCGACGTCAGCCCACAGCATGCCCGCGGCGGCCAGCGCCAGCAGCGCAATCGGAATTGCCGCCGCCGGCATGAGGGCCGCCTCTTGAAGCGATGCGCCGTCTAGCGTCATCGCAACCGCGATGATCCACAGCGTAACAAGTATGGAGGTAGCCGACGTCGACCATGGCAAAGAAGCGGCGACGGCGGCCGCAAGATAGTCAACAAGTGCAGCAAGCCGGACGCGATCGAGTGTCATTGGGCCTGTTCAACCGTGTTGAAGGGTTGCAATGCCGCGCGAGCGTGAACTGAATGCGGTTTGAAACCGAACCCGAATAGCATATCAAGCTCTGAACTTTCGAGAGGGCGGAGATGAATTTTTGGCCTCTTTGAATCTTGAGTGGGTGCAGAAGCCTTAAGGGCGCGCGGCCTTGGAAACGGCCTTGATCGCTTGGATGCAGTCTTGCGGGCGGCGGCAGCCGGTCAAGGGCGATTGGCGCG
>JAJPKK010000143.1 GCA_021323775.1 Hyphomicrobiales bacterium
ACCGGCTGCCGCCGCCCGCGACAAAGAGCATCCAAGCGATCAAGGCCGCGAGTGATCGCGGCGGGGCCGCCTGCGCGTCCTGACCCACTCGATTTTCAAAAGAGCCATTAATTCAACTAAACGCCCCTGATCGCTTGGATGCAGTCTTGCGGGGGCACAGCGGCCGGTCAAAGGGCGACTGGCGCGCGTTCAATCGCGCGCCAATCGCCGCTCAAGCGGCCGAGACCCTTGACCGGCTTCCGTCGCCCGCGGCAACGAGCATCCAAGCGATCAAAGCCGCAAGCGGCCGCGGCACGCACATCGGCAAGCGGGCGATCCGTCGGCGCTCCACAACGACTTCTGACGCAGGAGTAACTAAACTAGGCGGCCGAGCGGCTTCTTTTCTTGGCGAGGCGCGCCTTGGCGGCGTTACGGCGGTTTGCAATGCGGCTGAGGGCATATTTGATCGGAAGCGTATCGAACGTGGCGGGATCATAGTCGCCCGCCCATTCTTTGAGGTCAGCGTGGCTCGGATGAGCAGGATCAGCGAGCGCTTCGAGCAGTCCGTAGAAGCCAGGGACGCCTCCGCAGTCTTCTGGCGGCGCGTTTCTCTCGCCGCCGATGTAGCGCGGGTACGAGACGCCCGGGTCACCGGGCCGGACCTTGGTTACGGTGAGACGGTGCTCCCAGCTATCGCCAAAGTCGTACAGGTAATCAATCACGGTCTTCCGCGGCTTGAGCACGTCACGCAGGCGCACCTTGTCGGCGGCAATGCGGGGCTCGTCGCCCCAGTCGTCATCCATCGGCAGAGCGTACCTTTGCTTGCCGATGCTGAACTCCCAAAGGTGGCAGTCGCACCATCCCATGACGGCCTGGATGATGTCGTGCATGACCTTGAGCGTGATCGAGGTCGGCACCTCGACCTGACGCCAAATCACGGGATCGATGTGCCGCAATTCGATGCGAACCGTGGCGATCTCGTCGAAGCTGTCGGATGCAGCGCTCTGTTTGGTCGGGCTCATGCGCCCCACTCTGGCAGGCCCGGACGTTCAAATCCAGGGCAGCAAACTCATCCGCCTGTGGATAGCGTGATCGGCGATCCACGCCGCCAAGCACGCTCGTGTCCATGCCCCGGCCCTGGCTTGCCGAAATGCCGGGCCGAAGTGCCGGGCCGTTTCTACGCTTTTCCTACGCTTCGCCGTGACGCCGGCGCGACCCGCTCCGCGTCGGGCTCGCAGCGCGCCATCAGAATCAGAATACCGCCGGATTCCGATCAACCCCGTAATTCCAGGTCGTCAGCAGGCGACCGGCCTCGTCTGTCATCCTTACGCAGGTGTTCTTGCCGAGCGCTCCGAGCTTGCTGGCCGCGTCGATGGCAAAGAGCATCGCTTCCCGCGAATTCTTGTAAGGACCGTAGCGGTCGCCGGCGTGCTCGATCAGCCACGTATCGTCGCTCGGACGCACGATATATTCGATCCGGTCCACCGCGGCGGGCGGCGTCCTGGCAGGCGCTGGATCGTGATCACGGGACAGCGGCATCATCGACACCCTTGGCTTTCAGAAGCTGACCGGATTCCACATCTTGATTGCATTTGGGCGAGACGGCGAATTGATAGCGACAGGAAAGCGAAATGGCGAATTGATCGCGGCTGAAACCGCTGCACCGACGCATCCGATTCTCTGTCGACCGCACGGCATTCCCGTCCGCTTGTAGGTGCAGTGCAGCACCGGGTTGAACAACCTCGATTTTCGGTAACAGGCGCGGGCCCCGTTGCGTTCCGCAATCGTGACCTGCAAGTTTGACGCAGGCTGCAACATCGATTGCTTCTCCGCCTTGATCTCACCTTCTCTCCCTTGCGGGCTCTCCCTTGTGGGCTCTCCCTTGTGGGGAGGCTAAGGGAGGGCGCTTGCGTGCATGACCCGATGGGTGCAGTGTGATTCATATACTGCCGAACAAGGGAGGAAGCATGAGCGAGCATGACGAAAGCCGCCGCGCATTTATCGTTGGCGCGGTCGGCGCGGGGGCGGCTGCGAGCACGGCGCTGGTGCAGGCCGCCTATGCCAAGACAGCCAGACCGAAGACGGCGACGGCCAAGATACCGACATCGAAGAGTCCCACGGCCGCGGGAGCTCCTGCCGAGCACGCGGTGGAGATCTTCGAGGGCGGGCATGGCGTGTTCTTCAATGACGAGCATGCCGCCACGGTTGCGGCGTTCGCCGAACGGCTTATGCCGGGCGCGCCCGGCAAGCCCGGCGCAACCGACGCAAACGTCATCAATTACATCGATCTCGCGCTCGCGGGCGCATATGCGGATCAGCAGGATTTCTATCGGCGTGGCCTCGCCCAGCTCGATGCCTATTGCCGCAAAGCCTATGACCAGCCGTTCGCGAAGCTTTCCGCGGCGCAGCAGGACGACGTGATCAGCGCACTCGAACAGGGCAAGGCGAGCGAGTTCGAGTTCCCCACCGCGCAGGCGTTTTTCAACACGCTGCGCGCTCATACTATGGAAGGCATGTTCGCCGACCCGGTTTATGGCGGCAACAAGGATTTTGCCGGCTGGAAGCTCGTCGGCTTTCCGGGGGTGCAGCTCTTCTACACGGGAGCTGATCTTGCCAGCAAAGAGGCTTTCACCCGCGCGCCCATCACCGGGCTGCAGGGCCGCGCCACCAAGGGGGCATGAACCATGGCTATCGAAAAGACGGACGTTGTCATCGTCGGCATGGGCGCCGTGGGCGGAGTCATGGCGGCGGAACTCGGCAAAGCCGGCCTGAAGGTGATCGGCCTCGAGCGCGGCCCCCGCCTCAAGACTGCGGATTTCCAGCTCGACGAATTGCGCTACTTCCAGCGCAAGGATCTGCGGCCCAGCCCCAAGACCCAGCCGGTAACATGGCGGCCCAATGCGAGCGCGACCGCCGTGCGGCTGCCGCAGCTCGACTACGGCAATCAGGCCGGCGGCGGCACCGTGCACTACGGCGCTGTCTCGTGGCGCCTCCATGAGGATGATTTTCGCGCCCGCACGCAGACGATCGAGCGCTACGGACTTTCGGCGATCCCGCAGGATTCAACGCTGGCCGATTGGCCGTTGAGCTATGCGGAGCTTGAGCCTTATTACGACAAGGCCGAATACGATATCGGCGTTTCCGGCAAAGCTGGAAATCTCCAGGGCCGCAAGATCGAAGGCGGCAATCCCTTCGAGGCGCCGCGCCAGCGCGAATATCCGCTGCCGCCGCTGACCAAGGATCAGCCCTCAATCCTGTTCGAAGCCGGTGCGCAGAAGCTCGGGCTTCACCCGTTCTCGACGCCGCATGCGATCCTGTCGCAGCCCTACAAGGGGCGCCCCGCCTGCACCTATTGCACTTATTGCCAGGCGTTCGGCTGCTACATCGGGGCGAAATCGAGCATCCTGGTGGCGAAGCTTCCCGAGGCCGACGCCACCGGGAACGTCACGATCAAGACCGGAGCGATGTGCTACCGCATCAACAGCAGCGGCAAGCGCGTCACCGGCGTGTCCTATTACGGGCCGGACGGCTCCGACAATACGATCGAAGCCGAGATCGTGGTGCTCGGAACCTTCATCTACGACAACACGCGGCTTCTGCTCCTGTCGAGGACGGATGCGTTCCCGAACGGCCTTGCCAATTCGAGCGGCCAGGTCGGCAAGCACCTGATGACGCACATCATGCCGAACGTGTTCGTCGCTTTCGACGACCGGCACGTCAACACCTACATGGGGCCAAGCGCGCAGAAATACACGGTCGACGATTTCAACGCCGACAACTTCGACCACGGCGGCCTCGGCTTCATCCGCGGCGCGCAGATCTCGGTCGGGACGCCCAATCTCGAAGGCGGGCCGATCAGCTTCTCCACCACGGCGCCGCCGCCCGGCACGCCGCGATGGGGCGCAGCCTATCGCGACTACCTCGCCAAGTATTTCACGCGCTTTGCCGTGATGGTGGCGCAGACCGAGAACCTGCCCTATGCGGACCAGTCGATCGATCTCGATCCCACGGTGCGCGATCAGTGGGGATTGCCCGCGCCGCGCCTGACCTACGACTGGCGGCGGCCGAACGAGAGGGCCACAGTCGAGTTCATGATGAAGAAGATGGAGGAGATCGGACGCGCCATGGGCGGCAGTCAGGTCTGGCGCGGGCCGCTGTCTCCAGGTTTGCCGGGCGCCCATCACGAGGGCGGCACCCGGATGGGGAACGATCCCAACACCTCGGTGGTCAACAAGTACGGCCAGAGCTGGGACATTCACAACCTCTTCATCGTCGGTTCATCCACCTTCCCGTCGATGAGCGGGTTCAACCCGACCCTGACCATCGAAGCGCTGGCCTATTTCAGCGCCGACGCGATCGCGAACAAGTACAAGAAGAGCCCGGGGCCGTTGCTGTAGGACGTCATCGGAGCGCTGGCGCCCCTCGGCTTGCGGAGCGAGGAGCGGGCACGGCTCGCGGTTCCAGGGGACCCTGCGCTGCAAAAAACCGAGCCCCGTTTCCGGGGCTCGGCGAAGTCTCGGCCGCAAAGGGCTGAGCAAAAGAGGGCTTGACGACCCGTGCGTTACTTCACCTGCGCCTTGAGGGCCGCGATGTCGGCCTCGCTGCGCAGCGTCATCACGCCCATCTTGCTGTCGCGATAGATCGGAACCGTCACCTTGGTCACGCCGTCTTTCTCAAGCAGCGAGATGTGGCGGATTTCGGTGCCGCGCGTCGGCAGATCGAACATCGTCCACTGCCCGCTGCTCGGGTCATACTTGGCGATGCGGTCGGCGGTCCACAGGTTGCCCCACACATTGTGATGCTGGTCAACCGCAATGTGATAGGGCTGATAGGTCGGATCCGGGAACGGGATGATCGAGGTCTGGCCCGTCTTGGTGTCGATGCGGGCAAGGCTCGAGCCCCACGAATTGCCGACCCACAGGACATCGGCGTTCTTGTCGGTGCCCATGCGCCGCGGTCCCTGCGACCACGGAACCGGCGTGTTGAAGGAGAGCTCGTTGTAGTTCTCATAGAACTCGCGCGCCTTCGGCGTCACGCGGTCCATCTGCTCCTTGATCGACGGCAGCGACACTTCGGTCGCCTTGCCGGTGGCGATATCGCCCTTGCCGATGGTGTCGAGCGCCATCTGGGCCCACCAGCCGTTGCCGTCGCGGTCGCCGGCGGCCCCGTAGGTCATGCCGGTGCCCTTTGGCGAATTATAGGGCTTGATCGACTTGAAGTCGGTGAACTGCTCGGTCACCGGATCGAAGCGCACGGCGCCATCCGGAGCCGAGGCCCAGATCTTGCCCTTGCCGTCCACGTCGAGCGTGACGGCGCCGCCGAGCGGCGACATGTTGGCCGGCGTCTGATAGACGCTGATCTTCTCGGTCTTGGTCTCAAGCTTGCCGAGCGAGCGGCGGCCCGGGTTCACGTCGAACCAGAAGTCGCCATTGGCGTCGCGGGTCAGGCCGTGCGCATTGGCGGCAAGTCCGTCCGGGCGGTCAACCTTCAGCCACTTGACCTCGCCGGTCTTGGCGTTGACCTTGCCGATGGTGGCAAGCCGGTTGGGGTTGTTGTTGGTGAAATAGACGTTGCCGTCGAAGTCCATGCCGCCGTCATGGGGCATCTGGCCGAGCTTGGAGGTGACGCCCAGGCTCCAGTCCGATCCGTCATTATCCGGCTCTTTCAACCCCAGCGTGCCAGCGCCGGCCGCCGGGTTGAGCGGCAGATCATAGGTCGTCCACACGACGCGAGCGGCTTCGCCGGTCGGACGCGGACGGTCCTTGAACTTCATCGAAGTCTCGCCAGGACCGCGGGCGCGGGCAAGATAGGCTGCAAGCTCCTTGCGGTTGAATTCGATGATCTGGCTGACCTTCGCGTTGGCGCCCGGATACACGCCCGAGCCCGGAACGACCTTCATCAGGTTGATGATCTTGTTCCAGCCGGCCTCGTCGAACTTGAACTGCAGCGGATAGCCAGGGGTGTGGCAGCCGGTGCACTCGTTGGTGAAGATCTTCTTGATGTTGGCGTCCGCGGCGGTGTCCTCCGGCAGGGCCGCGACCATCATCTCCGGCGGGAGCTGGCGATAGCGCTCTTCGGGGTCGGTAATGGCGGCGAGCTTGAAGTCCTCATGCCTGGTGGCGGACAGCTCCACCGTATCCTTCGAAGTGTGGAAGCCGAGCGCCTGCGCCCATACGTGGTATTTACCGTCGGCCATCGGCGGGAAGAAATACTCGCCGTTCTGATCCGTATAGACGCTCGTCGTGATCGTCGAGCCTTCCTTCTTGGCCGACACCTGCACGCCCTCAAGCTTCTGGCCGGAAGCGGAGGTGATGGAGCCTGTCAGCAACTGGTCGGCCGAAGCGCCGCCGGCCGCGAGACCGATGACGAGACCGGCAACGCTCGCCAGTAATTTACCGCGTATTTGCGTCATGATGCGTCTCTCCTTCAAACTGTTATGGGATCATTCGTTGCCAGGACGGCGCGCCGGCGCGGCGGCGGCCTGAACCGGTACGGTTCGCACATATGAAATGATTGCTTCGATCTGCTCTGGCTTCAGATAGTACTTGAAGGCCGGCATGCGCGGCGTGCCATTGGTGATGAATTCGCGCATGACATCGTCATCGCCGCCGCCGGCGTCCTTATTAAGCGGGGGGCCGTAAGTCCTGGCGCCGAGCGCAGGCGGCAGATGGCAGACCCCGCACGACTGGGCGAATACCTGCCGCCCCATTTTCTGTTGATCGGTGAGATTATCGCCGGCCTGTTGTGCGGCCGCTCCTTGGGCCGATGCGGCGAGCACGAGCAGGCCAAACGAAGCTGCGGTTTTCATGGACTTTCCCCCGTTTGAGGTTTGTTTTGCGAGATCATACGCTGCGGATGGGCGGAAGGGAAGGGGCCGGTTGCCGGGTACAGCGACCCCGGGCAGGCTTGTGGCGGCCCGCCGAAGGGATCAGGGCGGCAGAGCCTCTTGCGGGCCGGAGGGGAAATTCAAGCACGAAGGCTTAGTCCGCGAATGCTAAAGGCTTTAACGGGCCGGCTGAAGCCTTTGAGGATGAGATCGCGGTCGGCCTCCACGTCGGCGAGTTTTTCGATCGCCCTGTGGACGCTGATATCGACGAGAATTTCGCCATTGCTTGCCTCGCCGCACAGTCTCGAGGCGAGATTCGCAACCGTCCCGGTCGCCGAGTACTGAAATCGCCCCTCGAAGCCGATGCAGCCAAGAGTCGCAAAGCCGTGGGCGATGCCGATGCCAAAGCCGAGCTCGTACCCGAAACGACGCCATTTCGTCGCGAGGCGCGCAACCTCATCGCGCATCTCGATTGCCATCTGCACCGCGCGCTCCGCCGGATTGGGGCAGGGCAAAGGATCGTTGAACAGCACCAGAAGGCCGTCACCGGCGAAGCGCTCGACCGTGCCCTCAAATTTGTCGATGAGAACTCCCAAGGCGGCATGATATTCGCGCAGGACCGCCAATACCTCCTCAGGTTCGGCGGCCTCGGCGAATGCCGTGAAGCCGCGCAGATCGCAGAACAGCACAGTGATCTCGCGGCGATGACTCTCCAGGATGCTTTCGTCATGCGACGACACGATGAGGTGCGCAAGCTGGGGCGGAAGGAAGCGCTTCAATCGTCCGACGCGCTCAAGCTCGGCGACCTGTTGCAGCACCCGCTCCTCAAGACTGCGATTCCATTTTGCGAGGTCGTCGGCCTGCGCCTGCACGCGATCGTGAAGCTCCTTCAAGCGCAGGGCCGATCTCACTCTGGCAAGCAGCGCCGCATGCTCAATAGGCTTCGCGAGATATTCGTCGGCGCCGGCATCAAGGCCGGCCACCACGTCCTTTGTATCGGTTCTGGCCGTGAGAATAATAATCGGCGTGAACGGTCGGCTGCGGTCGCTCTTGAGGCGGCGGCAGACCTCGATGCCGTCGAGCTTCGGCATCGTGACGTCGAGCAGGATCAGGTCGGGCGCGTATCCGTCGACAGCCGCCAGCCCTGCTTCGCCATCGGCCGCCTCCGATGTGTCATAGCCATGCGCACGCAATCGCGTCACGATGATGTCGCGACTTTCCTCGCTATCGTCCACGACGAGGATGCGCGGGGGATGATTCATCTTAAAGCCGTTGCACCCGGGCGCTGGATCGGACCGCAGCATGCCTTCGCCCCACCTCGCCGCATCAGCAGATCATCGCATCTGGCGCCGCCGCCCTGCCCCCCTCGCTTTGGGGAACACGGCGTCGCCGGCCTCATGCAACTGCCTGCCCTCACGGGAGGGTGGGGTGAGGATACCTCAACTCTGACACGACAGGCTGTGTCGAGCCAATCGGAAATGCCTATCAGAGCGATCGATGAAAATAAATCATACGGATGGCGCTGGTTTAAGGAACGTATTCGCGGATTTTTGCGAGAAGTTGGCGGGTGCTGTACGGCTTACTGACATACCCGTTGCAGCCGGCCGCCCGTGCTTTGCTCTCGTCGCCGCTGAGCGCATAGGAGGTCACAACGATGATCGGAATATCGCGCAATGCCGGATCGGCCTTGAGACGGCGAGTCACTTCATATCCGTCGATCAGCGGAATTTGAACGTCCATCAAGATGAGATCGGGCCGCTGACGTTCCGCCATGACGAGCGCCTGCTCGCCGTCCCCGGCCTCAACGAGTTCGTACCCGCTGCTTGTCAACAGGTCGCGGAGGATCCGCCGGTTGTCTTCCTGGTCTTCAACGACGAGAATACATCTGTTCATGGTTGTGTCGTCTTTTGCTCTTGTGCGATTGGCAGTGTGAATGAAAAAGTCGAGCCTTCACCGAGCGCCGACTCGACCCAGATGCATCCCCCATGCATTTCAATAATTCGCTTGGCGATCGATAATCCGAGGCCAGTCCCTCCCTTCCGCCGAATTGACGAACTGTCGGCCTGCTGAAATTCGTCGAAAATCCTGCTCTGATCGGTCTCCGAAATCCCTGAGCCGGTGTCTTTGACGGCAACCAGCAGCGAGTGGTCCACCGCCGACGCGCGCACGGACACCTCGCCCGCATCGGTGAACTTGATGGCGTTGCCGACAAGATTCAGGAGAACCTGCCGGACGCGCCCCTCGTCGCCCCACCCCAAGGGAAGATTCGGGGATATCTCGCCTCTGACCGCGATCCGCTTTCCGCCGGCCAGCGGCTCGACCGCGTCGAGCACGCCTTCCACCACGTCTTTCATCGAGTATTCGGCCATTTCGAGCGTGAACTGACCGGCCTCGATCTTGGCGAGATCGAGCACATCGTTGATGAGCTTCAGAAGGTGATGGCCGTTGAACTGAACGCGCTCCATGACGCCGCGCATGCGGTCGGGAATTTCGCCATAGATCCGATCGAGCACCAGTTCGGTGTAGCCGAGGATCGCATTCAACGGCGTGCGCAGCTCGTGGCTCATATTGGCAAGGAACTGCGATTTGTGCCGGCTCTCGATCTCGACCTGGAGGCTTTTCTCCTCAAGCTCGCTGAAAAGCCGGGCGTTCTCGATCGCCTGAACCGATTGCGCCGCGAAGGTCTTGATGAGATCGACCGTGCTTTTCGGAAATTCCCCCGGCTCTCTGCGCCGCACCACCAGAAGGCCGGCGATCTCCTCCTGCCACAGCAACGGCGCGACAAGGATAGCCCGGTAGCCGGAACCCAGAATGAGGTCCTTCATTGGACCTGCCGGCTCATCGCGAAAATCAGGAATCTGCACAGGTTCCTGCCGGGCCAGCGCCATGGCGACGTTTTTTTCGGAGATCGCCATCTTGTAGGCGGCGAATGCAGCGATTGTCGCGGCGTCCATGCCATAGGTCGCGCGCAGGTCGAATATCTGCTGCTGCGCGTCAAAAACGTAGATTGAGCCCGCGGTCGTGCTGGAGAGCTGCACCGCTTTGGCGACAATGGTGTTGAGCACGTTTTCGGGGTTGAGCGTGGAACTGACCGCCTGGCTGACCTCGCCAAGAGCCCGAAGCTCGGCGACCGATTGTTCGAGCTGGCGGGTGCGCCGTTCGACCTGGGCTTCCAGATTGGCGTGCGAGTCCTGGAGCCTGGCGGCCATCTCATTGAACTGATCGGCAAGCGATTCGAGTTCGTCGCCGGTCTTGATTGAGATGCGCTGAGCAAGATCGCCGCTGCCGATGCGTGCGGCCCCCGCGCGCAGCGTCTCAATCGGCACCACCATTTTGCGCACCAGGAACATGCCGCCAAACAGGGCCAGACCGAGCGCGGCGAGCAGCAGCAGGACGGTTCGGATGATGGTCGTGCGCAGCGGCGCGTAAGCCTCGTCAATCGGGAGCTCGACGAACACCAGCCAGCCGAGCGGGGCGATTTCGGCGTAGGAGGTGAGAACTTCGCGGCCTTCCAGATCGCGGGCCGCCTGGCCGGATTCGCTTGCTCTTCCAGCGACTGCGGCGAGCGCCGCTTGCACCTGCGGAAGTCCCGACAGATCGGTGTTCCGCAGCACCATGCTGATGTCGGGATGGGCGATGAGGCGGCCCTGCGCGTCGACCACATAGGCGAGGCCGCGCTCGCCCACCTTGATCATCGACACCACGTCCCACATGAATGTGAGATTGACTTCGGCGGCGCTGACGCCGGCGTCGCGCGCGCCGGCCAGCGCCAGCGTCATGTAGGGCTCGGAATTGTGCCGAAAATAGACGGGGCCGTAATAGCTCTTGTGCAGCAAGGCGTCGCGAAACTTGGGCTCGCGCGAGACATCGGTTCCGCTCCCGACCTCATCCGGTTCCGTCCGCGAGATGCGCAGTTGGACGAGCCCCGCCGGATCGATCTGCTCAAGCTCGGAAATCGCCGACACCTGACGAAGCAGACGCCAGGCGTCGATTCGCCGCTGTGCGAACGTGCTGACGTCCCAGGGCACCTGCACAGTCCACCCGAGCTGGGCCTCGATGCCTTTGACGAACTGGCTGATCTTGGCGGCCGCCCCGTCAGCCTGCTCGCGCGCGATGTGGACGAGCGAAGCCTCGTGCTCGCGGTTGAGGAACCAGATTTCCGATGCGCCATTGGCAAGCAGCGTTATTGACACCATCCCGACGAACAGGGCGACGTATTTTATGAAGAGGCGGCTGCGCACGGGGAGGAGCCGCAGGGGGCCGGACGCCCGGAGGTGTCGCACCGCGATCGACATCCATGCTGCGGCATTGCCGAGAAGTCGCAGTTTGGCTGGCTCGTTCATGCAACTGATTGTCCGGCCGACACGTCGACACCCCTGGCGTTACTATGTGCTCATCATGCGCCGCGGCCGAGCTTCGCCCAGGGCCTGCACTGGCCATTTCTGTCCCCCATCAGAACCCGCGCGGTCGGCAGGCAAAGAACTCTTGCATGTCACAGTGCTGATTTCATTCATGTAGCTCTTTTTTTGCCTGAAAATCCTTCGAGTAAATGTGATGTAGCTCACACTTTTCAGCGGAACCCGCATGTATTTCCTCGCTTCAACCAATCTTGCACATTTTGGTGCTACTATTTTACCTTCGGCAGCAGGAATGACCGATCGAATGAGGCGAGAGATGCATGCTAAAGGTTAGGACATGGTCAACTGGTTCGGGAGTTGCTGCGGCTGACGGTTGATTTTGATGGCTGCGAGAGCCAATGGACGAAGCCATCCTTGCGCCAGGCGGCGCCAAGCGCGTCTGCAACAGTCTGGAATATCGCCTTTGATCAACAGAGGAGAACGCCTGTGAGTGAGTCAAAAAGGATAAGCGTAGGGCCAAAAAAGACGATCGCAGATTTAGAGGCGGTGACCGGTCAGAGGACGCCTTTTCCGGGACAATCAGGACAGCCGCAGCAAGAAGTCGACGGCCGTTCAGGGCAAAACCACTGGACCTATCATTACCAGCTCGAAAGCTCGTGGGACAACGCGCCTTGGGCCGTGAACCACGACAATACGGATCCAACCTCCCCCTATTATGGCGATAAATATTTTGATCGCACCGGAGAAGAACAAAATCAGGCGCTGAAGGAGGCAATCTCACGGGTCTTTCTCGAGCACAAAAAGCCTGACAAAGACGGACCAATGTGGCTCCTCGCATGGCGCATGTACCCCAACAAGGATCATCCGCGCTGGAAAGACGGGTTCGAGGGTTGTGGATGCAATTGCGGATGTTATGCGCCGAAACCAGGGCCAGAGCCCGGGCCCTAGTGCTAGATTTGGCCTCGATGCGTAAACTGCGGCTGAAGGACAAACATGGCGATAGGAGGGGCGGCGCCTGCGGTCGGCATCGGCTATCGCGCGGCGATCGACCGGTGGACGCGTGAGAGTCTCCACTGTTTCGACGCTCTTGAGATCACCGTCGATCATTGCCTTGCATCCAGCAGGACGCTGCGATCGGCAATATTCGACCTGGTGGGCCGCATTCCGCTCACGGCGCATGGTGTCGGGCTGTCGCTCGGCACCGATGCGCCGCTCGATCTTGCGTATCTCGACCGGGTGGCCGGGGTGGTCGAGCGCCTTCGGGCCCCGGCTTATAGCGAACACCTCGCCTTCACGCGGGTTCCCGGCCGCGAGACCGCCGCCCTCCTGCCTCTGCCGAAAACGGAGGAGGTCGCGGAGTCAATCATCGCGAAGGTGCGCACGGTGCAGTCGCGGGTGCCAGTTCCGTTCCTGCTCGAAAACATCACCTACGTGTTCGAGTGGCCGGATTCCAAGATGTCGGACGCGGAGTTTCTCAACCTGATCTGCCAAGAGACGGGGGCGGGACTCCTGCTCGATGTCGAGAATGTCTATCTGAACGCGACGAACCACGGATTCGACCCTTATGCGTTCATCGACGCGCTCCGCCCCGGCCTCGTCAAAGAGGTGCACATGGCCGGCGGCGTCACCATTCGTGACGAGTCTCTCGCCAAGCCGCTGCTTGCGGACTCGCACAGCCATCCGGTCCCCGATGCGGCCCTCGATCTTCTGGAATATACGCTGGCGCGGCAGACGCCTTCCGTCATCATCCTGGAGCGCGACGACCGGCTTGAGGCCGGGGACGAAATTCTCGACGACGTCGCGCGGATTCGCGCGCGGGTGGCGGCTGCCCAATCAAAGGACACCCATGGCGAAGCCCTTGTTGGAGCGGCAGGTTAACCTCATCGAGCGGCTCACGAGCAGCGCCGCGATTTTCGGCGGGGCAGGGGGCTCGGCTACGGATCTTGAGGGGATCGACGGCGCGCTGTTACGGGTCGAAGCGCGGTTCTCCTATGCCAAGCGCATGGAAAAGATCGCCGCAGTACTGCCCAAGACCTTCGAATTGCTGGGAAGCAGCAGGGACGCGCACATGCGCGCCTTCGTCGAGAGCTGTCCGCCGACGACACTCAGCCGCTTTGAGAATGCGTGCCAGTTTCATCGGTTTCTTCTGTCCTGGTGGAAGCGCGAGGCGCCTGATCCGCCTTACATCTGCGATGTGGCCGCCTTGGAGATCGCCTGCGCCAAAGTCGATGCCGATCCCGAGCGCCCGCTATCCGACCGTACGACCGACGGCGATTGCGACCGCACGGGCAGCATCCGCCGTTGTCCAAATGTCATTTTGCTGCGCTGCGCTTTTGACATACGTGCGATCTTTGAACCCGCGCCGGAAAAAGCCGTGCCAGCGAAGCGTGAGACGCCACTTGTGATCGCCATGCCGCCGGGCGCGGACAGCCCGCAGGTGTTCGAGGTCATTCCGCCAATTTTCGATCTGCTTTCTGCGCTAGACGATTGGGTTGATCCGTACGCGCTGCCCGCGGAGGCGGACTTCGTCAATCTCGTCGCAGATCTGGCGTCGCGCGGTCTGATCGAGGTGAACAGTTGAGAATCGGCCTCATCGGCAAGTTTCCGCCCATCCAGGGCGGGGTGAGCATGCGCACCTATTGGGCCGCCCACGTGCTTGCCGCGCGCGGGCACGAGGTCCGAGTCGTCACCAACGCCAAGGAGGTGCGGCCGCCGTTCCGGATGCATATGCGAGAGCAGGACTGGCAGCGCTGCGAAGCAAGCTATAGCGAAGGCTCAGTCACGGTTCACTGGACCGATCCGGTCGACCGCTCGCAGTCCTATATCCCGATGGCGAGCCCGTTCGTCTCCAAGCTCGCAGGAATTGCGCTGCGGCTCCATTCCGAGCGGCCGTTCGACGTGATCCACTCTTTCTATCTGGAGCCTTATGGGGTGGCGGGACACCTCGTAGCGCAAATAACCGGTGTGCCGCACGTCGTGCGCACAGCCGGAAGCGATGCCGGACACCTGTGGCGCCATCCGCAGCTTGAGGCGCTCTATGATCACGTGCTGCGTTCTGCTGCGGGCGTGATCGCCGGCAAGGCCGTTGCGGTGCGCGCCATTCAGCGCGGCGTCGACCCCGACCGTATCGCCTTTGCCGGTGGTGTTGTGGTGCCGGAGGATGTTTTTACCCCCATCGGACCGCGCCTCGACCTAGCCGCATTGCGCCGCGAGGTCGCCGCCGATCCCGATCTCTCCGATCTCTGCTGGGGCGAATTCAGCGGCGGCCGGCCGTACTTCGGTGTCTACGGCAAGCTTGGCGAGTCCAAAGGGTCCTTTGCGCTTCTTGCAGCGATGCAGCGACTCAAGAGAGACGGGCTTGAAGTCGGGCTCGTCGCCCTTGCGCATGGGCCGCCCGCCGTGGAGGAGCGCTTCCGCGCCCAAGCGCGGGAGTTCGGGCTTGCCGATCGCATCCTCCAGCTTCCCTTCCTGCCGCACTGGCGGGTTCCCGAATTCATCCGCGGCTGCCTGGCGGTCTGCTGCCTGGAGCAGGGCTTTCCAATCCAGTTTCACTCGCCGATCATGCCGCGCGAAGTGCTGCTGTGCGGTACCTGCCTGGTCGCCGCAACGGAGGTGATCCGCAAGCTTCCGGGCTATAGCCAATTGCCCCACGGCTTCGGCTGCGTTGCGGTCGAGGACGTCAATGATGTCGACACGTTGAGCAAGCACCTCGCCGCCATTGTAGAGGATCCGGCGCCGGCCTCGGACATCGGCGCGCGCGGGCGCGAATTTGCATCCTCGCTGCAGCGGAATGTGCCGTTTCCGCAGGAGCTGGAGCGCACCTTGGAAGCGGCTGCCGCGGGCCGCCGCTTCGGCTCCGAGGCGCTGCGCCCGTCAGGAAGGGGGCGCGAGGCGTGCCCTTCTCCCTCCCTTGCGGGGGAGGGTCGGGGTGGGGGGGCGAGCAGATTGGCTCCGAAAATGCCCCACGGCGCGACCCCCACCCCCGACTCCTCCCCACAAGGGCAAGGGGAGGAGGGTGGCGACGCCGTCGGCAACAGCGCTGGGCCGTCTGAGGACATCGCCCACCAAGCCCCGAGCGGCTTTTGGCTCTGTCAACTGGCAGCGTCCGCGGTCGAACGTGCAGACAGGGATGTCGGAACAGCGGTCCGGCGGCAGCCCGTCTCCCTGCCGCGAAACCCCGATCTGGCGTGGGCGCGTCAGTTGCTGGCTGCCATCAAGGAGCGAATAGCCGACGGGAGGGAGGACCTGAGCGGGCTCATTCCGGCGGTGCAAGTGGAAATTGCAATCGCGGCGGCTGAGCGTGACGCCGCTGCTATAAACCTGGGAGAGCCGGGCGATCCTCTTTTTCGCTTGCGGATCGCGCGATGGGGAATGGCGAAGGGCGACCTCGCCGACCTGATATGCGTCCGCGAGCCGCGCTTGCGCGTGTTGGCCTTTGACTTTGACGTCACCGAGCTCCTGTCGGTGCGAAATGCCGATGACCTTGCTTCGCCTCCGGCATGCCGTCGCAGCTATATGGTGGTTTTCGGGCGCTCCGCCGGCGCAGACGGCGAGCGGCGCGATCCACTGATCATCGACGCCGCTGCGGCGCAAATTCTCGACCTTAGCGACGGCACGCGGAGCGCGGTGCAAATCGCCGCCGAATTAAATCAGGAAGGCTATTTGTCCGACTGTGGGGTTGGGATCGACCGGATCGAAAAGTTGTTCTCGCTCGGCTTGATCTTACTGTGGAACAGACGTCTTGATGCGGTTCGGGGAGACCACCGCCCGGCGGCTGTTGAATGAGGCCTTGCGCCGAAGTAAATGATTGTTCGCCAATGGCCGCGAGTCTGGCGTATTCAATTGCCGTGGCCGTGGCGTCCAGCGGCGTCCGCTGCTTTCTTGACCAAGTCGAACATTGCCCATTCATGGTAGATCAAGACCATGCTAATGGGTTAAGCAGCGAACGCGTCGAAAAGGCGTGCCAGCCCTGCGCGGGTTTGCCTGCGTGGGGCGAATAAGTTTGAGGAGTCGGTGGCTGATTTCGATCGGGTATAGCTCAGGCTCAAATGAGTACGGGACGCCCAGACAGTGCCAGCGACAAATTTCGCGGATGTTTAAGGAGTTGGGAGTCGGTTGCATCGCATCGATTCGGAGCGGGCTGACGGGAGTTATTGCACGGAGGGGGAACAGTGACGACCATGAGGCGACGCGACTTCATCATCACTGCAGGAGGTGGTCTGGTATGGCCGTTCGACGCGCTCGCGCAATGGCCCGACGCGCCGACGATTGGATTTCTCAACAGCGCCTCACGAAAACCGTTCGCACCGCTTGTTGCTGCCTTTCACAAAGGTTTGAATGAACAGGGTTACGTTGAAGGTCGGAATGTCACGGTGGAGGAACGCTGGGCGGAAGGCGACGAAGACCGGCTGATGCCGCTGGCGAAAGATCTCGTTCAAAGAAACGTGAAGTTAATCGCCGCCACCGGAGGGATCAGGTCCGCACAAGCCGCGCGAGACGCAACTTCCACGATTCCCGTGCTCTTCATTTCAGGCGTCGACCCAGTCGAGCTTGGTCTTGTATCGAGCTTCAATCGGCCTGGCGGCAATCTCACCGGCATCAATCTCGATACTACGCATTTGATCTCAAAACGTCTCCAAATGCTGCAAGAGTTCGTACCGAACAGCAGCAAAGTCGCCGTGCTGAAAAGTCCCGGGCGCTTCTCCCCACAGGCAGAAGCAAGATTCTATAAAGAGAAAGGAATAGTTGTCATCGATGTCGACGCAAGTAGCGAGCTGGAGAACGCCTTCAAGGTCGCCGCTGAACAAAATATTGATGCGTTGCTTGTCGCTCCTGATCCGTTCTATTTCAATCTGCGCGTTCGCATTGCTGCGCTTGCGGCGCAGTATAAGATCCCCGCGCTTTA
The DNA here is from genome assembly GCA_021323775.1 of Hyphomicrobiales bacterium. Taxonomy (GTDB): domain Bacteria; phylum Pseudomonadota; class Alphaproteobacteria; order Rhizobiales; family Xanthobacteraceae; genus JAJPKK01. The sequence goes on from JAJPKK010000143.1 coordinate 17,069, forward strand.
CGTCGGGCGCGCCTATGCGGAGGCTGGTGGACTGTTGAGTTATGGTCCGAGCATCTCGGACGCGTATCGACAGGTTGGCGTTTATGCCGGCCGCATCCTCAACGGGGCGAAGCCGCAGGAGCTCCCAGTGGTGTCGCCGCAGAAATGGGAATTGGTGATCAATCTCGAGACCGCAAAGGCGCTCCCCCTCACGATCCCCGCTTGGTTAATTGCCCGCGCAGATGAAATCATCGAATGATATGGCGCAAACAAGGTCTTCGACCGTGGCTGTTCTGCGGCCCGCACAAAAAGCGGTGGGCGCCTTCCCACTATTCTTTCCGGCCCATAACACTCCTCCGTACCCAACACCGAAAAAGTGGGACGAAATAAGTTGCATTATTTAATCCTCCGCGCGCCGATTGCCGCGCTATTTTCGCTCAGAGTCTAAAAAAGCGGCTCCTTTGAATTTCGAGTGGGGCGGGACGTGAAAAGCGGCCAACCGGCGATCACTCGCGGCGCGGCGCCCCGGGACGACTGCTGACGCAGCAGTGCCATCAGCGGCTTGCCAGAGTGCCGCGGTTGAGGGCGAGCCTTGTGGCCGTCGCGCCTTCTGCCCGAATTGCAAGAGCGAGGAATGCCATCATCGGACGTGTTGGGGCGGCCCTCATGGTCGTTCTGCCTGCCGCATCGCGTTTATTGACCGGACTTTGCATCAGGCGGCAACGGGCGGCGACCCAAGGGGCGGCGGCACGTCATCCTTAAACGTTGCGGAAGCCGGACGCCGCACCGGAGGTCGCAAAGGAGTTGGTGCGTGTTGCGATGCGGCAACACCTGCGTAAGATGAGGATGGAGGCGGCCGGATTTAATGTCGGGCCACCTAGTGTCGCATAAAGACCGCCTATATAAAACCTTTGCGCGCGCACGCGAGAGCGCCGAAAACCAAGGAGGACGATTATGCGGATTGCGACGCTTGCAATCACCGGAATGCTTGCTGTCTGTGTTGCGTTTCCCGCTGCCGCAGCGAAGAAACGCACCGTATCGGAGGCGACCTTTGCTTCGTTCGAGGCGTGCGAAAAGAAGGCGCTGGATATGGGGCTCGTGCACGGTCAGGCTGGACATAACGAATTTGTCAGAGAATGCATGGGTATGAGGCCGGCCAGCCCGTCGTCAGAACGGCGGTGAGCTTCTGATCGGTCGGTGGATTGCGCCGAGACGCAATCCATGCCGATGATGAGCCGATAGACTTAG
>JAJPKK010000268.1 GCA_021323775.1 Hyphomicrobiales bacterium
AACGAGCTGTTCGGCAAAGAGCAGGCCGCTCACGCCAACGTGGACGGCGGGGTTGCGACCGGCGGGCACGGCCCCGCCGCGGATAAGAACTTCGGGATGTCTTCGGCAAGGGTCCGCGCTCAGGCCGCGGTCTATTTCGGCTGGCTGGCCGGCCTGCTAGTGCTTGTGGCGCTCGTCGGCTTCATTCCGGCGATTGCGGTTTTCATCGTCGCCTATATGCATCTCGGCTTCAAGGAGCCGCTCGCAAACTCGATCGCCTATGCGGTCATCACCACGTTGCTCTGCTGGGGCTTGTTCCACAAACTGCTGGCGGTGGCATGGCCGCAATCGATGCTCGGCGACATCTTCCCGGCATTGCGGGCTTCGCTGGGTTTCATCTGATCGACGCATGCAAGGAGTGAGAATGACGGGCCTTTACGAGCAATCTCCCGGACAGGGCCACAATCGCCCGCCGGTCGAAGACAAGGAGGGGAAGTGGGAGCGCTGGTCGAGGAAGCGCACCTTCGTGCGCGAACTCGCCGGCACCTACAGCGACGTCTATAAATCCCTGCTGGAGCAGCCGCGCGTCTATTCATCGCGCAACCACCCCTGGAAAGGCGGGCCGGCGTTGTACGGCAAGCATGTGATAAGCCCGCAGTCCGCCAATGTGGTGCAATCGATCGAGACCCACATCGAGTGCTATGCGCCCGGCGCCTACGGCCAGAAACACGGCCACCTCAACAGCGCCGTCTTCTACGTGCTCAAGGGCCGCGGCCACGACATCCACGACGGACGCCGCATCGATTGGAAGGCAGGCGACATCATGATCGTGGAGTGCGCGAGCGTCCACCAGCACTTCAATGACGACCCCGAGAACGAGGCGATTCTCCTCGTGTTCAAGGCAAAGCCGCTGTTCCTGTTCATGCACCTCCTGTTCCAGAAGATCGTGTCATACCCGCCCAGCGAGGCTGCGCCCGGACATGAGGATTTCCGGCCGCCAAAGGATTTGTGACGCGACGCGCCAAATGAACTGGAACCGCCGGCGGCGGCACTAATTCCCGTGTCTTCTGAAATCTCTCCCTCGCTTCGATCGGAATTGGAGCAGCCAATTATGGCAACCCCCGGCGGTCCACCGCGCAAGGTCAATCTCAATCTGCCCAGCGACTATCTATCGACGCCGACGACGAAGTTCGTGGAATGGCTGGAGGCCAACACGGCGTCGCTGAGGCTGCTATCGGAGGATCAGATCATCCAAAGGGCGCGCACAGCTCTCGGAGGAGACCTGTCGCGGCTGAACAATGGCGATCTTGCCGCGCATATTCGCGAGTGGGCAAAGTCCCATCAATTCGTGCTGCCGGGCAGTATCGGGCCCGCTCGGGTCCAGGCGGGGGACCCTGAGGTCGTGAACCGCTTGAAAAAGCTCTTCGCCTCCATTTCGCCTGAGGTGAAGTGGGTCTACCCCGGCGGCGACGCCGCAATCAACGTGTCAGGCTTCACTGCGACGGTCAGTTCGGGCCAGACACGATCGACCCTTTCGCTTGGTTGGGATCAAACGATCCAGTTCAAAACGCAAACTTCGGGTATGACGTTCGCTGCTTCGGTCGGACCGCAGAACTGGAGTTTGATCTTCACGATCGGCCGCATGGCGCCGAATATCGCAGATCTCGAGCGGGTCTTTAAGAAGGGCGAGACCGCGATCCGCGGCATTCTATCGAATCTCGACAAGGTCGACTTGAGGGATCCCGGCAAGACAAAGATTGCGTTTTCTCCGTACTTCGACCCGATCAAGAGCGCCGTCGATGCGGCTTCAAAGACGGCTGCGACGCGGCCAGGAGACGTAAGCTTCGGCGCCTGGGCGCAAGGAGGCGTTCCCGGCGCCGGAGGCGCCGGCGGCGTGAGCGCCGGCGTGGGGTTGACGATTCTGTTTTGACGATCGCCGCCCCCTCCCTCCCGTCCCCGTAAGCGGGTCGCAAGCGGAGAGGGAAGGGAGGGGGCACGAAAAGTGGAATAAGCGAGCGCGCACGGGCTGTTGGGAGGCGGCAGATGAGCAAGATTCTCGATGAACGCGACTTTGCATATGTGGGCGACAAGACCGCAAGCCTGCGCGCCGAGGACATCGCCGCCTCGCAGGAATTCCGCAGGATCTACGAGACGCTGCCCAATGTCGTCAGCGCCGAAGACATGCCGTGGGAGCGCTCGCCCGACGGACTCATCAAACATCTGGTTCATCACAAAATGAACACGCGGGAGCGCTGCGTCGAGGCCTACATGCAGTTTCTCAAGCCTGGCGAGCGCTCCGGCAAGCACCGCCACATGTGGGAGGAGGTCCTGTTCTGTGTTGAAGGCTCCGGCTACGACCTGCACTGGGACCTGAATTTCGACTGCCTCGACGCCTTCGAATGGCAGTGGGCCGACGAGCCAAAGAAATTTACCTGGGAGCGGGGCGACTTCATCTACGTGCCGCCGTTCACCATCCACCAGCATTTCAACGACCATGCCACATCGGACGCGCGCCTCATCGTCATCTCGAACCGCATGGTCAAGGAAATGGGCTTCGACTGGTTCGACCAGATCGAGAACGCACCGGGGTTTTGAGTGCGCGTCTCCGATGGCTTGCGCAATGGCGAAAACGCTGTGCTCGCTGGTCGAACTACCGCGGCTCCGCCCCGCGGCTAAGAAGGCCGCCTCGCGCCAAATTGTTGGTATGACGCATGCGGTGATTTCCCCAGAGCGTGGCAGGACCAGGAATCAACGCCGATGTGAGAGCGGCCGCAGTGGCCGTTCCGCAACACCGCAGCCATTTCTCGTGTGGCTCCAATCTCCGTGACCGTCCAACAACTTGAGTTGATTTAATTTTTTATTTTCGACGTTTCGGTAGATCGGCTTTTCGCCGCAGTCGCTGCGCAATTTAGACACAATTTCTGGACATGAACATAGGCGAGCTATCGGCAAAATTGAAACGTTGGTGTGACGCTGAAAATTTCCATTGTGCAGTTTGGTTTGAGGGGGCGAACATGAAATTGGCGCGAGTACCCGGCAGGAGTGCGTTTGCTTTTTTGTTCGGTTGTACAGTTTTTGGTTTTGGCGGCGTGGATCTTGCTCAGGCGCAGTCGGTCTGCAGTTGTCCCGCAGGTTCCTTCAATATCGCGGGCGGACGCTGCCAAACCACCACGCTGTTCTGCGCTAACGGCGCTCCTGCAATACAAGGCGAGGGCGGCTTCTTTTGCAGGGATGAAAGCACGCCCGCTCCTAGGATTTCGAACGGAACCTGCCGTTCGGCAACCCCTGACATCGGCCAGATAGCGTCGTCCCAGCAGCAGCTCTCCTTCTCCACGGTGCAAGGTGTGCTCCGCACCAGGCGCGACCAGCTTCAGGGACCTCTCGGTTCGCAATCAAATCCCGGCTTGCCGCTCGCTTATTCCACGTTCAATCTCGACGACAGCTACCGGCTGCTGGGCTATGCGCCGGCCGACAAGAATCCGGTCTACGGCGCCGACAAAAATCCTCTCTATAAAGCCCCTCCGGCCCCCGCAATGGCGGCCGGCCCCGCCTGGGCGGCCTGGGTCGAGGGGCAAGGCGACTGGGAGAAGCGAAACCCGCTCAACGCAAATGACATCGGTCGCACCCAGGACACCTACGGCGTTCATGCGGGCTTTGACGGAACTTGGAAGAACGCCTGGCTGCCAGGCGATTTCGTCGTCGCCGGGCTGGTGACCAACTGGACTTCCAGCCGCATCAATCTTACTGGCAGTCCTGCTTCGCTGCGGCTGGAAGGGCCGGGCGTCGGGCTCTACTCGATGTACATCAACGGCGGCTTCTCAGCGGATCTTGTCGGGAAGTTCGATTTCTTAAATCTCAACGAAGACCTGGCGGGACTGGGCCTGCCCAACAGCTCCATCGGGGTGACGAACGCCGGCCTGAGCGGAAACATCCAATACAAGAATATGTTTGGCGCCAGCTTCGTGGAGCCCACCGCGGGCTTTATGTTTACGCGCACCATGTTCGGCGACAATGCCGCCCTGATGGGTCTGCAGGACGGGTCCACGTTGCGGCTGCAGGCCGGCGCACGGTTCGGCACAGCCTTCAATGTCAACGGCGTCAGCTTCGAGCCGACCCTGGCGCTGCTCGTCTACAGCAACGTGATCGCGGATGGAACGACCGTCGCCACGGTCCCGGTTCCGGTGCCGATCACGCCGACCGACCAGGGCCTTGTGCGCGGAGAGGTCGATCCGGAGTTGAATCTCGATTTCAACAACGGCTACACGGCCTACATCAGGGGATCGGTCTATTTTGGCGCCGAATTGGTGGGCGGGTTTGCCAAGATAGGGCTGCGCAAGCAGTTCTGAGCCGGCGGTTTTGAGCCGATCGAGCCTCGCCGAACGCGGTGGCGGGTCAGTTTGAAATGAGCGCCGATGCTGCCCGCAGCCGCACAACTGCCTGGCGCAGGCGCAGAGCTCTCAGTGCTCCGCACACCCTCGTGCATTAGATTTGGTGCCGAAAAGAGGAGCTGCCGATTCGATTGCGGACGAACTGAGGCAGCGCGGCTTCCACATTGCTTCCGCATTGAAGTGCGTCTTGGCGCAGACGCCGTGAGCTGGCTCGCACTTGTGACACACGAAGTCATCGTATTTGAGGTGCTGATGATATTTGCGGGCCGTTGCATGGAGGGCGCTCCAAGACAACCTGGAGTTGACAAACCCAGATGGGGCATATAATAACGGGTCCAGTTATCATGGTTATCAGGAGATAAGTGAGAGCGCCGGAATAGCCTCAGATTTTCGAAATTCCCATGTAGTGACAAACCCCGCGGCCGGCCTGTGGAAAATCAATGCGTTATGTGCGAAATAGGGTAACTGCCCAGGTGGGATAGCCATCCTTTCGATGTTCTGCCGGTAAGATTTTTCTAGACAGCGGAATCGCGTTTCGATTCAAGG
>JAJPKK010000164.1 GCA_021323775.1 Hyphomicrobiales bacterium
ACAAACGATCCATCAAGCGCCGCCGCAAGCGCGCCGCTTGGGACCCCAAATACCTGCTCGACATATTGGGCCCGCTGCGGCGTTAACCTCGACTCGTTGCCCTGGTCTGTTGTCCCGGCGCTTTTTCGACCGGCCGGCGTGCAATCACAGAACATTGCCGCGGCGCCTTTCACCTCTCGCCGCGGGGCAGAGGCGCCCCTCCCTGTCCTCCCCTGCTTGCTGGCCGGAGGTAGGAGAGGCGGTGAGGGCGAGCGGCCTGACAACAGAGCTCCGCAACCCGCCGCCCGGGAATGTGGGCGCAAACCGCAGACATTCCGACGTCTCCCAACGGGAGAAGCGAAGCCGCAATTGGTTAACGTTACCGGAACCTGCCCCAGAATCACGGGGCCGCGCATCGTTACTGTGGCGACGGCGGCAGATAGGCCAGCGATCCTTGGGCGCCGTCCGCCGACGCGACAGGTGTCGATGCCTCACGCGCCGGCGAGAATTCGCCGGGCGGCGCCGACCCTGGGCTCGCCAAGAATGCCGCCAGCCGGGTCATGCCGTCGCGCGCTATCCGGCTGACTACCGCGTCATCGGCGGCCTCCCAGGCGCGCTCAGATGGCGCTCCCGGCACCTCGCCGAACAGCCGTATCGCGCGCTCGTGCTCGGCATCGAAGACGTCCCACACCCATGTGATGGTGGTCTTCTTGCCCTGCACATGGGCGGCTAAATACCCGCGAATGCGGTATTGCGCGGGCGCTTCCCGCGACACCATGGCGACGCGGCGGGCGCTCGCCTCCTCGCCGAGCCGCGCAACGAGCTTGCGAAACAGGTCTTCGGGCGGTCCGTCGATCGACTCGAATGCGACTGTGCGCTGTGAAAATCCGCCGATCGCCCCGAGCGCAGGCTGTCCGTCCGTTGTGCACCCCGCCATTACGAGACCGCTGCCCGCAATCGCGAACGCCAATGGCGCTGCTCTGAGCACGGCAAAGCATCCTGCCGCACCGCCTCGGTACGTGCCACGTAACATCGCCGATCCCTGTCCGGCGGCCGCCCGATTATGCATGCCGGAGCGTGCCGCACCCGCTAGGGATAATCAGAAAATGCCCCGAGGTCCAGGAATTCTGCGGCCGCGGTCGGGCGGCTGGTTAACTCGCGGCGCACGTTCAAGGATGACGTAGGGAGACCAGGGAGACCCCTTAGGGTCATAGGCGTCAGGTTAGGCGGCGGCCGAACCACTCGCGACTCCCTCCCCCCTTGTGGGGGAGGGAGGGGCAGGGGTCGTGCCGTGAGGCACTGAAGCGCCACATCTCACGACCCCCCACCCCCGACCCCTCCCACAAGGGGGAGGGGAGGAGTCCGTCGCAACGGGGTCGCCCCGCCGCCGACGCGCGGCACGGAAACCCGCCGGCCCGTGTGGGCCGGCCACAAGGTCGCCCCTGCGGCCGGCGATGCCGTTGCGGGCCCTTCCGTTTGCTTCAATCGCGATTGCGGAGCGAATTGTAGACGTTGTGCAGGAAGGTCTGGCTGGAAGTGATCGCGCCGGGGGGGCCGGCCCATTTGCCGTCGAGATCCGCGAGCGGATTGGCCGCGAGCACCTCCTGTTCGCTCTTGCCCTCGTCAAACAGCTTCTTTACCCGGTCGCGCACCTTGACCATCATGTCGTGCCATTCCTGAAGGTTGGCCTTGGTGGCGAGGGGACCGTGGCCGGGCACGATCTTTGTCGTGTCATTCGCTGCCTTGAGGTAGCGTTCAAGGGCAAGGACCATCCCGTCGATGGTGCCGCCCGAGCCCCAGTCGAGGTTGGGATAGGTTCTGCTGCTGTAGGTATCGCCGAGCGCGAGCACGTTGGCGTCGGGGAAATAGACCCAGCTATCGCCGTCGGTGTGGGCGTCGATCACGTGATTGACCTCCGCGACGCGGCCGCCGACTTCGACCTTCTTGGGGCCGACCAGGTAGGTGTCGGTGGGGATCGCATCGGCCTCCATAGGCGGCGTCTTGTTGCCGGTGTTGGCATTTATCGTACCGGCGGCGAGGCGCACGCGGATATTGTCGTGCGCCACGATCGTAGCGCCATCCCGCTGGAAGGCCGCATTCCCGCCGACGTGATCAAGGTGATAATGGGTGTTGATGAGATACTTGATCGGCAGGGGCGAAATCTTCGCGATTGCCGCCTTGATCTTGTCGTGGAGCGGCGCGAACTGGCTGTCCACCATGATGATGCCATCGGTGCCGACCGCGACCGTGATGTTGCCACCCTGGCCTTCCAGCATATAGGTCTTGTTGCCGAGGTCGGTGGTCTTGATCTCGACCTTGGAGAAGTCGACGCCCTGCTGTGCGCTGGCAACGCCAGCAAACAGCGCCGCGGCGCCCGCAAGTGCGGCGGCCGTGATCCGTTTCATGCGATGTCCTCCCTTGGATGACAATAGTTCGACCGGCTGGTGCACCTGAAGAGATGCACGCGCGCTCAGCATATCGAGTTTTCGCGGCGGCGCACCTCTGTTCTGACGAGATGGTTGTCGGCGATGCCGCGCAGGGGCGACCTCGTGGTCGTCCTCTCGCGGCCGACCTATCGGTGGCAAATCCCGCAGAACGCTCCGGCGCGGCGGGAGTCGCTTGCGGGGGGTTGGGGAGGGCGCTCCTGCCGGCGAGTCAGCGCCGGGAGATGGCCGCCTCCCCCGCAAGCGGGGGAGGGGAAAGCCTGCTGCCAAGCTATGGAAATCAAGCCGGTCATCCTCGACGAAGCCTAAAATAACGCCAATGAGGGTCGCCCCTGGAGAAGCAGGATTGGATCACTTGATCGCCTGCGGGTTGATCGGCGAACCGGTGGCGCCGGTGATGATCAGCGGCGGGCCGCAGAAGAAGAACTCGTACACGCCATCCTCAGCGGAGTCCTCGGCAAGCTCTTTCAGGTAGAACATCTCCCCCATGGTCAGCCCCATGGCGGGGATGACCACCCAATGCCACGGCTGGTTTGCTTCGGTCGTCTCGTTGGGACGCACCTCGACTCCCCAGGTGTCGGAGCAGATGGCGGCGATCTCCTTCTCGTGACACCAGTAGCAATTCTCGAACTTCACGCCTGGAGCGTCGCCGCCCGCGAAGGCGCCCCAGCCGTGCTTGAGGCACTTCTCCAGTTGCCCGGTGCGGATGATGACGAAATCGCCCCGGCCGACCGCGACGTCCTGGGCGCGCGCACACGCGTCGAGCTCCGCATTCGATATGCCGTAGCCGTCCGGCAGGCAGTCGACCTTCTTGAAGCGTGCGACGTCGAGCAATACGCCGCGCCCGACCATCTTGTTGCGCGAATGCTCGATCCCGAGCTTGCCGAGGCCGTTGCAGTCGACGAGGCGCGCGTCGTGGCCATTGTACATCTTCTCTTCGTAGAAGATGTGGCCAAGCGAATCCCAATGGGTCGCGCATTGCACCGGCATGTTGATGGCGTCATCGGCGTAGCGGATGTTCGGCACCACGTCCTGGCGGCCCGCCACTGCGTCGGTGCCGGTCGCCAGCATGGTGTGGATCGGGTTCCAGCGGCCGCCGAACAGGCCGGTCTGCGGGCCTTTGCGATCGAGCGGGATGCCGAGCGCAAAGACCTTGCCGGTCTTGATCAGGGCTGCGGCCTTGACGATGTCGTCCGGCCGTATGTGATTGAGAGTGCCGATCTGGTCATCCTTGCCCCAGCGGCCCCAGTTCTTGAGCTTCTCGGACGCCTCGGCGATCGCTTGCCTGCCGACCGTGATGTTCATGAGGGACCGCCTCCGTCGAATTGCCTTTGGCTCGGTTTCGGCCGGATATTGGCGCGCAAGGCTGCCGGCGTCCACCTCGGATGGCTGGAGCAGGGAGACCCTCAGGTCCCGGAAAGGGGTGGGTTTCGCTATCGCTCAACCCATCCTTACGGTCCTGCCGAGGCAGCCCTCAGCGCGATGCATTTCTCCGCCCGCAGCCTGACGAAAATCTTCTCGCCCACCGGGGTCCGCAGCGACGGGTGCGCTCGCGCGAGCAAGACAAGATCGCCGATCCTGACCTGGAAATCCAGATGCTCGCCGAGAAACGCCTTGGCATCGACCACGCCCGCACGGACAGCATCTGCGCCCCCAGCTTCCGGCGCCTGCTCCGACAGCTCGACGTCTTCCGGCCTGACGGACACGATCGCCGCCTCGTTGCGATGCATGCGGTCAAGGCAGCGGACGTCGAGCGCGCCCACAGGCGTCGCGACGCGGCAGCGATCGTCCCCGTTCTCCTCGATAACCCGTGCATCAATAAAATTCGTCGTGCCGATGAAATCGGCGACGAAGCGGCTGCACGGCCGCTCGTAGATCTCGCGCGGCGAGCCGATCTGCACGATGCGTCCTTCGCGCATGACGGCAATTTCGTGCGACAGGGCGAGCGCCTCGTTTTGATCATGCGTGACATACACGGTCGTGAGCGCAAGCTCGCGCTGGATCCGCTTGAGTTCAAACCGCATGCGCTCGCGCAGTTTGGCGTCGAGGTTCGACAGCGGTTCGTCCAGCAGCAAGAGTTGCGGCTCCATGACCAGCGCGCGCGCCAGGGCAAGGCGCTGCTGCTGGCCGCCGGACAGTTTGGTCGCGGCCCGCTCCGCCACGTCATCGAGCGCGACGGCAGAGAGGACGCGCATAACCCTGTCGGCGATTTTCTTGCGATCCGGCCTGTCGCGGCGGACCTGAAGCGGAAATGCTGCATTCTGGTACACCGTCATGTGCGGCCAGATCGCATAGGATTGGAACACCATGCCGAAATTGCGCCGGTTCGGCGCAACCGAGACGCCCGCCGCCGACGAGAACACCACCTTGCCATGCAGGCTGATCTCGCCGGATTTGGGCACTTCGAGGCCCGCAATGGAGCGCAGCGTTGTGGTCTTGCCGCAGCCGCTCGGACCAAGCAGCGTGAAGAGCTTGCCGTCGGGCACTGCGAACGAGACGTCGCGGGCCGCCCGGACGGCCTCGCCGCGGTCGCCCGGATATTCTGTGCATAGCGACTTGACGATCAGCACGACTTGGAGCGCTTCCCGGTCAGATCCTGCAGCGTCATTGCCGGGAAGCGTAGCCCGGGTTGAGCGCAAGCGAAACCCGGGGTCGGCGTGTGTCCGCGGGCAACGTCGCTCCGGATTTCGCTGCGCTCAAACGGGGTTGCAACTCAAACGCCCGGGCTCGCCACTCCGAACTGCCGGCTGGCAAATCGCTCGAGCAGGACGAGACCCAAGAGCGACGCGATCAGCATCACGCCCAGCGCAGAAAGCTCCACGTACTGTCCGTTCTGCCAATACTCCCAGATCATGATCGATACGACTTCCGATCCCGGGCTATAGAGAAGGATGGAGCTGGACAGCTCACGTATGGAGACGATCACCACGTAGAGCCAGCAGGCGATCAGGCCGGGCTTAAGCAGAGGCAGCACGACGCGCCAGAACGTCATGCTCCAGGAGGCGCCGCTCATGGTCGCCGACTCTTCAAGCTCCTTGTGGAGCGCCAGCATCGAGGTGGAATTGTAGCGCATTCCGTAGGGCATGAACCGGGTGACATAGGCGATAAGCATGATCCACAGGGTGCCGTAGACGCCGATGCCAATGTTGAGATAGCAGACCATGATGGCGAGGCCCAGAACCAGGCCGGGAAACATCAGCGGCAGCATTGCGAGATCGTCGATGAGCCACCGGCCGGGCAGCCTGGTTCGCACTACGATCCAGGCGAGCACCGCCGTCGTCAGCGCCACGATGGTTGCGCTTGCCGCCGACAGTACCAGGCTGTTCCACACCGCATTCGCGAAGACCGGGTAGGCGAAGACCGCGCGGTAGGCATCGAAGGTCAAGTCCTTCAATGCTGCGACCGAAGGGGCGACGTAAAACCTTTGCAACGAGCACCACAGCAGCACCAGAAACGGCAGCACAACGACGATCGCGAGATAAAGCGCGAAGGCCAAAGCCGTGACATAGCGCCAGCGGCCAATGCGCATCGTCCGCGGCCGGAATCCCTTGCCGGTCACGGTTGAGAACTTCTCTGCCGCGACCGCGGTGCGCGACTGCGCATAGACGCACAGCGATGCGATCACGAGCAGCGCCGCGGCGTAGCTCGACGCCAGACCAATGTCGCTCGGATAGGTCTGAACGGCCTGATAGATCGATGACGTGTAGACCTCGATTCCGACCGGAAGTCCAAGCAGGGCAGGGACTTCAAATGACTCGATCGCGCGCAGGAACAGGATGAGAAAGACCCCAGCCGCCGCGGGCCAGGCGAGCTTCAATGTCATCCTCAATGCAATTTGCCACGCGGCGGCGCCGCACATCAGGGCGGCTTCTTCCAGCGACGGGTCCATCGAGCGGAACGCCGCCGTCATCATGAGGAAGGCGAGCGGCGATTGATGAAGGCCGTCGACGAAGATCATGCCGCCCATCGAATAGATGTCGGCGACCACGAAGTCCGTGGCGAACAACGCCTGAACGGCGACGTTGACGATGCCGATTTTCGGGCTCGCCAGGAGAATCCAGGACACCGTAAAGAGAATGGCGGGAATGATCAGGGGGACGAGGGAAAGCGCAAAAAATGCGGACTTGAAGGGCGTATCGGTCCGTTCGTTGATCCAAGCAAAGAACGTTCCGACCACGAAGGCCAGGCTCGCCGATCCAGCGGCGAATGCAGCCGAATTGCCAAGCAGGCGCAGCGTCTCTGCGCTCCAATAGGCCGTGCGATAATTGTCGAACGTGAACTCTCCCGGCGCCGTCGCGGTCTCAGGCGTGAAAAGGCTTTGCCAGAGCAGGAAGCCGAGCGGCGCCAACGCCAGCCATGCCGCGAGCGCGACGGCAGCGCCGATGACGAGCCACCTGGCCTCGGGGAGGGGAAGGCGCATCGAGGAGGCAAGCAGCGCGGCTGTACGGCTCATCTGCGGTCTTGTCGTCGTTGGCATCGACGCGCTTGTAGGGCGGGCTGAGCGGAAGCGAAACCCACCGCCGGCCTCTCCACCCGGCCGAGCCTCGCCGTCGATTCACGGCATCGCAGGGCGGGTTGAGCCAGCCCGCTCTTGGCGGATGACAGGCTCCGCGAACCCGCACGGGTCCGCCAGCGGCGGGGCCTGACGGTGGGCTCCGGTTTCGCTCAACCCCCCCTGCGCGTCGCATCACTCACATCAATTGCGCCGGTTCGCTCGCCGGGTCGGATGACGGTTGATAGAACCTCTCCTCCATCCGCGATGCAACGCCTTCCTGCCTCAGCGTCTCCTCAAATTCGCGGCGGATGAATTTGTCTTCGTCGCAGTACGGAATCGCGCTGCCGCCCTGCTTGAGATCGATGGCGCCATAGTCGAGCAACTGCTCGCCCGGACGCCCCGGCTTGCGCGAACGCTGATTGTTGGGGCCGTGCCAGGCGGTGATGCGCAGGCCCTCCTTGCCGACGCCGAAATGCTGATGGAACCAGTCGCCGCTCATCGGAGCGGCTGAAACGAGGCCCACCGGCTCATAATCCTGGCGCAGCACCTGATCGGCTTTGCCATCCTGCCATGGCGTTATGCCCAGCGTATCCGGCCATGTGTAGGTATAGCCCTTGCCTTTGATGCAGATCAGCACCGCCGCCGAGGCGTGCTTGTGCGCTTTTGAATAGCGCCCTGTTTCATGTTGTCCGATCCATAAATAAAACCGGTTGCCGCCCATGGCCGGCTCGACCCGCCGATATCCCGGCGAACGGCGATTGTCGAGCGGCAGCTCACAATTGACGATATCCGGGATCAGGTTGGTGCGCCGCATCGCGAGGCCGCGGATCGGATCCGGCTCGATGTCGTCGCGCGGCTTGAAATAGTCTTCGGCGCCGGAAAAGCGTTCGCCGAACGTATACGGGCAGTTGAACACAAAGTCGGGGTTGTCGAACAGGTTCATGACATTTGGCGCGGTGGTGCCGCACAGCAGCAAGGCCGGAGCGCTTGCGGCGTTGACGATGCGATGCCATGCATTCAGCGGCACGGCGAACAGCGAGCCAGCCTGCCACTCGAAGATATGCCGCCTGGTCTGGCCCTCCTGCCAGACCTCGGTGGTGCCGCGTCCTTCGACGACAAGCACCACCTTCTCATAGAGGTGCCGTTCGACGTTGAGCGCGCCCGCGCCTGGCACCTCCACCACGTAGCAGCCCCACAGCCCCTCCGTGCCGTAGAGCTGAACATAGCTGCCGCGCCCGCCGAGACGCGCCCACGGCTTAAGCGGCAGGTCCTGCACGCGCCGCACGCCGATGCCGCGATAGACCGGCACGCCCTCAGCCTCCATGAAGCGGTCGTAGGGCATGGGCGCGCGATTGAACTTGCCCAGACCTGCCTTTTCGCCGGCTTTTGGCTCATGCCAGTGGGGTTGATGCGGGGTGTCATGCATGGGCTATCCTTTCCCGCCGTCATCAGCCGTTTCAGCCTCGCAGGCGGATTAGCGAAGCGTAATCCGCCAGCCCGATCTCGGGTTTGCCCGAGATCGGACTTCTAAGGGCGCACATTGGCGACAGCCGATGCGCGATGGCGCAATACGCCTTCGGCTATTGCGCCCTACGGCCTCATCATCAGCCGTTTCAGGCGATCCAGAATGGCCGGCGGCGTGGCCGCGATGTGGCTGATTGCCTGGAGGACCTCCTCGCCTCCGATTGGAGAAACCTCCAACCCCAGCTTCGCCGCGTCCTCAAGATATTGCGGATCGTTGTGGACGTCGGCAAACGCCCGGCGGAGCGCCGCCGCACGCTCGGCCGGCACGCCCGGCGGGGCGGCGAACGGACGCGACATCGTGTAGGAAATCTCGGCCAGTTCGATCAACGCCCGGCCATCGTCATCGCGCGCCAGCTCACGAGCAGTAGGCACGTCGGCAAAGTCCGGATGGCGCGTAGCGCGCGCAAACTGGACCAGGGCTCGCATCCCGCCGTTCGGCAAAAGCCACTCGGGGCGCAGCGACCGCATGGTTGAAAGGTCGGCCGTGCGTCCATTCACCTCGCCGCGATCGACCGCAAGGAAGATCGCGCCGTTGTCGGGGTAGCCGGTCACGAGCTTCATATTGAGCCCGAGCGCGTCCCGCAGCACGAGCGGGACATCGCTGCCGGTCGTGCCTTCCGCAGTCCCGCCGAGAACAATCGGCGGCCCGCTGGGCCGGCGCGCCTCCTCGATCGACTGCACGGGCGCGTCCTTGCGCACCATCAGCAGATAGGCATCGCGCGAGTAGTCCGATGAAGAACCGAGCCACGTGAATTTGCGCGGGTCGAAGACCGCGGCGGTATTGGCCTTCAAGATGGCAAGCAGCGGCATGTCGCGAGCAAAGCTGCCGATCGTGGCGCCGTCCCGCGGCGCGACGGTGTAGAGAAAATTCGTCGCGCGCAGGCTGCCGGCGCCCGGCATGTTCTGCACCACGACGGCCGGATTTCCCGGAATGTGCCGGCCAAGATGGCGCGCCATCAGCCGCGCAAACAGGTCGTAACCGCCGCCGGGGCCGTAGCCGACAATCAGCGTCACGGTCCGTCCTTTATAGAAATCCGCGACCGCATCAGCGCGCGCCTGCGCCGCAAGCGCAAGACTGGCGAGGAGCAACCATGCGCATCTCATCACGATGTATTCCCTCCGGCGGGCGCAGCCCATAGTGCGGCGATCCTAACGCGGACACCGCGCATGTTGAACCATTTCCGCGGCGGCCTTCAACATGACCCGGCGCAGCAGGAGCGCCGCGGGGCGACCCTAACGGGCGGGCCGAGGGTCACCCCGGGGATCGCCCACGTCTCCGACGCCATCGCCATTCATGACGCTCCAATCCCTGAGCTTGGGCTGAAAGAGCGCCTAGCCGGTCAGGCGCTCTGCCGGCGGCGCGATTTCAGTGACCAGGTCGCGCAGGAGCGTCTTGTTGGGCAAAGGCCGCACCGTCATCTCGTGCGGCTCAAGCCGCGCCGTGCAGGCGTAGCGGATGGCGCCGTCGATCTCCATCATGCATTCCTTGCAGGCATTGGCGTTGATGCAGGAGAACCGGATCGCCAATGCCGGATCACGGTTCACCCGGATCCAGCGCAGGCCGTCGAGAACCGACTGGCCAGGCTCGAATGGCACCTCATAGGTCTCGAATCGCCCGGCCTGCGGCGCGAGAGAGCGCCAGACGCGCAATCGCGCCAGCGCGCCCGGCCTCCGCTGCCCCCTGACGCCTGCGTCCCGCCCGCTCGCTGTTGCTTCGATGCGGCCGAGAGGCCCGCGCTCCCAGCGAGCAGGCACCGATGCTTCGGCCGCCGGCGCCGATGCCAATTCGACTTCCCCCTCCCGCCAGCGCGCCACCTGGTTGACCCGCCACTGCGGCGCCATGCCGGGAAAATCCTCGCGTTGATGGGCGCCTCGGCTCTCAGCGCGCCGCAGCGCAGAAAGCGCCACCACGCGGGCGACGAGCAGCATGTTGCGCAGGTCGAGCCAGTCGATGCGGCGCATGTCGAAACGCGCTCCGTCGCCAAACGGCCGGTCTCCGAGTTCGGCGGTCATATCGTCGATCCGCGCGATGGCGCGTTCCAGCCGCCGGCGTGTGCGCAACGGCCCAACCTCGTCCGCCATGACGGATTGCAGGCGCTGGATCATGTCCGCCGAATTGACGCCTTTCGTCACGCCATCCGCGGTCATGAGATCGAGCGCCGCGGCGGCCGCCTGCGGCCGGAACGGCTGCCGGGCCATCCTCCTGATGCGCTCCGCAGCCGTGCGGCCGGCCCGGCGGCCGAACACGAGCGCTTCCGTTACGGCATTGCCGGATAGCCGGTTTGCGCCGTTGGCGCCGCCGACCGCCTCGCCGGCCGCCAGGAGCCCGGGGATTTCGGTTTCCATGCGCGCGTCGGCCTTAACGCCGCCCATGTGATAGTGGGCGATCGGCGCCACTTCCACCGGCATTTTCGTAAGGTCGATCGCATTCGCCGCCAGGCGGTCGATCACCGGGCCGAATGCGGCGCGCAATTCGGCAGGCGCACAGTGCTCGAAGCTCAGAAAAGCACCGCCGTGAGGCGAGCCGCGGCCCGCCTCCACTTCCTTGATGATGGCGTAGGTCGCAAGATCGCGGGTCAGCACATAGGCGCCGTCCTCGGTTGACCCGTAACGCGACGTGAACTCCTGACCGAGACCATTGAGCAGCCGGCCGCCAAGCTTATAGCGGAACGGGTCCCACATGATTGGGTCCATGCCGATGAGGCGCGGCGCCAGATGGCCGATCGGAAAGAACTGCACGAACTCCATGTCGACGAGCGGCGCTCCTGCGCGCAATGCGAGCGCATAGCCGTCGCCGCCCATATTGGCGGACGCGCTGTTACGCCGATAGAGCCGCGTCAGCCCGCCGGTGGCGACGATCGTGGCCTTGGCCGCAATCGTCACCGGCGCGCCGGACGCAAGATGCAATGCGACCGCGCCGACGACCGCGCCGTCATGGCGCGCGAGATCGGTAACGATGAGATCGCCGGCCTTGCGGATGCCCGAGGTTTTGTTGACTTTCGTGCGCAGCGTCTTTGACACCGCCGGTCCGGTGTTGAGAAAATCCACATAGACGCAGCGCGGCCGGTCATGGCCAGGGGCCTGGGCGGCGACGATGCGGCCGTCCTTGCGGGCCCAGCCGACGCCCCATGCGTCCATCTGGAGGATGCAGTCAGGCGCTTCCTCGCACAGGAGCCGCGACAGGCTCTCGTCACATAGCCCGCGGCCTGCCTCAAGCGTGTCGTGCAAATGACAGGTCCAATGATCCCCCGTGGATGAGCCGAGCGCGACCGCCACCGTCATTTGCGCCATCACAGTGGCGCCGCTGCGGCCGATCAGGCTGCGGTCAAGGAGGAGCACGCTCGCCCCGGATTGCGCAGCCTCGATTGCCGCATACATGCCGGCAGCGCCTGCGCCGATGACGAGCACGTCGGTTTCGACATGCATGGTCTCGGTCATAGCAGGCCTCTTGTCACGTTCCTGCGAACCCACATCTGCCGCGGTCTCGCCTTCGTGGTCCCGCGCCGGTCGAAATGCCGAAAGCGCCAGCGCCTCGGCCAATCCTGCTTCGCGGGGCGAACGCGCCTCGTGAGCTTATCGAAGGATGCCCGCCTTCTGAGCCTTTCGAAGAGTGCTCACCCTGTGACGCTTCGGGGCCGCAGCGACAGTCCGTCCGCTCCAGGGCAAATGATAGCGGCAACGTCGCATCTTGTCTGCGGCGCCGGCGGCATCGAGCGATTCGCGCCGTTCCACCGGCGGATAAGGACTCCGACAAGTCCCGCTGCTCGCTCCGCGGCGCAGGGCATTCACTGCGCGCATAGCTTATCGGAGACTTCTGCATATGTGCGGCAAGGTTATGTCGCCGCAACGGATCAAGGATCGCTGACAGGCCTCCCGTCGCCGCCGTGCAGCTTGAGAAACCTGAGAAATCTTTGCGGGCCCGGAAAGGTGAGACAAT
This sequence comes from Hyphomicrobiales bacterium, assembly GCA_021323775.1. Taxonomy (GTDB): domain Bacteria; phylum Pseudomonadota; class Alphaproteobacteria; order Rhizobiales; family Xanthobacteraceae; genus JAJPKK01. Next base: position 12,380 of record JAJPKK010000164.1, read on the forward strand.
CTGGCGAAACTCAGTATTAAGCCTCCATAAACACCATATATTTTCAGCATGATTCATTGACAATTTGAAATCTTGTATGCCGCAGGCTGTGCTCTAGTTATTGAGCAGGGCAATAATTCAAAACATGAGGTTTGAATATGACATCGAATCTGAAAGTGATCCTGTCGGCAGCTGGCGTCGCAGCGTTGGTTGCCTCCCCTGCAATGGCTAAGTCGCATGTGCGCGCGCATCACCTTGCGCCGGCAGGCGTGCCGGTCTACGGGCAGGTTTACACGACGCCGCCATACGCCGCGGGGCGGGTCGTGACGCCGTATGGGGCCAACACGCCGGAGCCGGCACATGAGATGCCGGGCCAGAGCCATGACTTCCAGCTTGGCGGCGAGAAGTAAGTAAGCTGCGACAAGTCTGCGCGGACACCTATTCGCCGGGCGGCGCCCTCCGCCCGGCGAATATTTTTTGCGATGGCTCCGGCTCGCCTTCGGTTTCCACGGCCCATAGGGCTGATGCCCAAAAACGCGGTTGCGGCCTCATGATACCCATGAGATGGTCCGCCTCGCGGCCGGCCCGCGGTCAATCCGGTGGCGCGTCGGCCAAGTCGGGGAGGAGTGACATGACAAAGCGTGGGATCGTCACTGCCGTTATGGGGATTGCATTCGGGCTGCTGACGGGGGCGCCTGCTCCCGCGTGGGACCGCGGCGACGTCGGCGTTCTGGCGGTTTTGCCGGATGTGGCGCCGGATCAGCCGTCGAGCGTCGAAGGACTGACCGTCGGCCCTGACGGCAATATCTACGTGCCCAGTTTTGGCTTCAATACGGCCGGCGCGCTTTCCGGCAATGCGGCGCTGTTCGTGATCAGGCCGGATGGCGCGCTGGTGCGCAAAGTGACCATCGCGAATTCAAGTCCACACATGCTGGGGCTGCGCTTTAATCCGGTCAATGGAGCCCTGCTGGTCCTCGACTTCGGGGCCGGCAAGGTCCTCCGCGTCGATCCGTTAACCGGCGCTTCCTCGGTCTTCATGACGCCGACCATAGCGGGCGCCGGTCTCAATGCGCTCACCTTTGACAAGCGCGGCAATGCTTACATTTCCGACTCGTTCAACGGGATCGTCTGGAAGACGGGGCCGAACGGCGGCACGCCGACGATCTGGAGCGACAGCCCGCTGCTCGGGCCAGGAACCGGCCTGACGCCGCCGTTCGGGGCGAACGGCGTCGAATTCAACAACGCTGGCACCATATTGTACGTGGCCAATACCGCGTTCCACCAGATCATCCAGATCCCCGTCAAGGCGGATGGAACGGCGGGCGCCGCTTCGATCTTCATCACCGGCATCAATGCTCCCGACGGGGTCGCGATCGACAAGCATGACAATCTCTGGGTCTGCGCCAATCAGGAGGACGACATCATCGTGCTCGACAAGACCGGCAAGGTGATCGCGAAGCTTGGCGATTTCAACGGCATCAGCGAGCGCGGCCTGGTGCGCGGCCTCTTGTTCCCGGCGAGCCTCGCCTTCGGCCTCGATGGCAAAACCCTGTACGTGTCGAACCTGACGCTGTTCCTGCCCTACGCAGGTGCGCAGGCTGCGGTCGATTCGCCGTGGACGCTCCAAGTGAAGCGCTACACGGTCGCAAAGCTTCGCGCCGCCATCCCGCCGCTTGGCGACGACGAGGATTGACTCTCTTGTAGGATGGGTTGAGCGACAGCGAAACCCATCAAGGCCTCGCCTCTGGCACCGCTTTGATCGGTTTCGCTGTCGCTCAACCCCTCCTACGACTCCTACGGCCGCAGCGCAAACAGGTGCATGTCGTAAATCAATTTTCCGAGCGACAAGACAACGCCGCAGCCGATCATGACCAGAATCGCCCACACGGCGTAGTCGACCTGCTTCTTGAAATTGGACAGCGCCTGCGATCGCTTCCTCGAACCCATAAAGATGGCGCGGAGGAACACAATGACCGGCATCGCGGCCACAATGATCCCGATCAGTTTGAGCATGGAGCGGCCTTACTTCTTCACATGCCGCTCCAACATCTGGCGCCGCACCACCGCGCCGTAGACGTTGCCCTGCGCGTCCACTCCGACGCCTTCGGCGCCGGAGTGATCGGGCGTCGTGGATTCCATGTCCTCGATGAAGGCGAACACCCTGCCGTCACGGGCGCTGCCGATGCGGATGCCCTTGCGGATACCCATCAGCTCGTTGGCGCCGGTATCGGGACCAGATTCCGAATCCGCCACGTAGATGGTGTCATCGCGGGTGATGTAGATGCCGCTCGGGCGGCCGAACTGGCGCCATTCGCCGAGCACTTTGCCGTCCTGGTCAAAAATCTGGATGCGGTTGTTCTCGCGGTCGCCGACGAACAGGCGGCCCTGGCTGTCCATCGCGATGGCGTGCGGCTCGGAGAGTTCGCCGGGGCCGGAGCCCTTGTGGCCCCATTCCTTGATGAACCTGCCGGTCTTGTCGAACTTGACGACGCGATTGTTCTTGCCGCGGCGGTGGCTGTCGGTGACGAAGATATCGCCGTTGGGCGCCACCACCACGTCGTTTGGCTGATCGAACAGGCCGGGACCCGAGCCCGACACGCCGGCCTTGCCGAGCCGCATCAGCTCGACGCCGTCCGGCGAGAACTTGATCGCCTGATGGCCGATGCCGTCGCCGCCGCCCGCATCCGTGACCCAGAGATTGCCGTCAGGATCGAGCGCCGAGCCGTGCGGGAAGATGAACATGCCGTTGCCGAACGTCTTCAGGAGTTTGCCGTTGGCGTCGAATTTGAGGATCGGCGGCTCCGGCCGGCCGG
>JAJPKK010000158.1 GCA_021323775.1 Hyphomicrobiales bacterium
ACCCGCCCCTTCGGCAGCGGTTGCGCATCGAGATCCTTCTTGCCGCGATTGATCGTCGAACCAGCGAGCCCCGTGATCTGCGAGACCAGCGCCAGACCGCCTCGACCCGCAGTCCGCACCTCGGCCGCCGCAAACAGGCGTCGCCCGCGCTCGTCAAGCCGCGAACCAACCGTGTCCCATCGCAGGCGAATCGCGGCCTCGTCGATCATGCGGCCGACCTACCCCTATTCTATTCGCCGATAACCGGAATCCTCAAAACCTGAGTCAATCCGACGCACAATCGCCAAAGCGCGATTCAGTTATTGTTCGGAATGTCCTAAGCAGGCCGGATCGAGCTCATAGAGGCGACCCTTGTGGTCGCCGCGTCGCGTCCGGCCCGGCAACGGGGCGACCACAAGGGTCGCCCCTGCCGGACGCCGCTCAAAAATCCGGCTTGTCGGCCGTCGGAATCGGCATGATGTTTTGGTCGAAATGATCGCCGTTGTTCTCGGCGCAAATCTCCTCGGCGAGCGGGGCGTCATTGCTGCGACGGTAGCGCTGGCGCGCCGTCCACGGCATCGTGAAGGCGCCCGGATCCTCGACATAGGCGACGACGTCGATGGCCTCGCCGTTGTCAACGAGGCGGTACCGCTCGATTACGTGAAGCTGCTCGGTGTGCGGCGTCTGGTAGCTGTCCACGCGGGTGCGCGTGCTCAGCCCGATGGTATCGACGACAAGGGTATCGCCGTTCTCGTAGTGTCCGATGGATTCGCCGAACCACGACGGCTTCACGTCCGGCGAGTGCTTGTCGGTGAGATAGATGTGGCGCACCATATGGTCTTCTTCCCAGATCAGCACCACCTGATGCGGCTGCTGAAGGAAACGGACCGGCCGGACCGGATAGAGCAGCCAGCCAGGAACGCCGATCGGCCAGCACCGCTCCTTGGGCGTCCAGAGCTGCACTTCGGTCAGCGCCCGCTCGTTGAGTTTCCTCAGCTCCTCCCGCACCCACGGCTGCAAGATCGGATTGCTCAGGTCCGCCACTCGGTTCGTGGCTGACTTGCCCGACCGCCTCGAGGCGGCGTTGTCGATGAAGGGGTGCGCCGGGTCGTACTTGACCGGCCCCGGTCCCGACAGCGGCTGAAGGAACTCGTCGCCGATCGGAAACTCGCCCTCGCGTATGCCGGCGATCCATCCGGTCCTGGCGTCCGGCATGAAGTTCGGTATTGCCGCGTCGCCCGCCAGAGCGGGCCAACTGAGCGTCGCCGCGGCGAGTGCGCCCGCGAGCACAAGTCGTGCCCTGCTGCGTGAGCGACTTCGTGACTCGGCGTAGGTGATCTGGGGCATCGGCGCTTCCTCCGTCGGTGGCTGCGCGGCCACGCCTTCTCTAAAGAATATCCTATCGCAAACAGAGCTGCGGATGCCACGGATTTGATCCCGCCGCCGTGGGCGCCTGCGCCTGCGTCATGGCATTGCGGCGCGAGTCATGGTCTACTAAGACGCTGTGCAGGCGTAGGCGCGCAGGATGGGCGCTCTTCGGCAGGCTCAGAGGCGCGCGCAAGCGCCGCCATTGGGTCTCCGCGGTCTCGCACGCCTTTGCCCACGCTGCGAAGCGCGGCCGTCCGGCGTGGGCAAAGGCGCAGGCAGCGCCGCGCAAGCGGCCGGGGCCCGCCCGCCTCTGAGCCTGCCGAAGAGCGCCCGCCTGCGGCCCCACTACGGCCCAACCATCCCACTACCCACAACGAGGTCATCATGTATCCCAACGTCAACCTCTTCATCGACGGCGCGTGGCGGCCTGCCATCAGCGGCAAGATGCTGCCGGTCCTCAATCCGGCGACCGGGGAGGAGATCGGCGCGGTCGGGCATGCCGAGAAGGCCGACCTCGATCTCGCGCTCGCGGCCGCTCAAAGAGGCTTCGAGACGTGGCGCAAGGTCTCAGCCCACGAGCGCTACCGTCTGATGCGCAGGGCCGCCGACATCCTGCGCAGCCGCGCCGGCGACATCGCGACGGTGATGACCATGGAGCAGGGCAAGCCGCTGGCGGAGTCGAAAGGCGAAACGCTGGCCGGCGCCGACGTCATCGACTGGTTCGCGGAGGAGGCGCGCCGCGCCTATGGCCGGACCGTGCCGGCGCGCGTGGAGGGCGTCTATCAGCTCGAAATCAAGGAGCCGGTCGGGCCCGTCGCCGCTTTCACGCCGTGGAATTTCCCGATCAACCAGGCGGTGCGCAAGATATCCTGCGCGGTCGCGGCAGGCTGCTCGATCATCATCAAGGGCCCGGAGGAAACGCCGGCGGCCTGCGCCGGCCTGGTCGGCGCCTTCGTCGAGGCCGGCATTCCGGCCGGCGTGATCAATCTGGTGTTCGGCGTGCCGGCCGAGATTTCGTCCTACCTCATCCCGCACCCGGTCATCCGCAAGATCTCGTTCACGGGCTCGACGGCGGTCGGCAAGCAGCTTGCGGCGCTTGCCGGCGCTCACATGAAGCGCGTCACCATGGAGCTGGGCGGCCACGCGCCGGCGATCGTGTTCGCGGATGCCGACATCGACGCGGCGACAAAGATTCTCAGCGCCAACAAATACCGCAATGCCGGCCAGGTCTGCGTCTCGCCGACCCGCTTTCTGGTGCAGCAGCCGGTCTACGGAGAGTTTGTCGACAAGTTCGTCACCGCCGCCAAGGCCATCAAGGTCGGCGACGGGCTCGACAAGGACACCCGCATGGGCCCGCTCGCTCACAGCCGCCGGCTCGACGCCATCGAAGGCTTCGTCGCCGATGCGGTCGCCAAGGGCGCCAAGGTCGAAACCGGCGGCCGGCGGATCGGCAACAAGGGTTATTTCTTCGAGCCCACGGTGCTCACCAACGTGTCGCGCGAGGCGCGCATCATGAACGAGGAGCCGTTCGGCCCCGTCGCGATCGTCAATTCCTTCGATACGTTCGAGGAGGCCGTCGGCGAGGCCAACCGCCTGCCCTATGGCCTCGCCGCCTATGCGTATACGCGCTCGACCAAGACCGCCGAAGCGATCGGCCACGCCATCGAAAGCGGGATGGTGTCGATCAACCACCACGGCCTTGCGCTGCCGGAAGTGCGCTTCGGCGGCGTCAAGGACTCCGGCTTCGGCAGCGAGGGCGGAGCAGATGCGCTCGACGCCTATCTCAATACGAAGTTCATCACGCAGATGAATGCGTGAGAGCGCATAACTCGCAGCAACCATAGGGCGCTGCGAGAAGGATCGAACGCGTGTGCCAAATCGCCCATGACCAAATCTCTCCGCCAAAGTGTGGTGATCGCCCTGCTGGCGGCGGGCGCACTGTTCATGGAGCAGCTCGACGGCACCGTGATCGCGACCGCGCTGCCGCAGATGGCGCAATCCTTCGCCGTGGCGGCGGTCGACCTCAACGTCGGGATGTCGGCCTATCTCCTCACCGTTGCGGTGTTCATCCCGGCGAGCGGTTGGGTGACGGACCGGTTCGGGGCGCGAACGGTCTTCGCCTCAGCGATGGTGACGTTCACGCTGGCGTCGGTGCTGTGCGCCGCCAGCGGCACGCTGTGGCAGTTCACCTTGGCGCGCGTGCTGCAGGGGATGGGCGGCGCCATGATGGTGCCGGTCGGGCGGCTCATCGTGCTGCGCAATACCGAGAAGCAGCACTTCGTGCGCATGATTGCGTACCTGACCTGGCCGGCGCTGGCGGCGCCCGTGATCGGCCCGCCGCTCGGCGGCTTCATCGCCACTTACAGCTCTTGGCATTGGATATTCCTGCTCAATGTCCCGCTCGGCCTGGCCGGATTGGGCCTCGCCCTGATCCTCATTCCAAACTCCCCCGGCACGGGCAAAGGAAGCTTTGACTGGCGAGGATTTGCTCTGACCGGGCTCGCAAGCTTCAGCTTGATGTACTGCCTCGAAGCCGCTGGTCGGGGCAGGGTCGAGTGGTTTGTCGCCGCGCCGCTCCTCTGCGCCGGCCTCGCCGCCGGCGCCTGCGCGGTGCGCCATGCGATGCGCGCCGTCCATCCTCTGATCGACCTGAGCCCGTTCAAAGTGCCGAGCTTTGCGATCACGGTCAGCGGCGGCGTGCTGTTCCGCACCGCCATCAGCGCCGCGCCGTTTCTGTTGCCGCTGATGTTCCAACTGGCGTTTGGGCTCAGCCCGCTCGACTCCGGTCTGCTGCTGCTCGCCGTATTCGCCGGCAATCTCGGCATGAAGCCCGCGACCAACGCGGTGCTCGCCCGGTTCGGGTTTCGCCGCACCTTGATCTGGAACGGCGCGCTGGCGATGGCGACGATCTTTACTTGCGGCTTGCTGACAGCGACCACGCCGGCGGCTGTCATCGCGGCAGTGCTGTTCCTGAGCGGGCTCACGCGATCGATGGAATTCACCGCCATCAATGCGCTGAGCTTCAGTGATCTCGATCAGACCCGCATGAGCGGCGCCAACACGCTGTTCAGCATGCTCCAGCAGATGGGCAACGCGCTGGGCGTCGCCGGCGGCGCCATCATGCTGCGCGCCGCCGCGCTGACCCATCCGGCCGATGCGGAGGTAACGACGGCGGACTTCCACTTCGCGTTCTGGGCCATCGGGCTCGTCGGGCTCGCGGGCGTGGGGCACTTCCGGGGATTGGCAGGCGATGCGGGGGCGGCGCTGCGGGGGAAGAAGGGGTGAGCAGCCCTGCCCCCGCCATCTCGGTCATCATGCCGGTGCGCAACGGCGCGGAGTGGCTGGCGGAGGCTGTCGCCAGCATCCGGGCGCAGGAGTTCGGCAACTTCGAATTTGTCATCGTCGACGATGGATCGGATGACGGCGCCGCGGCCATGCTCTCTGGTTTCGCCGCCGCTGACCAGCGCATCCGCCTCCTCCGACAGCCGCCGCAGGGCGTCGTGGCGGCGCTCAACGCCGCGATCGCTCAGGCGCGTGCGTCCTACCTGGCGCGGCTCGACGCGGATGACCGCGCGAAGCCCGATCGGCTTGGCAAGCAATTCGCCTTCATGCAGGCCCATCCGGAGATTGGGCTGCTCGGCACCTTTGCGGAGCGGATCGATGCGGCCGGCAACATCGTCGGCCGCCTTGCGCCGCCGACTGACCCCGCAAGGCTCGCGCATAGGCTTGAGCGCGCCAATCCGTTCATCCATTCCTCCGTCATGATGCGCACCGCGCTGGTGCGCCGGGTCGGCGGATACCGCGCCGCATTCCGGGCCGCAGAAGACTACGACCTGTGGCTTCGCATGGCCGAGGTGAGCGGCATCGCCAATCTGGCGGACGATCTCACCCAGTATCGTTGGCATGGTTCCAACCTGTCGCAGCGCGATGCAGTGCGGCAATCGTTCTCGGTGCGGCTGGCGCAGCGCTCGGCCGCGTGCCGGCGCAGCGGCGCCGGCGATCCGGCCGCCACCCTTGCAGGGCCGCCAGATTGGTGGGCCGGTGACGCCAAGACATCGTTCTTTGCTGATGACATTGGCCTTTACCGTTTGCTCGACGGCGGCGCGACGGAGGGCGTGCGGTACATTCGCGCCGCGCAGGACCGGCTGTTCGGCCTCAATCACGTCGAACGGCGCCTCGCGCAAATACGATTGCGGGCGATGCTGCGCGAGATGGGGGCGCCAATCGGCGCGCGGCATCTGCGGATCGCGCTGCTGATCGCCGCGCTGCATCCCGGGCGGGCGCTTTCGTTCGTGTGGAACAGGGATTGACCTCCCCTGGCCCGGATGGAGCCACGGGGTCGGCCCTTGGCCGGTCCGATGCTACAGCGGGTTCCGGTCATATGGAAACATCGCAGGGCGGGCAAAGCCGACGGGTCCGGCCTTCGGCCGGCCCGATGACAGGCTCCGTGTGTCCACCCGCCCGAGAAGACCGAGCGCTGGTGGGCACGGCGCACCGAAGTCGGGCTTGCCCGACTTCGGCAGTCAATAGTTGCCGAAATCGGCAACAGCCGATTTCCGTTGCGCCTTTGCCCACACCACAAGCGATTCCACTCGGCCGGGACCCGCTATAGCTCCGCACGATCCGGGGCCAGCCCCGCCGAGATGAGCGCGGGTCGCGGATTGCGGGCTGCATGAGCGGCCCTCCATCCGGGCTATGGATGTCGCATGCGCCCGGACCGCAGGAAGATGACCTCGGCGCTCGCGGACTGCACCGCCGCTGCCCCTGCCTGCCTCCGCCGGGCCCGCTCGGCGGAGGCACCAAGAATCATTTCAGCGGCGCGCGTGCGGCCGTCATAGAGGAACGATTGTGCCCCGTATCGCTCGCCCGATGCGGACCACCGGCCGCGCCGCGCGGCATCTGCGGCGGCCGTAAGCGCCGCCGCAAAGGCCCGTGCGGTGAACGGCTCGTTGATAACGATGCCGGCGTCCGCGGCAACAACGTGCTGTGCATATCCGCAGATCGACGTGGTGACGACCGGCAAGCCGTTGACGACCGCTTCGAGAATGACGGTTCCGGTGGTGTCGTGTCGCGCCGGATGAACCAGCAGGTCGGCGGCTGCCATCAAGTCCGGAATGTCTTCGCGGTGGCCGAGGAAGGAAATGCGGTGCGAGAGCTTGAGCCGCTTGGCCCACGCAGCCAGCGCCGCAGCGGCGCGGGTGCTCCTTTCGAAGAGCCCCACGACAAGGAGCCTGGCGCGCGGAAATTCGCGCAGCGCGGAGATCGTGCGGTCGAACCCCTTGGTATGCGGCTGCACTCCGACGGCGATCCACACCCAGTCCTGCGGGGCTAACCCTAAGTCCGCGCGCAATGCCTCGCGCACGCCGTTGCGACGATATTCAGGGCGGCAACGCGCGGTCGAGAGCGTCGGCGGCAACAGCGACAGGCGCTCCGGCGGCGTATGCCACGCCTGCCGATACTCGTTGAGCTGCTTGTCGCTCAACAGCAGCACCTCGGTCTTTCGCCCGGGCTCGAAAGTGGCGCGTTCGAGCGCCAGCTGGACGCGATAGCGGGGCATGAGGAAGCGCAAACGCTCCTTCCCCATCCGGAAACGGATCGACGGATCGGCGCAATAGAGCACATCGAGATGGGTCAGCTTGTCGAACCCGACAGTGAGGTCGAATTGTTGCAAGGCCGCGGCCCACCGGAACGCGGCCGCGAACTCCTCGAGCATGCGATGATTGGTGCTCCGCCGGATCGGCAGAACGGCCACCGGAAGATCGTCGGCGAAATCGCTTTCGTCCCTGAAGGAAGTGAAAATCACAACGTCGTGCCCGCGCGCGCGGCAGTGCCTTGCAATCTCGACGCAGTCGCGCTGCAGACCGCCACCCCGGAAAAGCTTCATGATGGCGAAGGCGATACGCATCGTTAGCTAGTTTCTGTCGCGAAATTGGTTGATTTTGCGCGGGCGAGGCAAGTTATGCCGGTTTCATGGGCATAACTGTATTACGTTGCGGGTGAATTTGCGAGCGTTTC
>JAJPKK010000255.1 GCA_021323775.1 Hyphomicrobiales bacterium
GCGAATCGCCATTCATGAATCCTTGAATCGAAACGCGATTCCGCTGTCTAGAAAAATCTTACCGGCAGAACATCGAAAGGATGGCTATCCCACCTGGGCAGTTACGGGAATTTCGAAAATCTGAGGCTATTCCGGCGCTCTTACTTATCTCCTGATAACCATGATAACCGAACCCATTATTATTATATGCCCCATCTGGGTTTGTCAACTTTAGGTTGTTTTTGTGCGCAAGGTGAACCAATGAGCTGAAGCACTTATTGTTGTGGCGATCCTTAGGCAACTCGGCTTGGGCTTCGTTCAATGGATATGTTTTCATGGGAGCGCCATCATTATATTGTCAATGTTGACAGTGTTGCGCGAGGCAAACCCGTTTTGGCTCGTGTGTACGTCCATATTTGCATCATCTCGGCCGCGAGTTCTCACCCACGAAAGATACGCCAAGCTATTGCGATCAAAATCAGCGCCACGGGGAATGCCAATAGAATCGCGACTCGCCCCTTGGCCGAAAGTGTAAATGTAAGAAAACGCAGGAGTAATTCGGGATCAAGCATCAGAAAGCGCCTCCGCTGGGAGGCAACCTAGAGGGCGACCATGCGGCGGGGGTCAAATCGCGCAGAAGTTGAATTTATAAGCCATTGATTTTTAAGAGGAAAAATTTTTCCCGCCGGCTCTATTAGAAAGAAAATACAAACTCCATAGAAAGAAACTGCCTTGTCGTTAACCCATTGAACATCCGAGCAGTTTTTGGCTCGCCCTATTATAACCTATGGTTGCAGGAAAAATCTCATTTGGGGCTTGGAACTTGGACGCCCTCACGTCTCTGCCAGAGCCATCTCTTCTGTTCCTGACCCAAAATCAAATCGTCGCTTCAATCATAGCGCGCAATTCGGCCGTGATTTCCGGCATTACGCCGAACCAGGCGTGGAACGCCGGCCGCGCCTGGTGAAGCAGCATGCCGAGCCCGTTGACGGTCCGGTTGCCGCGCGACCGGGCCGCCGCCAGAAGCGGCGTCTCCCGCGGAACATAGATGATATCGGACACCACTGCCGATACCGGCAGCGTGTCGAGCGCAAGATCGAGCGCCGGCTGACCTGCCATGCCTTGGCTCGTGGTATTGATGAGCATCGCGGCGCCGGCGAGGGCGGCGTGGCGCTCCTTCCACGGTGCCGCCTCGATCGGAGGTCCGAATTCCTTTGCGAGCGCCTGCGCCCGCTCGGCGGAGCGATTGACAAGGCGAATTTCCTGCGCGCCTCGGTCCACGAGGCTCGCCAGAACCGCCCTGGCGCCGCCCCCGGCCCCGATCACGACGATCGGACCGGCATCGGCCCGCCAGTCCGGATATGCTTCCACAATGCTTTGGATGTAGCCGAAGCCGTCATGGTTGTAGCCGTCGAGGGAGCCGTCGGCCGCGACCACCACGCAATTGATGGCGCCGATGCGCCGCGCCAGCGGGTCGACCCGGTCCACGATCTCGAAGGCGGCCTCCTTATGAGGGATTGTGAGGTTGCAGCCGGCAAAGCCCAGCGCTGGAAGCGCCCGCAGGGCCGCGCGCAAACCTTCGGGCCGAATGGCGAGCGGAACATAGGTCCCCGCGATTCCGTACTTGGCGAGCCAGAAATTGTGAATCTTGGGCGAGCGCGAATGCATCACTGGCCACCCCATGACGCCGGCCAACAGAAATCTCTCAGGATGAGCCATGCGAAAATCCCACTGATTGGAACGCCGGCTGATACTATGATGCGCAAGCAAATACGAGGGCATCATGCGGAATGTGGCAAGGATTCTAGGTCTCATCGTTCTCTGCGCCGCGCCGTTGCCGGCCAACGCCCAGGATTATCCCAACAAGCCCATCAGGCTCGTTGTCCCCTTTCCGCCGGGCGGACCGAACGACATCATCGGCCGCGTGGTGGGCCAGAAGATGCAGGAGCTGCTCGGCCAGCCGATCGTTATCGACAACCGTCCCGGCGCCGGGGGGACGCTCGGCACCGATAACGTCGCAAAATCGGAGCCGGATGGTTATTCGATCGCGATCGCAAGCGCCGGGGCGCTGGCGATCAGCACCGCCCTGCAGGAGAAAATTCTCTACGATCCGCTCAAGGAGCTCGCGCCTGTTACTCTTGTCGCCAAAGTGTCCGAGCTGCTGGTCGCCTCCACGACCCTGCCGGCCGCCAATGTGAGAGAACTCGTGGCCCTCGCCAAAGCGAAGCCCGGCGCCATCAACTACGGGTCGACCGGCCCCGGGAGCATGCCGCATCTCGCCGGCGAGCTGTTCCGCATCAGCGCCCAGATCGACATCGTCCATGTGCCCTATCGCGGCGCTGCGCCTGCTATAAATGACCTCATCGGCCATCAGGTTGACATCATTTTCCTCGACCTGCCGGTTCTGCTGCCGCAGATCCAGGCTGGCGCCATCAAGCCGCTCGCGGTTGGCAGCGGGCTGCGCGTGAAGCCGCTCCCCGACCTGCCAACGATGAGAGAGATGGGCTATCCGCAGATCGAGGCCGACAACTGGTACGGCATGGTGGCGCCCGCCAGGACGCCGCGCGCGATCGTGATGAAGTTGAACGCCGCCGCGGCGGCGGCCATGAAGGCGCCCGAGGTGCAGGAAAAGCTCGCCAGCCAGGGAGCGATTCTGGTCGGCAACACGCCGGAAGAATTCGCCGCCTATATGGCGAGTGAAATCCAGAAATGGGCGAAGGTGGTGAAAGCCGCCGGCATCAAGGTCAATTAGACATGCCGGGCAGGCTGGACGGCAAGGTGGCCATCGTCGTGGGCGCGGGCTGTGTCGGGCCCGGCTGGGGCAATGGCCGTGCCGCGGCGGTGATCTTTGCACGCGAGGGCGCGAAAGTCTTTGCTGTTGACCGCGATGCGGATTCGCTGCGCGAAACGATCGAGCGGGCGCGCGAAACGGGCGGCGAGATCAAGCCCCACCTCTGCGATGCGACCGACGGCAACGCGGTTGCCGCCATGGTGGATGCGTGCGTTAAGGCTCGTGGAAGGATCGATATTCTGGTCAACAATGTCGGCGGCTCCGCTGCCGGCGGTCCGGTTGAGTTGCCGGAAGACGCCTGGCATCGCCAGCTCGACCACAATCTCGGCACCGTGTTCCTCGCTTGCAAATACGTACTGCCCATCATGGTTCGCCAGAACTGCGGCGCCATCGTCAACATTTCCTCGGCTTCGGGAATTCGTTTCAGCGGCTCGCCGCAGGTCGGATACGCCGCCAGCAAGGCCGGCGTGATCCAATTTTCCCGCGTGGTTGCGGTGCAATACGCCCGGTACGGCATCCGCGTGAACACCGTGGTTCCGGGCCAGTTGCATACGCCGATGGTGGAAGCCCGGCTTGCCAAGCAGCGCACCGGCGGCGATGTCGAGGCCCTTCTCAAACAGCGCCTTGCCCGCATTCCGCTTGGCTTCATGGGCGACGGACGCGATACGGCGCACGCAGCATTGTTTCTCGCCTCCGATGAAGCGCGCTTCATCACCGGAACCGAGATCGTGGTCGACGGCGGCATGACGGCCCGGTGCGATTGACGAACGGCCGCACGCATCAATCTGCAACGAGCGCGGTGATCTCCGTCAAGCTGAGCGGGCGCAAGCGCGCGCCATCGAAATAAACAAAGCGAAGGCGTCGGCGTCGC
>JAJPKK010000025.1 GCA_021323775.1 Hyphomicrobiales bacterium
ACCAGAAGACAACCGAAAGTGGACAAAACTCCAGATGGCCCTATAATAGATGTGGTTTCCACTATCAGGGGAGACGATATCACAGCACGCAATAACGGCAGATTTGCAGATTTTCAAAATTCGCTAATTCGCTGTTATTTTCCCTGTTCTCAGGGAAAATGGTATTTCAGTAGGGTGCTGCCGATCTTTGAACGATTGGCGGTGAAGGTATGCTTTTGCCGCGATGCCATATGCTGATACGACATATGCAGATACGACATATGCAGATACGACAACCGTGTCGTTGCGATAACCACGGTCGCCGGTTCGCGGTCTGGGAAATGGCTCAGTTAATGTTGCCGCTTTCCTAACCTCGCGCCGAGGGGGGCGAGCCTGACGATGACACAGGATGATTGGTTCGATATACCGGGGGGCGCACTCTAGGCGCGGCAAAATGAGCCGCGAAAACGCCATCACGCTCGATCAGAACCCATTGTACAAAGAGACTTGCCGTGACCAGGCTTTCGGAGGTGAAAATGACATTGGCCCGTCTGGCGGCGTGGGTGGGCGTTCTGCTTATCGCGGCGCCCGTGCTCGCGGCAGCCCAGGGCATCCCGCTCCCGCAGCCGGCGCCGAAGAGCCGCAACCAGGCTGCTCGCTCGGCGCCGCCGATGCCGACTGACTCGGCCGGGCGTCCGATTCCCATACGGCCTCCGGAATCTGTCCCTTACGATGGGTCTCAACGCGCCCTTGTGGATCGCGTGAGCAATTATCTCTCCTCCTTGCAGAGCCTCACCGGCGATTTCGTGCAGATCGGTCCGGACGGCAGCCGGTCAACAGGAAAATTCTATATCCAGAAGCCCGGCAGGGTGCGATTTGAATACGACCCGCCAAGCCCGATCGACCTTATCGCGGACGGCTCCTCGGTGGTTGTGCGCGATCGCAATCTGGCGACACAGGATCTTTATCCGCTGTCGCAGACCCCCCTGCGCTACCTGCTTGCCGATCAGATCGATCTGGCGCGCGACACCAACCTGACCGCGGTGTCGCAGGACAACGCCTTCATCACCGTTACGATCGAGGAGCGGCAGATCCTGGTTGGGACCCATCGGCTCGTGCTCATCTTCTCTGCCAAGGACATGCAGTTGCGCCAGTGGACGGTGACCGATCCGCAGGGCTACGAGACGATGGTCGCGATCTACAATCTCGATGCCTCGCACAGACCAGACCCCAGCTTGTTCACCATCAACTACTTCCAAAGGTTTCAATGAGGCTGCATCGCATGATGTGTCCGCGGAACCTCTGCTGCGCGTAGGGGCGATCCTCATTGGCGCTAACTTAACGCGTGGCGGCGCCTCAGGGGCCGAAACGGAGGAGGATGCAGGACCGCGTTGATCGCTTGGTTGCCGAAAGCCTCGGCCGCAATCGCTGTCAAGGACGCATCGAAATCGGCTGTTGCCGATTTCGAATATTTCTGAGCCGAAGTCGGGGCCCGACTTCGGTGCGCCGCGGAGCGGCAAAACCCTTGACAGCATTGCGGGCGAGGCTGCTTGCTCGGCAAGCGATCGATGCGGTCCCGCATCTTCCGGGTGGGCAGCCTAACCCGATGCGCGTTAAGTTGGCGCCTATGGGGGCGACCCTCGTGGTCGCCTCGGTTGCCCGCGCGACTGATGCGCAACCGGGCGGCCACAAGGGTCGCCCCTGAGGAGCGTAAGGCGCCGAAATATTGCAGACCTCAACTGCGCGTTGATGAGTTCAAGACCCGCCCTTCAGCAACGCGCTTGCAGCCTCTTGCCTCCCGCATGAATCTGAAAATCACGACCTGGAACATCAATTCGGTGCGCTTGCGCATTAACCTCGTGGCAAAATTCATCAAGATCGCAAGTCCTGATGTGATTTGCCTTCAGGAGACCAAGTGTCCGGACAGCAAGTTTCCGCTCAAGCGCTTCGCTCGGCTTGGTTATCCCCACGTTGCACTCAATGGTCAAAAGGGCTACCACGGCGTCGCGATCCTCTCGCGGTTCCCATTGGATTCAGTCGATGCGCGGGCCTACTGCGGCAAATCGGACAGCCGGCATCTTGCCGTGAAGATTGGCGAACGCGCCGGCCTCCCCGCTCAATTGACGGTGCACAATTTCTACGTTCCCGCCGGCGGCGACGAACCCGATCCGGCGATTAACGAAAAGTTCGCTCACAAGCTCGCCTTTCTGGACGAGATGCGCGTCGCTCCGGAGATGCGTCTCAGCAGCGTCGCTCGGGCGATCCTCGTCGGTGATCTCAATGTGGCGCCGCTCGAACACGATGTCTGGAGCCACAAGCAGATGCTCAAAGTCGTCTCCCACACCCCGATCGAATGCGAAAAGCTCACTGCGGTGCAGAAAGCGGGCGGATGGTTCGACGTCCCGCGGGCTTTCGTGCCTGAGCCGGCCAAACTCTACACCTGGTGGAGTTATCGGGCGCGCGACTGGCAGGCCGCTGACCGCGGACGGCGGCTGGATCACATTTGGGTAAGCCCAGCGATGGCGGATCGGGTTGTGGGCATGACAATAACCAAGCAGGCTCGGGGCTGGGCACAGCCGTCAGACCACGTGCCGGTCACCGCAGTGCTTGAATTGTGAACACGTTCCGGCTGAGCGGCGCAGCCAAATTGCCAATCCGGTTATGATCAGGAGGGCCACCCACCTTGCCCTCTCTGGCGCCTGCTATCCTGGGAATAGGACTGGCCTTCAAGGTTTCCGTTTCAGCGCTTCCACCACACCAGCACAACGCCGACGGTCGCAGCCGCGAGGCCGATCAGCGCGAGCGTCGAAAGATGTTCGTCGAGCAAAGCCCATGCGATCAGCGCAGAGACGCCAGGCACGACGAAGAAGCCGCTTGCGGCCTTGGCGGCGCCGTAGCGGGCTATCATGACGGTGTAGATCGCCATGCCTCCGATCGACATGAAAAGCACATTCCAGATCATTGCGGCGGCCAGTCCGGCCGAGAAATGCGCGTGCGGTGTTTCGAAGAGCGCCGTCAGGACAATCGCCGTCAGCGCGCCGCCGGTGAGTTGCACGGCTGTCGCCTCGAAAGGCGGAACGTCAGGGCTGAAGCGCTTGAGATAGAGCGTGCCACCCGAGATACCCAACAGACTCAGGACCAGCAGTGCGATGATGCCCGAATCGGCATTGTGCGGCACCCCGAGCACGACGCCAGCGAGCCCGAGCCCAACGCCGACCCATTGCCACCAGGAGAAGCGCTCACCGACGAGGATCACGCCAAGCGCGGCTGTAAGAACCGGGTGGAAGGCATGCACCAATGCGGTTGGCGTCGCCGCGACGCTCACAAGCGCTTTGTGCGCGGTCGCGAGCGCAAGCCCGTGCACCAGGGCTCCGCCGACGAGGAGATGCGGCCAGCGCTGCTCGATTGCCTTCCAGGGCCGTTTGAGCGCAAGCACCATCACAGTGGCAGCGGCGGCTGCGAGGGTCAGGCGTATGGCGACGAAGGCATAAGGAGTGATGTCGACGAGGCCGACCTTGGCGGCCGTGTAGGAGGACGCCCACAGAATGGCGAATACGAAGGGCAAGGTCGCGGGAAGCACGGCGGTCCCGAACGGTTCGGCGGTCTGGCGGTCCCTATAGCCGGATCGCAGGGCTGGCGCTCATGGCATGTTCGCACGGCAACCTTCGTATCATGCATGGCGCCGGGCGCCCGGCCGGTCGTTCAGGGCAAACGAAAATCTGCTCCAGAGCATTTTTTCGATGGGGTTGACCCGCTCCTATGCTGTTATCGCCCGGCTTTACCGGGCGACCTCGTAGCGCCCGGCCGGGGCTGCTGGATTGCCCGTCAAGCCGGGCAATGACACCTCTTACGAAGCTAAGGATAGCCACAACAATAACTGCTTCACTTC
>JAJPKK010000002.1 GCA_021323775.1 Hyphomicrobiales bacterium
GCCCACGCGTGAATGAGAGGAAGCTGCTTGTATGTGCCGACGACGGTCACTTCAATGCGTCTCGCGGCGCTGTTCCAGCCATAGCGGATACGCTCCCAGGTCGTACGCTCTATCTCGGCTTCAAAGCTGTCATCGAATTGCACCCACGCTCGATCATTGGCGAGGCGCGTCACCGTTTTAAGCGAGCCATTGACCCAGCGATGCGCGTGGTCGTTGCGAACTGCCATCACTCGTGCCCCAGCTTTCAATATAAGGGCTTCCGGGACAGGCAGGCGGTCGTTAGCAATATCGAATTGACCAGTCGTCTCGCCGTTGTAAACGCGCTCCGGCGAGTGAAGAGCAGCGAGACCGCGGATGTTGTATGCGTCGACACGAGCATTGGTCGGCGCGAGCAGCACGGGAATGCGACCGGCACGGTGTGGACGACAGCAGGCGGCATTGATTGCGTTGACCGCATGATCGATTTTCTCGCCGCGCCGGATATGCGTGAGATATTGCACAAGGGACCGGTCTGTCTGACGATAGACGGTGGTGAATGGGATGCGCGCGATCCCAATTTGTTGGAG
This sequence comes from Hyphomicrobiales bacterium, assembly GCA_021323775.1. Classification (GTDB taxonomy): domain Bacteria; phylum Pseudomonadota; class Alphaproteobacteria; order Rhizobiales; family Xanthobacteraceae; genus JAJPKK01. The sequence continues at coordinate 567 of JAJPKK010000002.1, forward strand.
CACCCTGGCGTCGAAGGCATACGGACTTGCGAAACCCATTCGAGTCAGAACATCGGCTTCGGCCGGCGGGACGACGGGAGGCAATTGCAGAAAGTCGCCGACCAGCACGACCTGAACACCACCAAACGGGTCGGCTTGGTCGCGTGCCAAGCGGAGGCACCAATCGACCGCGTCGAGCAGGTCCGAGCGCACCATGGACACTTCGTCGATGACGATGCGATTGATCCTTCGCATGAGCTCGCGGCGCCGACGGCGCGGTACGACGTCATCGGCATTCACGAGTCGTGGCGGAATGCCAAAGAAGGAATGAATCGTTTGGCCGCCAAGCTGAAGGGCTGCGACCCCAGTGGGTGCGAGGAAGACTTGACGCTCGCGGCGTCGGCGCTGCAATTGATGCAGAAGCGCGGTCTTGCCGGTGCCCGCGCCTCCAAGGATCATCACGAGCGGTGCGCCCTGTGCTATCGTCTGGAAGGCAACGTCGAAGACGGACGTGTCGACCGTAGCGGTTGGAGTTCGGTCAGACGATTGGGCTTGCGCACAGCGCGGCCGACTGGCGGAAGCGGCGCATCGACTGTACGGGCTGATGATCGTCACCATCGGCGCACCCGTGAATTGTGGACCTCGCCAGGACGTTGCGGCCAATACGTGACCGAACTTGCAGGAACCGGCTAGAGACCTTCCCTGCGGCTTGCAGCGCAGCAGGAGTCATCAGCGTGTGCGGTTGGAGGGAGACTCCATTCCCCATCCAGAACTGGGGTCGCTTCAGGCGGTCGTCAACCGGAAATCCCTACGCGGCTGCGTGAGCGGCGCGTCGTCTGAGAGCGAGTTCCCGGGATTACCTTTGGTTGGCGTTTAACGGGTTGGGTGCCATTGCCGTCCCTGAGAGCCGCACCTATCTTGTGCAATGGCGGTGGAGTTCGCCGTTAATCGCCGTGAAGGCCGATGACTCCTGCGGAAGTGAGCTTCTGTAGGGAGGCTTGCGATGGCGAACTCAGGGAATATTCTTCACCAACGACGCGGGCGGAGAAACAGCAGTCCTAAGCCGGCTGCAAAATTCACAACTGATTTCAACATCTTGACCGGTTTTGTTGCGGGACGACGAGGATTGTCGCGTTCCGGTCGAGATAGTCCCGCGACAACGTGGGTTGATGCGCGGATGGCCAGTTCCGGCTCCGCAGCGGCCGGACCGCACGCACGTAGCGATCGGGCCAGATCAGCCATCGCCAACCATGATCGGTCCATAACTCGACAACAACCAGAGCCGGGTCCTGCAGGTCGCTATGGTGGACCGGAATCGCTGCTGGGTTTGGCTCGTTGGAGTCGACCGGATTCGAACATCATTTTCAGCAGTATCAATGGATGGCTGTTCATCGCGGCATTCATCTTCGTGCTAGCGGTTATCTTCGGAGCAATCGATGCCCAACACATACGTCCGCTCATGCAAATGGTGCCGAGTCCCTAGCTGTCCAAAGCGGGCGCAGGTGCGCAGCTGAATGGGCATAAAAGATGACCTCTCATCAATGAGAGGCTTACGAAGCCACAACTTTGGGAGAGGACCGCCATGAGTGATCCAATGCGCAATTTCATCGAGCGGTTTCCGGAGAACAAAGAGGTGATTCGCGAACTGGAAGACACCAATTCGACCTTCGTTTCGCTCTGCGAGGAATATGAGGCCATCACTAATGAGCTCGACGCCTTGATGCGCTCGCAAGACGCGACTGCGGCAGCCCGAGAGCGAGTGCTACGAGAGCGGCGTATGACCGTAGAGGAGAAGATGCTCACGGTCATCGAAGGTTACCAACCGGCCTAGACGTCTTTGCTGCCCGACAGGAAGGAGACGTACGATGTGCGATTACAGCCTGCACTTGACTTCATCCCGACCAGCAAAGGTCGGAGACAAACTGATTACCACTGCGTTCGCCAACTCGATGACTCGCGGTCTTTCGGCGGTTGGAGAACCGAACGTAGCGGTTTGTTGCGGTCCCGGGACTGAAGTTGTGTTCGACAAAGAGGTCACATACAAACGAGCCTTCGGGTTGATGCCGAACGGACGAATTAACGAGCGCGTCGCACGTTTTCGCCAGATCGATAAGGAGCAACCCGACACTCATCACGACGCGTTCGAGTTCCCCAGTGGCCACATTGTCATGGTCCATCGGCTATGCCTGGGACAGCGGGTCACCGTTCTTCAGCTGCCAGCACCGGCACACCCGCAGGAAAACGAAGTAAGACAGGATGTGATTTCCGGCCTGACGGCTATCTAACTGACGCCCTCGGATTGCGCGCTGGGCAAGGGCTCTGGCGTTCTCGATCTACATACTTTGGCCGGCGCGACGGGATTCCCCGAGCAATCAACTGGCATGACTCACGGTGGCGCGATCTTCCTTGATCGCCTCCTTGTTTCGCTTTGCTCTCTTCTCGCTGCTGGCAAAGATCTCTTTATACAAATCTTCACCGTAACTTGTCTGCAGCGGCTCTGCCTCGATCAATTTGAAGGGCCGTGTGCCATCGGGTCGCCTCTCTGCCCGCAGGAAGATCGCATCGCCGATTTTATGATCACAGACGCTACGCGCGAAGTGATACAGGTGGGTTACGAACAGAACCTTCACATGCTTTTTCAAGAGTGCGCTAACAATTTGCCGCGCGATTTCCGAGCCTTCCCTTTCATTTGTCGATGCAAAGGATTCGTTGAAAAGCAAGAGCGAGTTGGGCTTGAGGTGGTCGATGATCTCACTCATTCGGTTCAGTTCTTCGTCCCATTTTCCGCTCTCCATCGCGACATCTTCCTCGCGCTTGTAATGCGTGAACACTCCGTCACAGACTTCTAATGACAAGGATGCGGCTGGCACGAACATGCCGGCCTGCATCATAAGGTGAGCGAGTCCCATACTGCGGAGAAATGTGGACTTGCCGCCCGTGTTGGCGCCCGTGATGATAACAACATCCTTGCGATCCGCATTTACATCGTTGCCGACGACCTTCTGCCCCATGCTCAAGGCGAGAGACACGTCATACAGACCCTCGAACAAGCACCTTCGTTGGCCGGCGGTCGCAGGCACGGGAAGGCACGTTGGCTCACCCATTTGCTGCAGATGCATGTGCAAATTCAAACAGCCGATATAGAACGCAAGTTCTGTTCGCAGCATTTGGAAAAAGCTGAGAATGTGATCGGTTGATTGAGCAAGAGCGTCGGCAACAAGATTTACACCTCTATCGTTCAATGCGGACAGGGCATGGGCTCCCGCCTCGTCGCGCGGATGGAGCTGGTAGGTGTAGGACGGCGGCTTTTCGGCGAGCAGCCGCGTTATCCAATTTCGCTTATCGTCGTGCGGTCTACGAAGGACGTAGTTCTTGCCTTTATTGCCTTTTCCGAGTTCGGCGCTGATCAAGACGCCGTAGCGAAATCGCAGTCGAACCAAATGGGACTCTATCTCAGCGAAATACTCATCACTGAGTTCTGCCTTGAGCATGGCAAAGAGCCTCGAAACTCCCTCGGATTCGAATTTCTGTGCATGCCGGTCGGCGATGTTTCTTAGCCGTTTCAACATGCCGACAAACATTTGGAGCGTTTCCACCGCGCTATGGAGCGTCCCGGCGGGATACCGGCCAAAGGAGCTCCAGTAGGTCTTTTTTGCGCCGTCAATCGCTTCGAACGCGAGCTGATACATATCCCTGACGATCTCTGGGTGTTTTAGACAGTCCGACAGAACGGACTGACGATACAGAATTGTGTCGAGATCGGTGACGCTCGATAGCAGCGCCACCTTTGCCGCTTCAAACAAGAAATTGTCTTCGAGTGCCATTGCGTTGAACAAGACGTCCAATCCGAGGTCTTGTCTGAGCGCCGCCTCGTTCCAGGGCAGAAGCTGTTCTAGACGCAGCGCCTGCTGATCTGCGTTCCTGTAGCGCAACTCCCTTTCCCGACGCGACAGCAACTGGCCGGCGTCAAAATCGCGGTCTCTGTACATCAGGAACGCTTTCATGACTTGATCCGCTCCATAATCGAGTCGTGGGTCACGCCATATTTCTGAGCGATTGCCATGGCGTAGGCGAGGCCGTTGGCAGGCTGTCTTACGATCTTGAAGGTCCGCAGCGCCGGATTTTCAGGTACGACTGTACTGACCATGGATACGGTTTGCGGATTATACGAAGCCAGTTCGTCGACAAACGTCACCCAAACGCAGAGCAGGTCGAGGACTGAGATCTCATCCATCACCCGCTTGCTCAAGAACGTCTCGTCTTGAATCGTCGTGGAAGTAAAGATTTCATTCATGATGATGATTGAGCGGGACGTCGCTTGGGCGAGGATGCGGTGAATTCTGACCAGGTCGTCCTCCAGCTTGCCGCGCAGATTTTCGACTTTCTCTTCTTTTTCGAAATGCGTGAACAATTGGTCGAAAAGAAAAAGCTGGGCCTCTCTCCCAGGAACGGGGCAGCCGATGCTGGCCAAATAGTGCAGTTGACCAAACATTCTGGCAAAGGTCGTCTTGCCCCCTTGATTGGGGCCGGACACAACCAGGATTCGCTCCGTTCCCTTCAGGCAGAAATCGTTGCTCACGACCGACGCGTGCTGCTCGACGAGCTTGTGGGCAAGCGCAATATCGAATGCATCGCAGTCGTAGACTTCCTTGCTGTCGTCGGAAACACGGGGATAACAGAAGCGCAGCCCGGCGTGCTTGAGGGCGGCCGTATAGTCGAGATAGGCGAGATAGAACTGAATCTCGCGATCGAACGCGGCGACAGTGTCGTCGGTATAGTTGGCGTTCCTGCTGCAGTATTCGTCTAGGGGACCAAACACCTCGGGGTGCAATTTGCCAACGAACTCTAGTATCTTCGCTTCGATGTGGTTCATATCGTCCGTTTCGGAAAACTTGACTCTGTAATCCTTGACGGCGCCCTGCTTGAATTTTTCAAACGTGGCCTCGACATCCGCGCTGTAGTCCGTCTCCTTCTCGTACTTGCGCACGGTGAACCGGTCGCCTTTGATGAGCACGGAATACTTAACTGTCGCTAAGTCAGCCTTGAGTGTTTGCGTGGCCGACTCAAGAGCGGTGAACCGAGCGGAACGAGCGTAGCCCGTCAGGTACTCCCGGAAGCCCAGGAAACCGCGGGACTTGACCTCAGCATCGGAGAGATCGGCTGCGAAGGCGTGGATCGCGTCGCAATAGCTCTCGACGGCGTCCAAAAACCACGCTTGCTTCTGTTCTTTGTAATAGAGCTTTTGCACCCGTGCGAGCTGGTTGCGCATGTCGCGCATTTTCTGTGCGAACGAGCGTACCCGCTCAAGCAACGCGGTGTTTTCGAGGTCGCGCATGACCTCATGGCGGTAGTGGATGGCGTCAACTCGGCGCAGAGACGAGTGAAAGAATGGCTTCAAGTTGTATTCGTCCCTGCCGGCCGTAATCGCAGCGACGATCTGGTCGCAATTGAGATCGACAAAGAAATCAGGCGCCTTGAGCCCGTCCTCTGCGATCCGATCGTCGGGACTCTCGAACAGAATGCTGTGGTAGGTGTGAGAGAGGCGCCGACCCTTCACCGGTACCGGTGGCCGGGCTTGATCGAGATCGACGATCTTGCGTGTGGCAGCGATATCCATGCCAGCATCTGCGCGAACGCAGCTCCATGTGCTCGTGCCAAGGGCACCCATAACGATATTTCATGCGGAGATCGCGGCGGGAGATCGCTACCCGACGGCTTGTCAGATCGGGCTTTTGCTGCGGTGCCAATACGGCGACGGAGGGGGCGACGCGTTCCGCCGCACGACTGCCACCGGCAACAAAAAACCCGCCTCGCGGCGGGCTCAGAAACACTCCCACCGCGATCGTCCGCGGTAGGAGTCATTAGCCTCTCGGCACATTAGGGCGACTCCATGCCCGAACTTTTCATATAGATGCGTCACCTCGTCCGTCAAGCCGGCGTCGGGTGGCGCCATTCCAATTGGGCCTGGTCACGGGCCCGCTCACGGTGCCGTCGGAACCTTTCGCCCAGTTGATGGTTAAGTGCTTAGGGAAGGAGTCCCCCAAACCGCCGACTGGCTGATGACTCCTGCTGCGTAACGATTAGCGCGGCGGGAAGGACGTCGGCGACGCCCACCGCCCGGGTGGGTCATGACGATCCCCTGTCACTCGCCGGCATTTGCGCCTCGCCACAGATGCGAGCGCGATAGACGATGGCTTGAGGAGGTCGTCATGGAAGAATTCGTCATGAGCTTCCTGGACGTTGGTCCCCTGATTGCAGCCCTGAGAACCAGGCCGACGGACTTCGAGATGGACGGAAGCTGGCTACATCATTTCCCGAGCCGCCATCGATTCAAGGTCGATCAAGAGGGAAATGTTTCGCTCGACGCGCGGTGCGACTGTGCGATCCTACGTGCACGACGCGAACAAGGCCGTGAGCTCTGGCATGCCTTCCAGGTTTGGCACTCCGCGTACTGGCAACCGGTCACGATCAACCGAGAATTCGTGCGACATTTTCGTTCACCGAACCTCTGGCAGCGGTTTTACCGCAGTGTGCGCGTGAAGGTGCATCAGGCCTTCCATCACAATGGTCGATCGCAAACCGCAGGAGAGTGTCATGTCTAAGGAACAGAAGCACAGACACCGCTCCAATAGGGGTCAACCCGACGCAAAGCGCAATTTGAGTAGCCATTCGCTCAATCGAAAAGCACGACGCTTGCAGTCTGAGCAAGAGCGTCAACGCCGGGCGCAGATCGAGAAACGGGGCGTTTATGTACACGCGTTCCACCACGCATAATTGAGCGCCAGGCTTCCGACACGATCTCTGCTCCGCACTTGAAACATAGAAGCACGGCCCATGAGCTACATAATCAAGACAATAGACGCATTCGAGATTCTCGATTCGCGCGGTGACCCTACGCTTCAAGTCCGTGTCGAACTCGACAGTGGGGATACCGGTACGGCATCGGTCCCCTCGGGAGCCTCGACCGGCCGGCGCGAGGCAGTGGAGATCCGCGACAAAGATCCGGCGCGATACGACGGCAAGGGCCTTCTTAAGGCGATCTCAATTATCCGAACATTTGTGCAGAACCGCCTCAAAGGCATGGATGTGCGCGAACAACGCGTGATCGATCAGCATTTGATCAATCTTGACCGGACCGACAATAAGTCTTGGCTGGGTGGCAATGTTTCGGTCGGCGTATCGATGGCTGTGGCTCGAGCTGCGGCGGCTGCGCTGGACTGCCCCCTCTATGCGCATCTTAAGCAGGCTTCGACGCCGCGATTGCCGGTGCCTTTGATCAACGTGATCAACGGCGGTCGGCACGCTGAGAACTCGCTCGATTTCCAAGAATTCATGATTGTACCTCATCGAGCAGCAAGCTTCGCCGACGCTCTTCGCTTCGCGGCGGAGACGTTCCATGCGCTAAAGGCAACCTTGCGGAAATACGATCATTCAACAGCGGTCGGCGATGAAGGTGGGTTTGCACCAAATCTCAAGAGCAACGAGGAAGCGTGCGACTTGATCGTGGAGGCAATCTGCCTTGCCGGTCTGCGACCGGGTGTTGACGTCGCTCTGGCACTCGACCCAGCCGCAACGTCATTTTGGAACGAGGATCGGTATGTCCTGGAGAGGTCCGACGCGAGCATATTATCGAGTGCAGAGTTGCTCGAGGACTACACGAATCTCGTGAATGCCTATCCGATCGTCTCCATCGAAGACGGCTTTGCGGAGGACGATTGGGACGGATTCCGCGCGCAGACAGCCGCGCTTGGTGATCGTATCCAGGTCGTCGGGGACGATCTCTACGTGACCAATCCGGCCTTGATCCGACGCGGCCTCGACGAACGAGCCACGAATGCAGCTCTGATAAAGCTCAATCAGATCGGCACAGTTTCGGAGACCATCGACGCTATTGAATTGTGTCGGGGTGCCGGATGGCCATACATCATCTCACATCGTTCGGGCGAGACCGAGGACAGTTTTATTTCCGATTTTGCAGTGGCAATGGGCGCAAGCCAAATCAAGGCGGGTTCGCTGTCGCGGAGCGAGCGGCTCGCCAAATACAATCGGCTGCTGTCGCGCGCCATGGAAAATTGCCCCCTCGGCGCCACGAGGAATTGCCCCCTCCTTGGATAGCCGAGGAGAGAGCGAATGAACGAGGAACGAATCACGGAAAGCCCGTCGTGGAGCGATCCACGGGGGCAGGTGATGAAGACGCCGGACGATGTGGCGGAGATGTTGCGCCTGAAGGGGTGCGGGTGGGGTCTGAAGCGGATTGCGCGGCAGCTGGGCTGCAGCCATCACACGGTGAAGGACTACGTGGCGGCGGGCGGGGTGAAGCCGTTGAAGTCACCTGAGCGCCCGAAACGGCTCGATGGCCTTGAGGGTTGGCTGCGCGAGAGGTTCATTCGGCATCGCGGCAATGCGGATGTGGTGCGCCAGGACCTGCTGGCCGAGAAAGGCGTAGCGGTGAGCCGGCGCACACTACAACGTGCCGTGCAGCCCTATCGTCAGGCGCTGAAGGCCGAGGCGCTGGCGACGACGCGGTTCGAGACGCCACCGGGCCGACAGCTGCAGATCGACTTCGGCGAGCGTCTGGTCGAGATCGGCGGCGCGAAGATCAAAGCATTCGTGTTCGTGGCGACGCTCGGGCATTCGCGACGGCTGCATGTGCGTGCGTTCCGGGCCGAGAAGCAGGAGCACTGGTTCGCCGGGCTCGAGAGCGCGTTCACGACCTTCGGCGGTGTGCCGGAGGAGGTGCTGATGGACAATCCGCGCGCGCTGGTGGTGCGCCACGACGCGGCGAGCCGGTCGGTTCAGTTCAACGACAAGCTGATCGCGTTCGCGAAGCATTGGGGCTTCCGTCCTCACGCCTGCGCGCCATATCGGGCGCGCACGAAGGGCAAGACGGAGAGCGGCGTCGGCTACGTGAAGAAGAACGCGATCGCGGGGCATTCCTTCGCGAGCTGGGAGGCATTCGAGGCGCATCTCGCCAGGTGGGAGCGCGAGGTGGCGAACGTGCGTATCCACGGCACGACCGGCGAGGCGCCGATCGCCCGCTTTGAGCGTGACGAGGCGCATCGGTTGAAGCCGCTCGGCGGGCGGCCGTCGTTCGGGTCGTTGCGCGAACTGACCCGCATTGTCGGCAATGATTGTGCCGTCGAGGTCGATACGAACAGCTACTCGGTGCCGTGGCGGCTGATCGGCGAGCGCGTGGCGGTGACGGTTGCGGCCGGCGAAGTGCGCATCCGTCATGGCGTGCGCGAGGTCGCAATCCACAAGCAATCGGAGGGTCGCCGTCTGCGGATCGTCGATTCCGCCCACCTCGATGGGGTTGCCGGTCGCGATGGCGCTGTCTGCCGACTGGAGATCGCGGCACCGGCGGCGCCGGCGTCATCTCCACGGCCTTCGTTATTGCGTCCTCTCGCCGAATACGAAGCAGCGATCGGAGGGAGCTTCTGATGGCGCGCGCAAAGAAAGCAACCGAAACACCGATCGATCCGCTCGACGCCATGCTGGCGCGATTGCAGCTCTCCGGCATCCGCGACCAGCTCGACAGCCTGCTCGACGAGGCGGCGCGCGCGAACCTGTCGGCGCGTGAGACGCTGATCCTGCTGTGCGAGCGTGAGATCGCGCGCAAGGATCACCGCCGCATCGAGATGGCGCTGAAGCTCGCACACTTCCCAGCCGTGAAGGAGCTTGCGGGCTTCGACTTCGAGGCACAGCCGTCGATCGATCCGAAGCAGATCCGCGACCTGGCTGCGTCACGCTGGATCGCCAACGGCGAGAACGTACTGCTGCTCGGCCCGCCGGGCGTCGGCAAGACGCACTTGTCGATCGCGCTCGGGCGAGAGGCGATCCTGGCCGGATACACGGTGCAGTTCACGACGGCGACGACGCTGGTCGCTGGCCTTGCCAAGGCGCACGGTGAGCGCCGGCTAGACGAGAAACTGCTGGCGCTGTCGAAGCCGAAGCTGCTGATCGTCGACGAACTCGGCTATCTGCCGCTGGAGCCCGATGCGGCGCATCTGTTCTTCCAGCTGGTCAGCCGGCGCTACGAAACCGGCGCCATGCTGATCACGTCGAACCGCAGCGTTGCCGAATGGGGCACTGTGTTCGCCGATCCGGTGGTCGCGACCGCGATCCTCGACCGGCTCTTGCATCACAGCCACGTACTGACCATCCGCGGCGACAGCTACCGGCTCCGTGCGAAGCGAAA
>JAJPKK010000023.1 GCA_021323775.1 Hyphomicrobiales bacterium
AATCGCCATTCATGAATCCTTGAATCGAAACGCGATTCCGCTGTCTAGAAAAATCTTACCGGCAGAACATCGAAAGGATGGCTATCCCACCTGGGCAGTTACGAAATTTGCGCTAATTAAAAACTCGGGATGAGTACTAAATTTTTACCTTTTCTCACGATAACATTCAAGCGGATCATGCGCGTCTCTTCACGCGCTGCGCCGCAGTTTCATTTCTCCCGGCGCGGACGCGTCTTGACAGATGTCCAGCATGCGCAATACGGCGCGCGCCGACTCGCTCCATTCGACCGGCTTAAACTCGCGCCGCACGCGCTCGCGCCAGGCCCGAAGGCCGGCGCGGTCTTCAATCGTCTCACGTATCACCCGGTAGGCGTCCGTGGTGTTATCCGGATCGATATAGCGGGCAAGCGAGCCGCCCGCCTCGGGCAGCGAAGTGGTCTTCGAGACGATGCAAGGACGGCCGAATGCAAGGCTCTCGGTGACGGGCAGGCCCCATCCCTCGTAGAGGGATGGGAACAAGGTGAACAGGCAGCCGTCGTAGAGCGCCTCCAGCTCTTGGTCTGTGGGGCTGTCGATGTGAATGATCTTGCCGTCAAGGAAGTTCGTGTTGCGCAATTGCTCCATGAAATCAGACACCAGCCAGCCGATCCGGCCGGCAAAGACGAGCGTCGGCACCGAGTCCGGAGACATGTCCTCCAAAAGGTGCCGCCACACGCGAAAGAGCAGAAGATGGTTCTTTCGCGCTTCGATTGTCGACACCACGAGCGCATAGCTGTTCGGCGCCGGCAGGCGGCTCGACACGTCAGCGGCTGACCGCGCGCGGTCGCTTTTCTTGAAGCCCGTGCCGATCGGAATTGGCGTGGGTACGGCACGCAGGGCCAGACCCGCGTTCCGGGCATATGCGCCTACGTCAGTGGCCGTAGCCATGGAGATGGTGAGGAGCCTATCCGCCAGCGGCAGCGCGGCATCGAGCCATGCGCGAAAGGTCCTGGCGAGGCCCTGTTCCATCCATTCCGGCCGGCGCACCGGGATGATGTCATAGATCAACAGCGCAAAGCACAGGCCCCGCTCTCGCACCGCTTTCTCCAGATAGCGGCTATAGTCAGCCCTGATCCAGGGCGAACCGAGCGCAGCCAGAATGTCTCCCTGCCTTGCTGTCGCCGCGAAATAATCGCTTGTTTCGCGCAAACCAGCTACCGGCCGCGCGCAGGGGACGGCTGCCGCGCCGTTCTGGGATCGCTGGCGTGGCTTTAGCGCTGCCGCCAAACGAACGGCCTGAGCACGCACCAACGTCGCTATCGCCAAAAACACTGCGAGTTGCGCGACCGCAATGCTGCGAAGGCTCGGCGGCAGCGCATAAAACGTCTTTTTCAAAAGCGACCGCGCGATGGTCCTGATGCCAGGGCGGGGTTCCGCGCCCGGCTGCTCCGGCAATGGCTCTTTCGTAGAGCATGCCAGACTACCGCGGCCTTCGCCGCGCATCACGCTGAATGCTGCTTCCACGTCTTCCCACGGGACCGTTATGAGACATTCCCGCTCGAGATCGTGCCTGACGAAGAACACGCGGCCTTTGCTTTGGGGAAGCGCCGCCAACGCGCGGCACAACTCGAATTCCAAGCGCTGGATTCCGGACAGGCGCACGCCGAACGACCGATATACGAAGAGATCTTCGATATCGATCCAGATGCGATTGGACAAGACAAACCCTCCCCGCAAGATTGGCGTCCGGCGGTCATGCCGAGGGCAAGCGGAAGATATCGCTCACCGCGAGAGTGCTGTCCCCCTTTAGGCCTCCCTCAAGACGCGGGCTTTTCCGAGCAGCGCTTTGTTTCGCCGCATGGCGTGCCCCGGTGAGCCAATCCAATCTAAAAAGCATATAATCGGGGCGATAATCTGTCTGTCCGCATTACGACTTAGTAATCCGCAATTCGTGAAGATCACAGCGCTTCTCGCCGTCCAATGTCGTCAGCTTGAAAGCACAGGCCGGCAAGTTTTTGTGGCGCCGGGGCTCGATCATCGATAATATTTAATGTGGCTTTTTTGCCGCGAATCTGGCCAGACTGTCACAATGGTACTTGAGTATCCTGTTCATGTTCCCGTTCATCGTTCCTATTCATCGATGCGTGGCGCGCCATGACAGATAACGAACAATCTCCTCGAACGCTCGCATCATTCCACCAACCAAAGCGCCGGGACTTTTATCGGGCATTTGAGGACAGATTTCGCGGCTCGCGCGACCTCATCAGCTCGCGCCTGCTCGCTTATTTGCCGCTCATAGAGCCCCTGAAGTCGGTTGACCGTCGCCCCGCTGCCGTTGACCTCGGCTGCGGTCGAGGCGAATGGCTGGAGTTACTCGCCGATAACGGATTCGATGCGCAAGGCATCGATCTCGATGACGGGATGTTGTCCGCGTGTCATGGGCGCGGATTGCGTGCCCACAAGGGAGAAGCCGTCGCCTTTCTCAAGCAGCTTCCGAGCGACAGTCGGGCAATCGTTTCCGGCTTTCATATCGCGGAACATCTGCGGTTTCCAAAGCTGGCGGCTCTGGTTCAGGAGGCAATGAGGGTTCTGAAACCAGCAGGGCTTCTCATACTGGAGACGCCCAATCCGGAAAATTTCCGTGTGGCAACGCTATCGTTCTATTGTGATCCCACGCATCTTCGCCCGCTTCCACCCCAGCTTCTGGCATTTCTGCTCGAATATCATGGTTTCGCACGTGTAAAGATTATCCGCTTGCAGGAAAGTCGCGACGTTTTGCATTCTCAAACCGTATCATTAGGCGAAGTATTGGGTGGCGCCAGCCCCGACTACGCGGTTGTCGGCCAGAAGGCCGCAGTTGAGGCTATTACAAAGCTGTTCGACCACGCATTCGATCGGGAATTCGGCATCGCCGAACAGGTCTTGATCGAGCGGTTTGACCAGGAGCTCTTGGCCCGGAATGAGCAGCTCAGAGAGCTGACTGGCCGATTGCAAGCGCTGGAGGCTCGCCTCGAAGGGAAAGGCAATGCTCGTGCGGCGCGGGCGGCAAGATGTCCAGCCCTCACCGCCCCGCTGCGCGGCGTTCGCCGTGCGGCGCGCTGGGTTCTGCGCGGCTCCGTGCCGGGCTGAGACTCGAAGCCGGGCCCGGGCACCTGCCGGGGGCGACCCTGCGGTCGCCCGCTTGCCCCCCTTTGCCGCCGGCAGGGCCACAATTCCGCCCGCCCACATTCGAAGCTCCGATCCTCTCCGACGGGCTGAAGCAAGCGACGCGGCGCCCCTCGCTTCACATCGCTTCACTCACGGCAAGTGCAGGCGCGGCGGCGATGGCGAGCCGCCGCACGATTTCAGGCATTCGCACTTGCGCCTTCCATCCGAGAAGCCGCTGCGCCCGGTCGGGGCAGCCGGCGGAAACGCTGATGTCCGACGGCCGCATGAATTCCCCGGACGAGATGACGTGCGCCCGCCAATCGAGGCCAAATGCAGCAAACGCCTCTGCGACAAAAGCCTTCAGCGGTTCGCTTTGTCCGGTAGCGACAACGAAGTCCTGCGGACTGCCGTGTCGGAGAATAAGATGCATCGCCTCGACATATTCCTCAGCCCAGCCCCAGTCGCGCCAGACGTCGAGATTGCCGAGGACGAGCGGCTCCGTCCTCGTTTTCGCGGCGATGTCGGCGGCAGCGCGAATGACCTTTTGGGTGACAAAGCGGGCCGGCCGGAGCGGCGATTCATGGTTGAAGAGTATGCCTGAGGCGGCAAAGAGCCCGTATGCGTCCCGGTAGTTGGCGACAGCCCAGAATGCCGCCGACTTCGCCACGGCGTACGGGCTGCGCGGATGAAAAGGGGTCGTCTCGTCAGCCGCTTCCTTGGTGTCGCCAAAACATTCGCTTGACGCCGCGTTGTAAAACCGGATCGACCTCTTCAGGAACCTTATCGATTCAAGAATATTCAATGTTGCCACCACAATACTCTCGTAGGTCTCGATCGGCTGCTCAAACGAAAGCCCTACCGAACTCTGTCCACCCAGGTTATAGACATGGTCCGGCGCTGTACGCTCGATGACCTGGATCACGCTGCGGAAGTCGATCGGGTTTGCCGAATGCACCGTGACGCTCTTGCGTATTCCAAGCCGGGTCAGATTCGCAAACTCGTTGAGTTCGGCATCCCGGGACGCGCCATGCACAGTCCAGCCTCGGGCCAGCAAATGCCTGGCAAGCAGGCTGCCGTCTTGCCCCGAGATGCCGAATATGAGTGCCGTGCCCGACATAATCCGTCCGCTTTGGCAAAAAGCACTGCGAGAGACCCGGAATGCCCCTTGCAACGCCCACATCGCACTGCGTTTCCGCCAATTTCATGGCGCTTTTTGAGAGCGAGGATGTTACGCGACGTCGGAGCGAATTCCGATCGAACTGAATCATTTATGTATTCGAAGTCGTGGCCGGACGCGCTGCGGCGTCAGCGTCTTTTCTCCGGCATATCCGGTCAGGCCGAGGCGCCGCGCGGCGCCCGCGGATTTAGCGATCCCTTCGCCAAGAGATAACAGGCGCAAGTACACCGCCGCGGGCCTGCATCCAAAACGGCGACTCGCTCAGGCCGCCTTGAATTTCGAAGCAGATCGAGGCGACGTTTGCGCCCGGTTCGGCCAGCCACATGCGTTTATGGAGACAACAAATGTACTCAAGGCGGTATCTTCCCTCATTCAGCAGCCGCGCCGGCAACGTGCTGTACAGCCGGACCACTCCCCTCTCCAATCTGGGCCAGCGATCCGGCGCCTCATCGGTCTGGTAGGAATACCATAATGCCTGGCCGTCCTCGGTATAAAGGCCGTAGCCAATGGAAAGCGCCGGGTCAGCCTCCCGCACTTCCACCTGCAACTCCAATGTCAGCTCCCCTTCGTTCGGAACCGGCCTCTTCACCACGTGGCCGCGCCGGTCGAACAGCCGCATGGCGCGCGGGACCACCAACGCTTCCTTGTTTGAGCTTTTGGAATCGCTGATCCACTCGGCTACGCCGTAATCGGCGCCGCGCGACATATATTCAAGGGTAATATGCCGCACGTCACTGCCGTCCGCGCGAACGCGGCCGTTCTCGAGCCAGATCGCACGATTGCACAGGGTCTGCACCGAACCCATGCTATGGCTCACGAACAGCACCGTTCGCCCGGCGACGGCGACTTCCCGCATCTTGCCCAGGCACCTTTTCTGAAACTCCGCATCGCCTACCGCCAGCACCTCGTCGATGAGCAGGATTTCCGCCTCGAGATGGGCTGCGACGGCGAAACCGAGCCGCGTCTGCATTCCGCTCGAATACCACTTGATCGGCGTATCCAGGAATCGCTCGATGCCAGCGAATGCGACGATTTCATCGAACCGGCGTGCGATCTCGGTTCTGGTCATGCCGAGAATGACGCCGCTCATAAAGATATTCTCACGCCCGGTAAGCTCGGGGTGAAAGCCGGTGCCGACCTCGAGGAGCGAGGCCAGACGGCCGTGAAGCTCGGCAGAGCCGCTGCTCGGGCGCACCACGCGCGAAAGAATTTTCAAGAGCGTGCTCTTGCCGGCGCCATTGCCGCCAATGATGCCGACGATCTCGCCATGCGCAATCTCAAAGGAAACGTCATCGAGCGCGCGAAACTTGTCGCCCGCTGTGCGGCCGCGGGCGCCGCGAGCGCGGCTGAACAGATCAGAGAGGCGCTGCGCGTACTGCCTGCGCGCGCCGATCCGATACTGCTTGGTTAGGGCGGAGGCGCGGATGGCAATGTCGTTCATGCGAGTAGGACCTGAAAAGGCGCTCCGCTCAGATGCGATCTGCAAGGATCGCATCGATCTTGTGGAAGGTCACAATGCCGCTGAGGAACAACAGGACGAATTCGCCGGCCAGCATCGCAAGGCCAAACAAATCGGGCGGCGTTGCGTCGGGCAGCACGGCCCAGCGCGCACCCTGGACCAAAGGCGTCATCGGGTTGAAATGCAAGAGCCAGGTCCAGCCAGCCGGAACGAGGCCCGCCGGATAAATCACCGGCGTGAGAAACATCCAGGCCTGGAGCACGATCGGGATCACGAAGCCGATATCGCGGTAGAGCGCGTTCAGGGCCGAAAGCCACAGACTGAACGCAAAGCCGATCATCGTCGCGAGCGCGAGAAAGACCGGCAGCCACAGCAGCTCAAGGCTTGCCGTGCGGCCATAGAAGAGCATCAGCAACAGCAAGACCACGACGTTGACGGCGTAGTCCACGAGGCCGGCCAGTACGGCGCTGAGCGGCAGGATCATCCGCGGGAAATAGACCTTGGTGATGATGTGTGCGTTCGCCAGGATGCTGTTGCTTCCCGACGCGATGGCGCGGGCGAAGAATTGCCAGGTAATGAGCCCCGACAGCACGAACACCGGATAGGGAAGCCCTTCCGACGGAATCGCTGCAAGGTTGCCGAAGACGAACGTAAAGACGAGAGTGCTCAGGAGCGGGCTGAGCACCGCCCAGCCGATTCCCAAGAACGCCTGCTTGTACTGAACGCCGATCTGGCGCCAGGTAAAGACGAACAACAGCTCGTAGGCCCGCACGAGCTCGGTGAGCCCCGTCTCATACCAGGGCGACGCGGCGACGATCCGCGCCACGCGGTGCGCGGGAGACACATGGGGTGCTCTCGCCGGCTCGGGGGCGACGGATCCTGCACCCTGCGCCGGAACGGCTTGCGATTTGCCACCGAGGCTTTCGTCCGCATCGCCGCGGACCTGATCTAGTTCTGTCAACATCGTGAGTAGCTTTCGCTGGCCCCTCTCTGCTGCACACGTTCCGCCCGATGCGATTGGACCTCGCTGCTGCATTCCGGGAGATGGGTCTGGATAATCTTTGCCCGCGACCCCGACCCCCGTCCATTCGAGGCGCCGCCGACCGCTCCCGACAAGGTGGACGAGACCCGAAGGAGCCGCGCTGCAATCATGCGTCCCTCTGCGCGGCGCTCAGTCGCACGCCCAGGAGGCTCGGGGCCAGGACGCGTTCCGGGCTGAATTTTGCCTCGGCCATCCGCACGGTGGCGGCAGCCGCCTGCATGTCGGTGACCAGCACCGCGTCGGGCAGCGGCTGCAGCGAATCCACATTCCGCACAACCGGCGCGCCAGCAAACCGCGCCGCCGCGACGTTCGCGTCGACGACCGCGGTGATCACAAAACCGCCGTCCAGCGCACAGATTGCCGCGATCTCCGCAAGGTCGGAGGCCCCTATGAGCGCAATCCGGGTATAGCCACGTTCGCGGGCCGCCTCAAGGGCGGCCATGCAGTCAGCCTTCGCCCGCCGGAAAAGGGCGAATGAATAAGACATGAATTCCAGCGTCAGCCGCGACTTCTCGGCGAAGCCGCGCGGGGTCAGATAGTAGGCATAGCGCCGCGCCGGCGCCTGACGCACCTTGACCAGTCCCTTCTTCACGCAACGCTTGAGATAGGCGTTGGCGAGCCCAAGCGCGACGCCGAGCTCCGACGCAAGCCGGCGCTGGGACTGCTCGCCGCCGCGTCCCACATATTCCAGGAGCCCGAGAACGATGCGGGCCTCATCGACATCGCCCGCCTTTGATGCTTCGGCCATTGCGCCCCGCCTCCTTGACCGCGCGCACCTTATCGGCGTTCATCTGGTGAACGTCAAGAGCTTTTTGTTCATGTCGTGAACACCAGTTCAAGTTGTGCCTATGTATTCGCCAATCACCAGCGGCGCGCCGGGGTTGATATGGCGTACCGCCATACGGTACGAACCGTCCTGATCAAGAGCTTTCGCGATAAGCGCACAGCGGCGACCTTTGCGGGACATGTCGTGCGCGACATGCTTCCCCAGATTCAACGTCGCGCCCGCGCGAAGCTTCTTGCAATCGATGCAGCGAAGCGACTTGACGAGCTGCGCGCCACCCGGCAACCGTCTGGAGGCGCTGTCCGGCAACCGCCAAGGTCAGACTAGCATTCGCGTCAACGACCAACGGCAGATCGGCTTTGTTTGGCGCGACGGCGAAAGTTGGGGTGTCGAGACCGTCGACTATCATTGAAGGCAAAGCTGTGAGCATCAATCGGGACGACATCGATAGTCGCAAGGTAGATTTTTCGGATATTGCGTCGGGTCGCCGCCTCCCGCCGCCGGTGCACCCCGGCGAAATCCTTCGCGACGAGTTCGTAACGCCGCTGGGAATCAGCGTGTACGAACTGGCCGCAGCTCTCATATTAAAGGGCACGCGCACAACCTTGTAACCGGTCGGCGCCGAGCGGTTCCAGGAACCTTTCAGTGCGACGAAGGCGCTTGCCCTTGTACTCGGCCGAAAACTGATCGCCGAAAACTGATCGCCCTCGTAAAATACGAAGTCGAGCACTGACGAGTGGGCTTCAAACAGAAGGCCGGGTACGATTGTCTGGTTCACGTTTTCCGGTGCAAGGCTGGCAAACCCGGGCTGCGGATGGTTGCCGACATATGCATGGGGCCAGCCGTAGAATCCACTCTGCTGCACATCGGTCAGATAGTCCGATGGCAGCGCAAGATTCGTTCAGCTCTGGCTATTTTGCCGGCGACTGCCCAACGGTCGCCGGCGCCTGTCGTATGACGCCGCAAGCAATGCGGTTACCGGCGTTGCCGGCAGGATCGCTCGTGTAGTCGTCCTTGCCGCCATGTATCACGACCGAGGTGCCCTCGGGATGAAAGACTGAATTCGGTTTGTTCCTGTCGAGCGTGATCGCGGCATTGATCACCTCCACCTCTAAAGCTCCGCTTTGTGGAACGTGGAGATTGGGCATGTCGCCGGCATGGCCGACGCCGGACATTATCCCGTGATGGGCATTACCTGGGTTGAAATGCGGACCGGCCGACTCGAATGACGGCCCCTCGCATTTCCCCACGGCATGAATATGGAATGCATGTTCACCCGGCAGAATGCCCTTGATCGCCAACTTGAGCAAGACCCCGCCTTGCGTTTGGGTGAGCGAAACTTCGCCGACATCGTGCCCGGCGGCGTTCCGGAGCATGGCGGTGGCACGCTCATCCGTGGACTGAGCGACTGCGGAAAGCGCAAGCAAAAGCAGCAGCGGTGAGATAGCGAGGGCGAAACGACGTACGGACACAGCTTGATCAGATCGTATGCTCTCTGCATGGGCCCAGGTTCGCGAACAGGGAATAAACCTGCGAGCTGACATTCGCGTCGTCCTACAAACAGCGACAGTCGCTTTTGGCCCGCTACCCGCGTTACCCGCACCGTTCAGTGTCACCAGCGCCTTTCAGTGGAGGTGCCTGTCGCGAGACCGGGCGAGAAAACTAAAGTTCGAAGCGGTCGAAATGTTCCGCAACAAACCGGCCCGCGCCGAGCCGCATATGCAATCTCCGCATGCCAGTCGCGCCCTCATGTCGACATAGCCAGCCACCCTGATCGAGCGGCTCGGAATCAGGAGAATACGTCAAATTGCGACGGCGCCGGCGCCCCGGTAACGGGCCAGTTCGTGTCGGCGTGCCTGGATCAAGCCTACGGTCACGACGCCGCACGCGCCGCGGAACAGGGGACGTGCTGATTTCAACCAGGGGCGAATGAGCAGTAACGAACGCGCGTCGGGAAGATTGCGAGGAAGTTCAAGCCGATCACCGAGAGCATCAATACCAGCTGAGATGCCGCGATGCTCCTCGCGAGGAAATAGCCGCATGCGACGCCTGACCTATCAGCGGCCACGCTGAATATCGAAGTCGGTATTGAAGCAGACCGGAGTCCGGTACTCCCTCGACACCGTGATAATATTCGGGTTCTCCCCTTTTATGGCTTCGGAGATCGGCTCGATCGCTCGCCACAAGCCGTTATTGGGGGCATCGTGATGCGCCGGCATGTACACGTCGGGCTTGTACGTCCGAATGTGCTCGATTGCCTGTTCAACCGTAAGCGTGTTGAGATAGGATGCTGCGACCGCGATCAGCGCAAGATCGACCCGGCCGATCCGCTCCATCACCGTCTTCTCCCATTCGGTAATCCGGCCGCCGCTGTCGCGGTACATGATGCGGAAGCCATCATCGAGGGTGATCAGGTACGCAATGGTCCCCTCTGCAATAACTCGGCGATCGGACGTAGCCCGCTGACGGATGATGCTTTGCTCTGCGGCTTCCTCCTCGGTCAAAGGCTTTGTCACCTGCTTGAGCGCCGCGTCAATCGGCCCGACAATGTTTGCCGGCGGCTCCGCGTGCCGGCCGAGGATTGGCTCGATGGTGTAACCTGGAAACTTCAGGATTTCGCCGCCGCGGCCCGTCGCACTTGCCTCGAGTCGATTTGCTGTGCGGCAAGTTTCCGCAACGGCCCAACTCAGGCCAGCATCCTGGGAGCGGTTAAGCGCTGCCTGCAGTCGACATTGCCCTTCGAATTGGGCTCTCCGGAGCAGATAGAGTCGTGCTGGGAACAATCCAACACCTATCGAGTTATGCGGTGGGAGCCCAAGCATCGAACCCGTGTCCTCCGGTTGGAGGGCGGCCGGCGTACACCAATGGCAATCTTCCCGCCGCAAGCGAACGTGTTGATGAACGCGGCGCTCCTTGGAACGTTTGCGGGCGGCGTTCTCCTGTTGCTGTCTATCTGGGTCGTGCCCGTCATTGGATACAATACCGAAGAGCGGTTCGCTCCGGAACAGCCGATCCCATTCAGCCACAAGCACCATGTCAGCGGATTGGGGCTCGACTGCCGCTACTGTCACACGATGGTCGAGAAATCCTCGAATGCGGGAATGCCCTCCACCGCAATCTGCATGACTTGCCACTCGCAGATCTGGACGAACGCTGCGATGCTCGCGCCAGACCGTCAGAGCCTGGCTGAGAATATTTCGATCCGCTGGACGCGCGTCTACACACTGCCCGATTACGTTTACTTCGATCATAGCATCCATGTCGCCAAGGGCGTCGGATGCACGACATGCCATGGCCCGATCGGCGACATGGCGATGACCTGGAAGGCACAACCGCTTCATATGAGCTGGTGTCTTTCGTGCCATCGCGATCCCGCGCCTCACCTCCGCCCCAGGGAGGAAGTCTTCAATCCCCATTGGCGCCGTACGCCGTCCACTCCATCCGGTGAGGAACTGATGGCGCAGTATCGAATAAATACGAAAAACCTGTCCGATTGCGGAATATGCCATCGATGACGCATCAGGCACGAACATATTGGCGTAATCTGGAGGAACTGGCGGAGACGCCGGAGTTCGCGGCAATTGTCGAGCAAGAAGCACCGCGCTTTCGCGATATCCTCAACGCATTCGACCGCCGGCGTTTTCTGCAGCTCATGGCAGCCTCGATGGCGCTCGGCGGATTGTCCGCATGCGGGCCAGAGGCGAAGCGGCGCCAGCTCCTTCCTTATGTGGAGGAACCCGAAAACGTTATTCCGGGGCGGAACCGCTACTATGCCAGCGCGATAACTCAGGACGGCTATGCGATTGGCGTCCTGATCGCGCACCAGATGGCGCGGCCGATCAAGGTCGAGGGCAATCCGGATCACCCGGCGAGCCTCGGCGCCGCGAGTGCGATAATGCAGGCAAGCATTCTCCAGCTCTACGATCCGCGCCGGGCGCAGTCGATCATCGGTCATGGAAATATCACGGCATGGGAGGGCTTCGTCAGCGCCCTTCACGATCGCCGCAACGCTTTGAAAGCCCGCCACGGCGCAGGCGTACGCATTCTGACCGGTGCGGTCAGCTCGCCATCGCTTACAGCGCAGCTCGCAGCTCTTGAGCAGCAGTTTCCCGAGATGCGCTGGCATCAATGGGAGCCGCTTCATCGTGACAATGAGTACGCCTCGGCAATAGCCAGTTTTGGACGACCTGTCGAGAGGATATTCGATGTCAGCAAAGCCGACATAATTTTCGGCGTTGAAAGCGATCTCATTTCGGCGACGCCCGGGTGGCTCGCATATGCCCGTCATTTTGCGGCGGCGCGGCGGCCGACCGAGACGGGCGGCGCGATGAGCCGCGTATATGCCATCGAGAGCACACCGACTTTGCTTGGCGCCAAAGCGGATCATCGTCTTGCCATGCGGCCGAGCGAGATCGTCGCATCCTTGCGCGAGCTGGCGGCGTTAGTCGGAGCCGGGCCGCAGAAATGGAGTGAGCAAAATCAAAATGATGCTCGTGCAGCCTGGTTGAGAGCCGCAGCGGACGACCTCATTAAGCACAAGGGGAGCGCCCTCGTGCACGCCGGACGCGAGCAGCCGGTTGAGGTCCACGTCCTGACTGACGCGATCAACGGCGCCCTCCGCGGGTTTGGCAACACTGTGAGGCTGATTGCTCCGGTGACTGCCGGCGCCAGCTCAAAGCGCGAGTCGATTTCCCAGCTCGCCGAAGATATGGCCTCTGGAAAGGTGGACACGCTGCTCATTATTAATTCAAATCCGGTATATGACGCCCCTGCCGATCTGGATTTTGCGGCGCGATTAAGCCGAGTGCCGTTCTCGGTCGCGCTCACGCTTTACGAGGACGAAACCGCACTCGCCTGCACCTGGCGCATTCCGGCCACCCACGAGTATGAAACGTGGGGTGACGCGCGCGCCTTCGATGGCACGATAACAATCCAGCAGCCCCAAACGCGCCCGCTTTATGGCGGACATTCACCGCAGCAGGTTCTGGCGATCCTGCTTGGGGATCTGACGCCCGATAGCTACACGCTGGAACGCAACCACTGGCGACAACGGGCACAGCAGGAAGGTCGAGGCGATTTTGAGGCATTCTGGCACGAGGCGCTGCGCGTCGGGGTCGTCCCTAACACGGCAGCATCCGCCCTGTCACTGACGCCGCGCCCCGCCACTGCTTTCGAGCTGCCTCCAAACGTGGGGAATAGCGGGAGCAAGCTCCAGGCGCTATTCCGGCCCGACGAGGGAATCTGGGACGGACGCTATGCCGATAATCCGTGGCTGCTTGAGATGGCGCGCCCATTTACCCGCTTGACTTGGGACAACGCCGCGCTCATAGCGCCGAGTACCGCGAAGCGGATTGATCTTGAGACTCATGACGTCGTCGAGATCTCCGTCGAGCAGACAAAGCTAAGGGCGCCGGTATACGTGCTGCCCGGCCAGGCGCCCGATTGCATCACCTTGTCGCTCGGCTGGGGCCGGACTGCCGGCGGACTCAGCGTTGGCGTCGGTTTTGATGCCTATCGGCTGCGCCGCTCGGCGCATCCCTGGATCACCGCGATTACGTCGATCACCAAGACGGGGGAGCGATACCGGCTGGCGACAGCCCAGTCTCAGGACCGCGTGCTCGGGCGCGACTTGATACGCGAGTCAACTCTGGAGCAGCTCAACAGCAGCCCCGAAACGGTCGTCAGGAAGGGAAAGCCGGAGTCGCTTTATCCGGGTTATCAGTATCCTGACCGCGCCTGGGCAATGGCGATCGATCTGAACTCCTGCATCGGCTGCCAAGCCTGCACGATCGCCTGTCAGGCGGAAAACAACATACCCGTCGTCGGCAAGGATCAGGTCCTCGCCGGGCGCATCATGCATTGGCTGAGGATCGATCGCTACTATTCAGGCCCTGCGGATGCGCCTGATATTGCGTTCGAGCCAATGCCCTGCATGCATTGTGAGAACGCGCCATGCGAAGTGGTCTGTCCGGTGCACGCCACTGTCCACGATCATGAAGGCCTGAATCTGATGGTCTACAATCGCTGCATCGGCACGCGGTTTTGTTCCAATAACTGCCCCTACAAGGTACGCAGGTTCAATTTCTATGCTTTTGCTTATACCAACGATCGGCCGCACGAATCATGGAATCCGCAGGTGACGGTGCGGGGCCGCGGCGTAATGGAGAAATGCACGTATTGCATTCAGCGAATTCGGACAACCCAGATCGCTGCCGCGAGGGAGGATCGAAAACTTCGGGACGGCGAGGTCGTCACCGAGTGCCAGCAGAGTTGCCCGACGCAGGCGATTATTTTCGGCGACCAGAACGATCGCGGCAGTGCAGTCGCCAAACGCAAGGCAACGCCCATCAACTACGTACTACTCGAGGAGGTGAACACGTTGCCTCGCACCAGCTACGGTGCGCTCATCCGAAACCCCAATCCCGCCATTAGAGATGAGCGGTCGTGAGCGTCGACGGATGAACTCATGGCGATGACGCTGACGAGCGAACTGCCGGCTGCCCCGGTCGTGGCGCCGGACGTCACACTGGCCTCGCTCAGCGAGCAGGTGAGCGGACGTGTACTGATGGATCGGGCGCCGCTGTGGTGGTGGGCCGGCTTCGGGTTCTCCTTCACCCTGTTTACGCTGCTGGTCATTCAAATGGCGTGGCTTTTCGTCAACGGCATCGGCGTATGGGGGGTCGAGATACCTGTCGCCTGGGGGCTTGCCATAGCCGAATATGTCTGGTGGATTGCGCTCGCAAGCGGCGGAACCATTGTATCCGCGCTGTTTTTCCTCACGCGATCGCCGTGGCGCTCGGCCACCAACCGCATCGCCGAAAGCATGCTGCTGTCGGCCGCGCCCTGCGCCGGCCTGATGCCCATCATGCATCTCGGGCGGCCAGGCCTGTTCTATTGGCTGTTTCCCTATTCCACCGTAATGGGCGTTTGGCCCCAGGCGCGAAGCCCGCTGTGGTGGGACTTCATTTGCCTGATCTACTACATCCTGATGTCGATTATGTATTATTACACCGGAATTTTGCCGGATCTCGCGACCGTCCGCGATCTCGCACGAAGCAGGTTCAAGCAGATTTTTTACGGCGTTCTGGCGCTCGGCTGGCGCGGGTCGTCTGAGCAATGGCGGAACCAGCGTACGGTTTATGCGATCATGTCCGCCATCATGGCGCCCATGGTCATTTCGGTGCACAGCGTCGTGGGCCTCGACTTTGCGGGAGGGCTGACTCCCGGCTGGCATGACACGCAATTTCCGCCCTATTTCTTCTTCGGCGCGGTCATTTCGGGGACCGCCGTTATTATAATGCTGACCATCGTGGTGCGTTGGGGCTACGGTCTTCAAGACGTTCTTACCGCATATCATTTCAATGCGATGGCGAAGATCATGCTTGTTGGCAGCGTGATGCTCGCCTACGCCTATGTTTGGGAAGCCTTCGGCCCGATCTATGGGAGCGACGTTGCGCAAAAGACCGAATTCTTTCAGCGGGCGTTCGGCTTCACTGCTCCTGCTTTCTGGTCCGAAAAGATCCTCACCGTCGTGATCCCGCAACTGCTGTGGCTTCCTGCGGTCCGACGGAGCCGGACGCTGCTCTTCTTGATTTCAGGCGGCATCATTGTCGGCATGTGGCAGGAGCGCTTCGTCTTTACGACGTCCAGCCTGGAGCACAATTACATGCCCTCCTACTGGGGTCGCTACTACCCCACCTTTTGGGACTGGGCATGCCTCGCCGGCACGATTGGGCTTTTCCTGACGCTGTTCTTCCTGTTCTTGCGATTTGCACCAATCGTCTCCATTGCGGAAATGCGCGAAGTGATCGAAGAAGAGAGATCGAAATGAAAACTCTCTTTGGCATCATTGCGACGTTCGACACGCCGGATGCCGTCAAAAACGCGGCGGCGTACCTGCGGCAGGCTGGTTTTCGCACACTCGAAGCCTACGCCCCATATCCGGTGGAAGGGTTGGGTGAGATAATTCATCCGGGACCAAAACCGCTTTTGCCTCTTCTGATGTTCGCTGGGGCTGTGTTTGGTGCAGGGTGGGGATATTGGATCCAATATTGGGACGAAGCGTTGAACTACCCTCTCAATGTCGGGGGTCGCCCATATAACAGTTGGCCGTCTTTTATTGTATCCGCTTTTGAGTTCATGCTGCTGGTCACGATTGCGAGTGGCTTTTTCGGACTGCTGGCCATATCCCGGCTGCCCAGGCTCTATCATCCGATATTCGAGGCCAAAGTTTTTGAGCGGGCCTCGCGAGACCGCTTTCTCATTTGCGTTGAAGCTACCGATCCGCGCTTCGACGCCGCCTCGATCCGGGCGGCATTCGAGCAGCTCGGCGCGGAGCGAATTGAGGAGGTGCGCTCGTGAGGAGGGGCTTTGGAATGGCGTTCGCGTCCCTGACGATTGCCCTGGCGGCTTGTGACAACATGGCCAATCAGGCGAAGCTCAATCCTTATGAGCTGCCTTACGGCTCGCAGCTCCGTTGGCCGGTCATGCCGCCCCCCAATACGGTTGCCCGTGACCAGCCTTTGAAGGCTCCGCCCGCTCCGCCAATCACCGTGGCGCTCCTCGAACGCGGAAAACAGCGCTACGACATCAATTGCGCGCCGTGTCACAGCCGGATTGGCGACGGCAACGGAATAATCGTGCAACGGGGCTTTCCACGCCCGCCTTCATATTACAACGAGACCCTTCGAAACGCGTCCAATCAACATTTCTACGACGTGATCACGCATGGCCACGGGGTGATGTTCTCGTACGCGGATCGGGTCGAAGCTGCGGACCGGTGGGCTGTCGTCGCCTATATCCGCGCCTTGCAGGCGAGCGCCGCCGCCACGCCCGCCGATGTGCCTGCGGGCGAGCTGAGCGCGCTGCAATGAGACGCAATGCAAACTGGATCGAGCTGACGGCCGCGGCGTTCTGTATGATCGGAGCCGTCGGTTGCGTGATCGGTGCGACCAGCGACTCCACAGCATTCTTGCGCGCATGGCTGTGCAGCTATCTCTTTTGGCTGGGTCTGCCGCTCGCGGGCGTCACGCTCGTCCTGGTGCACGACCTCAGCGGCGGTGATTGGATGGCGACGGCTCGACCCGTTCTCGATGCAGCCACCGCAACAATGCCGCTCGCGAGCCTCGCCGGGATTCCGGCTTTCGTCGGCCTGAATTCGCTCTATGCCTGGACTCACCCGCCGCCCGACTTGGGAAATGCATTCTACCTTAATCCATCTGATTTTTTCCTCCGATATGGGACCTATGTCGCTTTGTGGAATCTGTTGGCGGCCTTTGTGCTGTGGGGACCGCGCCGCGGAAACTCGCCGATACGGTCAGGGCTGTCATGGATAAGCGGCGTCGGACTCATCGCACTCGGTTTTTCGGCGAGTTTCGCCGCAATTGATTGGATTATGTCGCTTGAACCAACCTTCTGGTCTTCAGCTTTCACTTACGCGCAAGGAGCGAGCTGGTTCAACACGGGCATGGCAGCCGTGTTGCTGACTATTGCCTTGTTTGAATGGCCGTCCGGCGAGCGCCGTCAGCATATGAGCGACCTTTCGAAAATCCTGCTTGCGACCACGATTTTCTGGGCATATGTCGAATTCATCCAGTTCCTCATTATCTGGGAGGAAAACCTCAGGCTCGAAATTCCCTGGTACCTCAAGCGCCTGCATCCGGTGTGGCGCCCGGCGATCTATGTCTCGGCAGGGCTCGGATTCATAATACCCTTCTGCGTACTGCTGTGGGCGCCAAGCAAACGCAATCGCGCCGTCGTTGGCACGGTCTGCGCAGGCGTTTTGGTCAGCCGGCTCGCCAATACATGGCTGCAGGTCAAGCCGGAATTCACGGAACCCCCGCCGTTCTGGCTCGATGTTGCGACTGTTTTGGCGCTCGGCGGCGCGATGGTCCTGCTGTTTGCCTCGTTCCTGCGTTGGGCGCACCGGCTCGCGCCAGCAGAGGCGCCAATCTGGACCGCGGATCATGGCTGACTCAACCGATTCCGAAAGCCGAGGATCCGGGCGCGCGCGTCGGCTACTCGTGATTTTCCGCGGATTCCTCATCCTCCTCATCCGGAGGGTCTTGCTGCCGCATGGTCTCGGAGCTGCGGAGCAGCCGGTCTCTGCCGGTACCGGCGGCTATCAGATCCAGAATCCTAACACCGCATTTGAGCCTTCGGACTGGCCGCTCTGGCCGGTGGCGCTCCTCTATATCGCGATACTGACGATGCTCGTGATCTCGTGTTTCGTTCTGATCCCCGCATTTCCCACTGCATTGCCTGATGTCGACCGAACGCTGCGCATCGCCCCACCTGGCCCGCGTCTTCAGACCGACCCGGAGGCCGAGATGCGGCATGTTCGAGCCGAAGAGGAGAAATGGCTCAACACGTACCATTGGATGGACAAGCGG
This sequence comes from Hyphomicrobiales bacterium, assembly GCA_021323775.1. Classification (GTDB taxonomy): domain Bacteria; phylum Pseudomonadota; class Alphaproteobacteria; order Rhizobiales; family Xanthobacteraceae; genus JAJPKK01. The sequence continues at coordinate 17,980 of JAJPKK010000023.1, forward strand.
AAGGGCATCGTGCACATCCCCGTCGCGGAGGCGATGAAGAAGCTGGCCAGGACCGGGGCGCCCGGCTTTCCCGAGAGGCAGCAATGATGCGGGCGGCTTACGGTTTCATCGCCGCGTTTTGCCTGTGCGCCGGAGCTTTGACCGTCACCTTGATAGCTTCGACCGCGTCACGGCCAACAGGAATCGGCGCAACCGACGCATCGGACCTGGCCTTTCGTCCGCATCCGGGAGCTCGCCTGCCATTGGCTGCGAGACTCGTCGACGAACGCGGCCGCGCGGCAACCTTGGGACAGTATTTCACCAGATCGCCCGTGATTTTGGTGCTCGAATATCTCCAGTGCACGTCGGTGTGCAGCGTCACTTTGCGCAAACTTCTTGAGGCGCTCAACGACCTGCCGCTTGAGGTCGGACGCGATTACCAACTCGTGGCAATCAGCATCGATCCACACGATAAGCCGGCAGACACGTTCGCTGCGCGGGCGAAATATGTCGGCCTGCTGGATCATGGCGATGTCGAAACCGGCATCCATTTTCTCACAGCCGCGGTCCCGACGGAGGCGCGAGAGATTGCCGATACTATCGGCTTTCGGTACCGGTACGACACTCTGCTCGACGCCTACATCCATCCGGCGGGCTTCGTGATGGCGGCGCCTGATGGCGCGATCAGCCGCTACATTGAAGGGGTCGCAATTTCGCCGGGAGATCTGCTCGGCGCCCTCGCTGACGCCGGACAAGGCAGGCCGGCGGGACCGCTCACGCGCTTGTTGCTGCTTTGCCGTATCCACGGGGCGCCGCTGGGGCGGTTTACCGGGCCGGTGCTCGCGGCTCTCACCATCGCCGACCTCGCGGCGGGGTTGACCCTCATTGCAATATTCGCCGCCGTCTGGCGGCGCCGCGCCTGACTCCATGTATCGCTGGCTCCCCTTTTGGCCCGATGTAGCCGCCGAAAACGCGGTCGCGGTCAACGCTCTCTACGTTGCCGAACTCGGCCTTGCCGGCCTGATCATGGCCACCGTCGTCGGCATGATGCTGACTTTCTGCATCCGCTATCACCGCGGAACCGCCGTTTCGCGAGCGGGCCTCGTCGAAAAAACATGGCACGTCGAAATGGTTTGGACCGCCACCACTTTGGCGACTTTCCTTATGCTTTTCGTCTGGGGGGCGGCTCTCTACGTTTGGCTGTATCAGGCGCCGGCGGGAGATGAGGAAGTCTATGTCGTCGGCAAACAATGGATGTGGAAGGTCGAGCATCCGGGCGGCCAGCGCGAGATCGATGCGCTTCATATTCCCGTCAACAAGACGATACGAGTGGTGATGGCTGCGGAGGACGTCATTCACAGCTTCTTTGTGCCAGCATTCCGGGTCAAACGCGACGTTGTGCCC
>JAJPKK010000087.1 GCA_021323775.1 Hyphomicrobiales bacterium
AATCGCCATTCATGAATCCTTGAATCGAAACGCGATTCCGCTGTCTAGAAAAATCTTACCGGCAGAACATCGAAAGGATGGCTATCCCACCTGGGCAGTTACGAAATACCTGGCTAATGATCCGGCCTTGCTCAAGCGCACGTGGCAGAGCGTCAAGGAGGTGATGGCTGAGGGAGAGCTGAGTCCTTTGGTGAAGGAATTGGTATATGTTGCGGTGAGCGTGACCAATGGCTGCGAATATTGCATCGCGAGCCACACGGCTTCTGCCCGCAAGGCTGGTATGACGGACGCGATGTTCGGCGAACTCATGGCCGTGGTCGGCATGGCCAATGAGACCAACCGGTTGGCGAACGGCTACCGCGTTCCGATCGACCCGGCGTTCGAATAATTGTTGCTCGCCGCGCTCGACGCGTGAAGTTGCCGAGCGCAGCCGCAGGGTGGTTGAACGATGCCGAAGCCTCCCGCGGCGGTGACTGCCGCCGATATCGCAAAATAAAGGACGATTTTGGCGCGCGCACCGTCCTCCCGGCGCGCCGCGGCGTCATGTTGATTGCTGGCATTGTCGTATCGCGGCGCGTCCCATGGGCAACCCGCAACGTCAGGCATTTTCACGATCTCGAAATTTCGGTGGCAGATCTTGGGCGACTTGAGGCCCGACTCGGCGGTTTCGCAACGCCGTCTTTTCGATTATGATTTCAGGAAATCGAATTCTTTTGCACCCGGTCCGCGGGAGGGAACCTATGCTCAGAATGTTGTTTTCGACAACCGCCATCGCCTGCTGCCTCTCGTTGACGGGCGGGATTCTCTTTACTGCGCCCGTGCAGGCACGGGTCACACAGATCATAATCACCCAAACCGAATCGCCGACCTTCGGCGGCAGGAACTTCGGCGCGGTCGGCGCCTATGAGCGCATCAGCGGGCAGATCATCGGCGAGGTCGATCCCAGGGACCCCCTGAATGCGATCATCGTCGACATCGGCTTGGCGCCGAAAAACCCCAACGGGACTGTGACATATTCCACCGATTTCCAGATTCTGCGGCCGGTCGACCGCGCCAAGGGCAACAAGCGGCTCATCTACGAGATCACCAATCGCGGCCGCACCAATGTGCTGGGGACGCTCAACGACAGCAAAACGGAAAACGACGTTGAATCCTCCGGTGACGCCGGCAACGGCTTCCTGATGCGTCAGGGCTATGCGATCCTGGAAAGCGGCTGGGATTTCTCGGCGCCGCGCAACGGCAAACTGTTCACCATGACCGTCCCGGTTGCGAAAAATCCGGACGGTTCACCGATCACCGGCCTCAACACCGAGGAGTTCGTCATCGACAAGGCGGCGACGCCGGCGCTTGAGCGCCTCACTTATCCGGCCGCAAGCGCCGACAAGTCGAAGGCCAGCCTGACCGTGCGCAGGAACTACGCCGATACGCCTGTTGCGGTGCCGGCTTCTGAGTGGGACTACGTCGATGCGAAGCTGAATGCGGTCAAGCTGACTTCGGGCAATTTTGGCGGGCCCGGCTCATTCGGACCGACCGCGCTTTACGAGTTCACGTATGAGGCGAAGGACCCGGTCGTGGCCGGATTGGGCTTTGCCGCCATCCGCGACATTGCGACGTTCCTGCGCAATGCGGAGACCGACGACAAGGGGACGCCGAACCCGCTCGCCGGCGACGCGCAATATATCTACTCGTTCTGCTCCTCCCAGCCGTGCCGCACCATGCACGATTTTGTGCAGCTCGGCTTCAACCAGCCGGAACAGCCTGGGAGCGCGCCGCCGAAAACGACGGACACAGGCTTGGGAGGCGCCGTCTTGCTGCGAACCGCGGCCCGCGCGGCAGGCGCCGCGCCGGTGTTCGACGGGGTGCTCAACTGGAAAGCGGGCGGCAGCGGTCTGTTCCTGAACTACCGCTTCTCGCAGCCGGTGCGAACCCACCGCCAGCATATCGGGCGCTGGACGCCTGAATACCAGTTTCCGTTTGCTGACGTGAAGGTCACCGACACCGTCACCGGCAAGACCGATTGGCGGCTGCGCCGCTGCGAGGAGAGCGGCACATGCCCAAAGATTTTCGAAGCAAACTCGTCGAACGAATATTGGGCCAAGGCGTCCTCGATGATGCAGACGGACAGCCAGGGCCACGATCTCGATCTCAGCGGCGCCGCCAATGTGCGCTACTACCTGCTTGCCAGCCTTCCGCACGGCGCCGGAAACGGTCCCGGCATCTGCGCGCAGCCGCGCAATCCGCTGCGCCCCAACGCGGTGTTGCGAGCGCTGCTCACCGACCTCGATGCGTGGGTGACGGCCGGCACGGCCCCGCCCTCAAACCAGATGCCGCGCGTCGCTGACGGCACGCTGGCGCCGCCGCTGCCGCAGGAGAGTTACGGGTTCCCGCGCATCCCGGGCGTGGTCTACAACGGCGCCCACCATACTGGCGATTTGTGGGACTTCGGGCCGGGCTTCGACAAGGGCTTCCTCTCGGTGCTGCCGCCGAAACTCGCAGGTCAGCCCTATCCGGTATTCGTTCCCAAGGCAGATGCGGACGGCAACGACATTGCCGGCATCCGCGTGCCCGAGGTGGCCGTTCCGGTCGCAACCTATACGGGCTGGGCGCTGCGGGCAGATGGGCTCGACGGCTGCGACGCCAGCGGCCAGAAGCTCAACTTCGCCAAGACCAAGGCGGCGCGGCTTGCGGCCGGCGATCCGCGGCTCTCGCTCGAAGAGCGCTATGCCCATCATGCCGCCTATGTGGAGCGGGTCAGCCGCGCAGCCCAGGCGCTCAAGGATGAGCGCTTCCTGCTTGACGAGGACGTGCACGCCTATGTGGAGGCTGCCCAGGCGGCGAACGTGCCGTAGCTGAGCGCACCTCCCGGGACCGCGGGCGGTCCCGCCCGCTCTCTCGGCCGTGGGATGGGTTGAGCGCATGCGAAGCTCTTCTCGCCCGTGCGGCGGAAAACGCCGAGACGGATTTGGCTGCCGCCCAATCCAACCTGCGCCTCATGGCAGGGGGCGCGGGGCGTCCGCGGTCAGGCCTACCGCCACCCAAGGCGCTCCGCCAGCGCGCGCCCCATGATCCATTCGAGGTCGTCGCCCGACAGAAAATCCAGCTCCTCGGTGAAATGCGTTACTGTCTGCCGGTAGCTGCATGATGCCGGCACGCGCGTGATATCGCTGCCCCAGAATGAGCGCCGGGGCCCAAAAGCCGCGATCACGCGGCGCAGCGGCTCGCGCAGATTCCGGAAGGGATAGGGCGCGGTCGAAAAGCACGGCAGCGCCGAGACCTTGACGCAAACGTTCGGGTAGTGGGCGAGCGCGATCATGCGCTCGGCCGCGGCGATGGTTTCGTCATCCACGGTGGCGCGGGCAAATCCCATGTGGTCGACGATGATCGTGAGCGCGGGATGCTGCTCCGCAATCTTGGCCACGGCCGCGAGCCGCTCGGGCGCGTGCACCATCACGGGAATCGAGTGTTCTTCCGCCGCGCCCCAGAACCAGTCAGCGGTGCCGTCATCGATCCACGGCCGATCGGCATCGCGGTGAAAGGTCAGGCGCACGCCCAGCATGCCCGGCTGGCTTTTCCATTCAGCCAGCAAATCGGGCCCGCCGCCCTTAAGGGCTACGCGTCCCATGATGGCGAAACGATCGGGATGCTGCCGCACCGCCTCGATGACGTAGTCGTTGCGGTCCCGGTCGAACGATGGCGGCACCAGGATCGCCCGGTCGACGCCAGCGGCGTCCATGGCGGCGACGAGCTCCTGATAGCTGAAAGGCACACGGTCGAGGCCGGCTTCGCCGAGCGGCCGGTCCGCACGGTGAGGCGGCCAGATATGGACCTGGGAATCGATGATCATCATGTTTGCGTTGCTTGGTTTGCGCTCGGGCCGATGTCATACGCGGAATGGACGTGGAGAGCCAACCGGATAGCGTTACGGCGGCTCGCAGGCCGCCTTCATTATCATGAAAAACGGCCGCGTTGGGTGCGACGCGGTCGTGCGGGAGTGCGGGCCATCCTCACGCAGCATTATTCCCACGGTGGCATCGTCTCATAGGGTCCATAGCGGTAGCGTGGCCTGACGGCTCGGATGCAATCAGCCGGTGTCGGCTTTCCGAAAAGCATTGCGGCCCCTGTCGGCTTGGCCCGGTGTGCACCATCTGCCCCCCTGGGACCTCCCCTCCAGATCTGATTCCCTCGAGTCGTTGCAGTGATGCGGGCGTTCTGGTTCTGGTCGGGGCGATCGGCGTCCCGATTCCCTGCACGCTTGAGGTCAGCAGTTTGCGCATCCTTCTGCGCTTGGAGTTGTTGTGCTGCGGCTAGCTGTCTCTTCACGGCGTTCAGTTCATTCTCAAGACGCCTCCTTTCCTTGTCGGTCTGCTGCCATTGCGATTGGGCGCCGACTATGGCCTGCCGCAGCTTCTTCCACTCCAATTCCAAGTCGGCGGCGGAGCGCGGCGCTAACTCTTGGCCTGGGGTCAAGGATTGCGCGCCGTGAGTGCACCCGCAGGCCTGACGCGGCCCCGATCCTGGGGCTTCCGTCGAGTCCACTGCGCCGGAGTTTGTGAGAGGCAGATGCTGGTCGGCGTTGATGTCCTTTATCGTGGCGGCGATCGTTACTGCCGTGACGCCGGCCAGCGTCGCGAAACGAATGGCCATGGCAGCCTCCTTGTGCTGGGGGTGTTGTCGGGCGACCCGCGGCGTAGCGCAGGCCGCCCCCGATGCCGATCAGCTTTGGGGCGCGCCGTTGAGGAAGTTCTCGAAGTCCGGATTGCGCAATGTTTTGAGCGATTCGGCCGCTTCACCTTTTGGTGGCTCCGCCTTGATCAGCTCCGAGGTGGTGCGCAGTTTCAGGTTTGTGTCTCTGATTTGTCGGTCAGCGGATCCTTCGATCTGGTTGATCTCGCCGAGGACCCGGTGAAAGTCCGACCTCAAAGCCTCGCGGCGCGCCTCATCGATGCGCGCGGGCATCAGCGACAGCTCGGCATCAAGCTGCGTCCTAAGGGTCCCGTTGGCCTTCAGGTCCTTTTCGAGCTGCTCTGAGAATCTCCTATGGCGATCGCGTGTTTGCTCAAGAATCGCCTTCTCTTCCCAGAGAAGCTGGACTTGGGCCTTGAACTCCGCTGGGCTGTAACGGGCACCCTTCCAATCCACAGGCTGGCCGTTCATCGAGCACTGCCGGTAACGATCGCGCGCCTCGCTCAGCAGCCGGGCATTGTCGCTGACCGCCGTCTCGGCCGCCTTTAATTCTGCGGACCGCCTGTCGCGCTCGGATAGAAGCGCGTACCCCTGATCCGCGGCCCTCTTGGCGATCTTGCGCAAGTCAGCCTCGTGCCATTGCAGGCAGAGCACCGCATCAAACCGGCATGCTATCTGCGCGTTCACCCAGGATAGCATCTCAGGGGCGCCGCTTCGGACCAGCGAGGCCGCAGGTCCAGTCGTGAGGGCGTACGTGATTCCTGCCGCCCCGGCGAGGATCGCGGCGGGCTTCAAGATGGATATCATTGGCTAACTCCTTGATTAAACGCGGTAAGAGTTCAGTGTTTTCGGGCATTGAATGTTTGCGGAAATGGTTCCGAACGTTTCTTGCTGTGTCCATGATACATTTATGATGTAGAAAAACCATTAAATTATCATCAAAAAAATCTTCAGCGTCAACATGACGCACGCCTGTCACATTTTCATTCGACGTAGGGGCGCATCAACGCGCTGAGAAAATGGCGGAAAAGTATATCGGCAACAGAATCCGTCTTGGTTCCAGTTAATGGGAAAAGTATGCATCTTTGATGGTGAAAAAACATCTAGATTGAGCATGCATACGCCTTGGGGGAGGAGACGTTGTGCAGGACGACAGTTCGGAGGAAGAATTTCCCGTCGACCAGGATGACCACCTTAAGGTCAAGAACGCAGGGGCGTTTTCAGCCGACGAAGACATTCTTGCAATGCACGCGGTCCAGGTCGGCACCGACTATTTCGGACGCTGGGTTGTCACCATCACCGATCTCGATACAAATGAGATCACGAAGCTCTATGAGGCTGGCGACGGCGGGAACGCGGGCATTGACTTGAGCAATTAAGACGTCAAAAATGCTTGTATTTACTCATACAGATGTTGTAGATAGACAGTCAAATGCTGTAATAAGTATGTCTAAGTTGAAGCACACGCCGGCAGTCTTGCAACGGATTTGTGGCTACTCGAACGCACGTGGCTGTGTTTTAGCGCTGTGGGTTTGTCCCCCTCCCGCGATCCGCGTAGCGTTGTGCGTCTGCGCCCCCCGAAATCCGGGGGTTTGCTTTTCGGCAACTGCTATTAGGGAGGACTGACGATGCCAGATGCCACGGAGATCATCAAAGAGAAGGAGCCGAGCTCAATGAGCAGTGGGGTAGCCGTCAGGGCGCAACACGATGACAAGCGAGGGACCGGGGGACGCCCCGCCGGCAGTCGCATAAAATCGTCCAGCGGCGGCCTCCGTCGCCTGCAAGTGACCCTTACAGACCGTGGCTTCGAGCGATTGGAAAAGATGCGTCAACTGTCTGATGCCGTATCTCTGGCCGATGTTGTCCGGGATGCTCTGAGCCTTTATGAAAGCGCACTGGAAGAGATCACGAGCGGCAGACGCATTGTTTCGGAGGATCCGAAAAACCCCACGGATCGCCTTCTACTGAAGCGCTGAAGGTACACTGGACAACCGTCCATCGGAGCGGAGCATCGCCGGCAGCGCAATACTCGATGATTGAGCTGGCGAATCTGCGACAGCATCGGCGGCGCCGCCCCATCGCCCGCTCCCTCAGCGGGCGGTCGCCATCGGAGGAAGCTGTCTTGGGTTGGCTATGCTCGCGCTCCGCCGCGGCGGCGCGTGGAACTGTCTGCCTCCGATCCATCGCCATAATTTAATGGCGACGGTCGCATCGGCGGCGATTGTTATCGCCGGTAGCGCCGTCATCGTCTTGAGGCGGCGAATCGGATATCTCGCTGATAAGAGGCTCAGCCTCTTCCACCTCGCGGACTGATAGGATGTGCGTTCCCCAAAACGCCCTTCTCTTGCGGCTTTTAAGCAAGGCTTCTCTCCCCGCGTTGGGCAATTCGAACGCTCTTCATGCCAAGCGAACTGGGGGCACGCCACCGAGCGCCTTCCAGAACCGGAATTCTTTCCTGTGGGGACGCGTCGGAGCGGGTCGCAACTGCTCACCGATCCGCTCAACGATGCTGGTGGGATCGCGAACAATTTTTCGAGCCTCCCCTCTGATTCTTTAACATTCGTGAACGCATTTATGCGTTCATCGAATTGGTGCCCGCATCGACATTTGTTTCGAGAATAAACTACGTTCATGACAGTTTCTAGATTTCTTCTAATAAAGATTTTGTGTTTACAATAATATGTTACCTTTATCGATATTTGTGATGATCTCGACGAGGATTGGAACTAATTGACATCTTTTGCATTTTCATTTTGTCTGACTCGAAAGTGAGCGGCGATTCTCGGAATGAGGTTCGGATTCCTCGCAAGAATCGCGAACAGGACTCGGGGCTCCTATGAACCCTGCGACGCCTTCTAAGGTCCAGAAGTCGCTTGGGATTATCGCCCAATTCGTCCCGATCAGCCCGACCGAGGCGCCCGCCCAATTCGTGCGGGACCTCGCCCATCGCTGGAAGGAGCGGGGAGGCCTCGTCGCCGGCAAGCCGCGCCACAGTGACCGTTATCTCGATGATTTGCTTCGGACGCGAGGTACACCTGTAAGATCGCTGATCCCGAAGCTTACGGGCAGGACCAATCTGAGGCCTGCGGACGCCGACGCGCTCGTGCGCGTGTTCCTGTCACACTGGCGTTATGTGGGAAATGCAGGCAGCGGCGGAACAATTGGAGCATCCGCGAGATCATATGAACCGCTGCTTTCCAACGCCGAGATCGAGGAGGTCGGCAGGTATGTAGCGGAGCAAATCTCCAAAGGCGCGGCGGAAGACAGAGGCGAGACCGAATCTGCGAAGGTCGTAACGCAACCCACGCCCGATCTGAATGCAAACGAATTCCAGAAGTGCGAGGCAATGTTCATCGTAGGCGCCGGCCAGGCCGTGCTCGCTGACCACCTTGTTGGCCGGCCTCAAATGGCCTTGATTGGTTTCAGGGATTCCGTGAACAAGCTGTGGGGCAACGATGACGCGGACAGAAAGCGGTTGCTTGTCTGGATATTGGACATGGGACGACAGGATATTGAGGATCCCGAATCCCGGTTGAGGTTCATGAATGTAGAGGCATTGGTCACAAGGTTTAAAGCGCTCAGGCGCTTGAAGGACAGCGCAACCGAATCCAGATGGAACTGGTTGGTGTCAAAGTCCATTATCGTTTTACATGATGCGCAAAGCATTTCGCGTGCTGAGTCTAGGCTTCCTAACTTCGAGACTCACCACGTCCTGTTTAGCGCAATTCCTCCTAGGTGGGCGGAATTACGTGAATTCCGCCTCCTCTACGGCGCCGAACGGTTAAATGAAAAGCCGCACTATACCATTTTTTTGAGGAGGTCGGCCGCTCATCCCGACAACGCGCATTACGAGCTCCGCTATTTCGGTCACGCTCTGTTTAAGTCTGATGAAAAAAAAGATGTGCGCGAGGAAAGGGGGCTGCAACTCATTGCGCCTGGCCGGAGTTACATTGAGGCCTTTGGTACCGTATACGCCGCTGCCGCACAGGTCCTGGGCTTGGGAAGCGTGCTGGATTGCTTGTCAATTGATGGGATGCGGGTCGACGCGACGCACTCGATCGAAAAGCTGCGTCATTACGGCTTTCTGCTGTTGCGCCTTGACGAGTTTTTGAAGTTCTAATGAAAACCTACGCTGCAGCCGGATCTTCTTGCTGCCACTTCCGCGATTGGTCGTGCAGGGCTCAGTGCTCCGCAACAAATTGTTGTAAAATTGTAACAGGTATCGTCTTTTTCGTGTTGTCTCTTGCTTTTCAAGACAAAAGACTGGCTTCTTTTTACGATTTTCGCGACAAAGTACCCTCCAGCCATATGCTTACTGGGGGGTAAGATGGTATCTTCGGGGTTGCAGCCGCAACCGGACCAACCCGATGCGGCGGGTCAATTTCTAACGTTCATCGTGCCATCAGCAAATGGTTGCAATCTCAAATGTTCCTTCTGCCTTATTCGACAGCGCCGAGAGATCGCAGAGATTTATCTTAGCCCTGACGATTTGGCGCGTTTCATTCGTGAAGCCGCCGTGTGTGCGCCGCTCTTCGCTCTCGCGGTTCAAGGATACGAGCCCCTGTTGCCGGAATCTCTTCCATTTACCCAAGCGATACTTGGGACGGGGCGGTTCCTCGGTATCCCCGCGAGCCTGGTCACCAACGGGACAAAGCTCGCTGATGCCGTCAGTTTGTTGGCGGCGCTGGCTCCCTCAAAGATCGCAGTGTCCCTGGATGCCGCGTCAGCCGACATCCACGATCGCATACGCGGCTTGACTGGTGCATGGGCGGCGGCCGTGCGGGGCATCAGGATCGCTGTCGACGCCCTCGCGCCGTCGACGCGCCTCATTGTCTCCTCCGTATTACTGCCCTCCCGGCGGCATTATCTGGATGCGATGCCTTCACTCCTCCGTGAAATTGGCATCGACCGGTGGATCATTAATCCGCTGCTTCGGGTTGGCGGCGATCAAGCCGGAGGCCCGGTCGCCGATCGGTCAAGACTGTTTCGCGATCTGCTGATCCTTCAAGAAGCGGCGCGCCGCGAGGGAATCAGACTGACGGTGGATGATGAATTCGATCACCTCGGTCACGATGCCGCGTGCGTTTCCGACCCTTCGCTTCGAGCGCTCCACGTGCGGACGCTGCCGACGAATGTGGAAATCTTCCGGTTGACACCGAACGGGCAATGCTCGGTTGGGGACGACATCCTTAAACAAGAAACGTTCGATACGCCGCGCTGGGTTCCGGGCACGGTGCATGCTGGCGATTTTCTGGAAATGCTCCGCCGGAAACCGCAAGCGGCGCGCCGTCAACGCGCCTGACGCGCCACGCCTCACCACTCTACCCCTTCGCATTCCACTTCGCCGACAGCGCCGCGCGCGGGATCCTCTCTCCGCGCAAATAGACCCGGTTGATCCGCCGCGTGTTGGCGATGTCATCGAGCGGATTGGCGTCGAGCACGATGAAATCCGCGCTCTTGCCGGCCGCGATGGCGCCGAGGTCGCTGAGGCCGAGAATTTCGGCCGAAGTGCGGGTTCCGATTACCAGCGCCTGCATGGGCGTGAGCCCGACCTCCGTTACCAGCAACTCCAGCTCGACATGCGTGCCGAGTCCGAAGAACTGGCCGCCCGACACGCCGCCGGTGTCGGTGCCGAGGCCGATGCGGGCGCCCGCGGCGTAAAGCCTGGCGGTGTTGCGCAGGTTGGTTGCCGCCATGTCGCGGGCGCGCTGCACGGCCTGCGCGTTGGCTTTCGGGTCCGGCGAAAGCTGCTCGGCGAGTTGCGCGATGCTCTCGGCCGAGAAGGCCCCGCGCAGCGCCGGGTCATCGACCCAGGCAGGCTTGGCAGCGAAGATCGCGCGCCGTTCGCCCCACAACGTTTCCGTGAAGAATACGTTGGGCCGCGCCTTGACGAGTGCGAGAAACTCGTCGTCCACATCGTGGTCGCGGACCATATGGGCGAAGCCGTCGAGTCCCGCACGCAGCAGGTCCTTGGCGTCGGCAAGCTCCGTAATGTGCGCCATGACGCGGAGACTGTGCTTATGCGCCTCATCGATGATGGCCCGATAGAGGTTGGGCTTGAGCTTCTCCACCGTGCCGTTGCGATCGTCCACCCAGATCTTCACCATGTCGGGCTTGTGGGCCGCCAGCTCCTGCACGTCCTTGCGCGCCTGCTCCTCCTCGGTAACCCCGTAGGCGGAATCCCGCATCGCGCCGCCCGGCCCCGCATTGGGCATGCCAAAGCCGCTGCCGGCGGTGAGATAGCGCGCGCCCGTGCGCGCCTCGGCCCGCACCTGGTACGGCAGGTCGCCGCGTCCCGTGCCGGTTTCGAGGATCGCCGCAACGCCATACCAGGCATAGCGGTCGAGCATGTCGAGCAGATTTTCGCGGGTGTAATTGTCGGCCGTGAAGCTGGTGCCGCGGCGATAGCCCATGTGGACATGAGCGTCGATCAGCGCCGGCATCACTGTCTTGCCCTTCAGGTCGACGCGCGCAGCGCCATCGGGGGCCGCAACCTCGCCGCGGCGGCCGACCGCCGTAATGCGGTTGCCGCTGACGACGATAGCGGCATCCTCGATCGGCGCACTGCCGTCGCCGGTGATGACGCGCGCGCCTTCAAACACGGTGACGTTGGGTGGAGTCTGGCCGCAAACCGGCGCGGCGCTCGCCGTGAGCGCGAGGATAGCGACGGCGGCGAGAAAAGACCGCATCGATTTTGGTCCGCACATTGTGTGTCCTCCCTGGACAGCCTTGTAGCCCGGACGAAGCGCCCGCCCTTGCCGGCGCGCAATCCGGGGCGCTTTGCTCGGCCACATTTAGGGAACCCGGACTGCGTGAGTGTTTGCCGGCGCCGCAGGGCGGGCACTCTTCGACAGGCTCAGAGCGAAGCGCGCCACCCGCGCTCGAACGTCGCGCGCCGGTGGACACGGCGCTCCTGAGCTTTGTCGAAGGGCGCCTTTTCCCACCCTATGAATCATCGCAACACGTCGCTCGCATCCGCGGCGGCGATGAGCGCTTTCGCGTCGCCCTCCAGCAGAAAGCCTTCCGCGACCGCCTTGTGCGCGGCGGCTTCGACCGCTCGCACGTAGCCGGCGTGATTGCCATAGCGCTCCTCAAGCGACGGGCGCGGGTCCTCGTTCGCGAGGCGCTCGGCCTTGGTCTTGGCGAAAGGAATCATGCCGCCCGCATAGTTGCAGATTTGCCCCTTGTGGAAGCCCGCCGCGGTGATGTTCCAGCCCAGATAGGTGCCGAGCGGCGCATCGCGCAGGACCACCGGCACGCCGCCGAGTTCGTTGCCGTCGGCATCAACGCGCGGCGCCTTCAGCCGGATCACCTGTTTGACGCGGGGCGGCACCACGGTCTGCACGCCGGAGCCATCCATATAGTTGAACTCGGGCCCGAAATCATAATCGAGCAGCGGATTGATGAGGCCGCTTGGCGCGTGCGCCGGCAAGCCCGGCAGAGCCGGGAATCCCATCGCTTCAGCGGCGGCGTCGACCAGCGTCCCCGCGGCGAGCGTCGGGTACCGGCTGGGCGGCGGCGCAATGCCCTTCATCACCCAATCGCGGAAGTGGGCCCGGATCGCATTCACGGTCTGCGTGTGCGGCACCGGATTGCTGGGCAGCACGCCCCTGCCCCAGCCGACGCTGGGGCAGGAGGGCGGAGCCGCCGCCGTCGTGCTGAAGCCGCCCGGGCCGCCGCCATGCTGCGTGCTTGGAATGTAGTAGCGGCGCACATTGTCAGGCAGGGGCAGGTCGGCGTCGCCGGCCGAGCCGACCCACTCAGGTGTGAGCTTGAGACCCCAGACTTCCGCGGACCCAAAATGCTCAATGATCTTCGGGCAGGTGTGGCTCGCGGTGCAGCGATCGAGGATGCCGGCGGACGGAAGGCCGCGCACCGGATCGGCCGCGGCGGCCCACCATTGCGGGCCTTCGCTTCCGGCCTCATAAAGCTTGAGCACGCCGTCCGGCAGCGCGAAGCGATAATTCAGGGCAATCCGTCGGCCGGCGATGATGGGCCAGGCGCCGTCATAGACCTGGCGGCCGGCTTCGTCCTGATTGAACCCAAGATGGATGAAACCGCGCAGGAAATTGCCGGACTGCGATACCCCGCGGGCGATGGCCCACGACACGCCGCCGGCGATCGGGTTGGGCGTGCCGGCATCATCCTGTGCGGCGTTGCGGAAGAACGAGCCCACGTCGCGGAACGCCGCAAAGCCGATGCCGAGCACCGGCGGATCCTTGGCGGTGAACGTCACCTGATAGAGGAGGTTCGGATCGAAGCCGTTCTTCAGGCAGATCTGGGTCGGATCGGGCGTTCCGGGGAACGGCTTGTCAGCGCTGCATTTGGCGAAGGCCCAGTCGCCAGGCGCAATTACGGCTGTCGCCCCGATGGCGCCGTCGATCGTCTCCGACGCGTGGGTCACAAGGCTCGCTTCCTTGGTGTCGAGGCTCGCCGGCCGATAGGGCATCGGGTTGCTGTGGACGATCATCGGCCGCGAATCCTTGCCGGACGCATTCATGATGCGCGCCATGACGCGGCCGGTGATAGCCGAGCCGTCCGGCTTCTTCGCGACCGGCACCACAACGTACTCGTTGTTCGGTCCCGGCGCCGTTGCGCCCGAGTTGTCGCCCTGCCAGCCGCTGGAGAGGCCGATATCGCCATTGGCGCGCTCGATCGGCACGATCGTGATCCGGCCAGCGCGGTTGGGCACGTCGTGCCACATCAGGCGGCTTGCCTTCGCCATGTCGATGGGCTTCACGATCTGGAACGTCGCGGTGTATTCGACCATGCCGCGGGCATTGCGGGGCGCGAGCTTGATGTCCTGGATGATCGCGTTGTGCGGATCGTTGGGATCAAGCTCGCCGAATGCCTTGCCGGCCAGCGTTTCATATTGGCCGGCGGCGCCAAAGCTCGCTCCGTCGAAGGCGGGCGACAGCTTTTTTTCGATCGCGATACGGGTTACGCGCGCCTGCACCGTCGCGGTCGCGGCGAGGATAAGCCCGACTGCGGTGAGGCAGGCTGACGATGCTACGAGGGTGTTGCGAAGCCTTTCGGTACCGGACATGAGTTCCTCCCCTCCGGTGTAGTGCCGACCTTGTGGTCGCCCCCAGTCGAGCCAATCTTAAACAGCGCATTGCATTCGCCTGCAACGGGGCGACTGCAAGGATCACTCCTGCATTGCTCACTTGCCCAAGCGGTCCGGCCCCTTGGCGAGCGTCTTCACCCGATAGAGCCCTTCACGTGCCGTCAAATAAAGCGTCTGCTTGCCGGGGCCGGCGAAAGCCGCATTGGCGGCCTGGCGGCCTGCCTTGATGGTGCCGAGATATTGGCCTTTGGCGTCGAACACCTGAACGCCCGCGACCGTCGTGATGTAAAGGCGGTCGTCGCGGTCGATCGCCATGCCGTCCGCGCCGCTCTCGGCGCCCGGCGGAATGTCGCGAAGCTGAAGGAACGCGCGCTTGTTCTTGACGCTCCCGTCCGGCTGCACGTCGTAGGCGAATACTGTGGGATTGAGCGTGTCGTCGACGATGAGCGTCTTGCCGTCGTTGGTGAGCGTCAGACCGTTGGGCCGCGGCACGGCCCCGTCGATCAGGATCGGCGTTTTGGCGCCGGCCGGCAGGTAATACACGTAGATCGGACGGCCCGGCACAACGGGCCGGGGTCCCGGATCCGTGAAATAGATGCCGCCCTTCGCGTCGACGATGAGGTCGTTGGGCGCCAGCAGCGGAGCGCCGGGCGGCCCTTCGGTGAGCACCGCGATGGTGCCGTCGCGGTTGCGCTTGGTGATGCGCTTGCCGTCGCCCTCGGCAAACAGGAGTTCGCCGTCCCGGGTCAGCGCGAGCCCATTTGCGCCGTTGGTGTTTTCGCGTGCGACGCTGATCTTGCCGCCAGCATCGAGGAAGTAGGTCTTGCTGACCCGGATGTCGGAGAAATAAAGCCCCCCGTCAGCAGTGCCGACCGGGCCTTCGGTGAACACGAAGCCCTCCTGCACGAGTTCTGGCATAACCCCCGGCGCCAGCACGCCCGGGATTCCCGCAGGCGTCTGCGCTCCCACCGGAAGGGCAAACGCCGCAATGATCACCGCGATGCCCAGGGCTGAACGAGCAAGCATTCCGCTGAACCGCCGCTGCCTGGCCGTCATGATCTCCTCCCTGATGTTGCGCCTTCGTTGGACTGTAGCCCGGGTCGAGCGCAAGCGAAACCCATCAGGCCAGCCAGTGGCCGGGCCGACGGCGGTTTCGCTCGCGCTCAACCCACCTGCGGTCGCAAGCCTGTCCCCGGGACAGGAGCGGTCGCGCCGATCTTTTCGGCCGTTTCGCCCTGGAAAGGGGCGACGCGCATTGGACCGCTTTCGCCTCTCCCGCATAGGCCGCCTGCATCGGACGCAGGTTGCGCCGCCTGGCGCTGTCCGTATATCGGAGAGTCCGTCTCCTCTTTCGCACGGTCCTCATCCATGCACAGCGCCCTGTTTTCGCCGATCCGGCTCGGCAGCGTCGAACTGGACAACCGCATCGTCGTGTCGCCGATGTGTCAATACAGCGCCGTCGACGGTTGCGCGACCGACTGGCACATCGCTCACCTTGGCATGCTGGCGAATTCCGGCGCCGGCCTCGTCATTGTCGAGGCGACCCATGTGGAGCGCCACGGCCGCATCACCCATGGCTGCCTGGGGCTCTATTCCGACGAATGCGAAGCGGCGCTCAAGCGCGTCGCTGATTTCTGCCGGCGTACCGGGACCGCGAAGCTCGGCATCCAGCTTGCCCATGCGGGCCGCAAGGCCTCCGTGCAGCGGCCCTGGGAGGGCGGCGGTCCCCTGAAGCCGGACCGGGACCCTTGGCAAACCGTCGGGCCGTCCGCTCTGCCGTTCGGACCCGGCTGGCACATCCCGCGCGCCATGGAGGCGGATGATTTCGCGCGGGTGCGCGGCGCGTTCACGGCAGCGGCGCAGCGTGCGGTGCGGGTCGGTTTCGACGCCATCGAGCTGCACATGGCCCACGGCTACCTGGCCCACAGCTTCATGTCGCCGCTCTCGAACCAGCGCACGGATCAGTACGGCGGCTCGATCGAAAATCGCATGCGCTTTCCGCGCGAGATCACCGAGGCCGTGCGGAAGGTGGTGCCGCACTCCATCGCGCTGGGCGCCCGTATCACCGGCAGCGACTGGCTCGACGGCGGATTGACAGCGGCCGACGCGGTATTCTGCGCCAAGATGCTCAAGGCGGCGGGCTTGGACTATGTGGACATATCCTCGGGCGGCATTTCGCCTGATGCGCGCACGCCGACCAAGCCGGGCTACAACGTCGATATCGCCGAACAGGTGCGCGCAACCGGCATCGCGACCCGCGTGGTCGGTCTCATCGTGACGGCGGAGCAGGCCGAGAGCATCATCGCCGGGGGCAAAGCCGATATGGTGGCGCTGGCGCGCGCTGTCCTCGATAATCCCCATTGGGGCTGGCACGCGGCGCGGGCGCTTGGCGCCGACATCAAACGCCCGAATCAGTATCTGCGCGCCGCACCAGCGCTATGGCCCGGGGCAACACTGGCGGGGTAAGGCTGTGGCCTCCGGGCCTGCGCCCACCACCCACCGCATCAAGCCGCCAAGCCCCGCGCTCGCAAGCCGGTCGAGGTCGGCCGGCTCGTCGACATCCCACAGACGCGCCGGCTCGCGCCAGGAAAGCGCGAGCCGGGCGAGGCGGCGGCGTGTTTCCGCCATCACGGATGACGTGCTCCAGGTCATGCCTTCAAACAGCGCCGGCTGCGGGCGCCGCAGGCCGATCAGTCCATAGCCGCCATCATCCACCGGGATGATGACCGCATCGATCCCATCGACGAGCGCCTGCCCCGCCGCGCGCAAATGCTCGGGCGTGAGCGCGGGGCAATCAGTGCCGACGACGATCGCGGGGCCGCCTGCGGCTGCAAGCGCAGCCATCATGCGCGGGCCGAGGTCGCCTTCCGGCTGCGTCGCGAGAGCGACGCCAAGCTCGCCCGCGATCGTCTGGAACAGCGGGTGGTGGAGATCGGGCGTCGCCCATAAGGTCACTGGACCGATTGCCGCCGATCGCGCTGTAGTCACGGCGCGCGTGATGAAGCGGGCCTGGAGGGCCGCGGCGCCGGCGGCGCCGAGCGCCGGGACGAGCCGCGTCTTGGCGAGGCCAGGCAGCGGCGCCTTGGCAAGGATCGCAACCGCCACGCCTTCAGGACTGCCGCGGAACATAGCCATAAGATCGCGCCAGCCATGCGGGGTTTGCGCCGAAAAAATACGCCAGCCGCAGCCACCACATGAGGAGAATCGTTTTCAGCACGCCGTGCTTCTCCCAGCGCCGCCCTGAAGTAACGACGGGCGACGCGATGCATAGCGTCGGCGCCAAGCGCTTGAGGCGTTTCGCCATGGCGATGTCCTCCATCAGCGGGATATCCGGAAAGCCCGGTCCGAACGCCGCCCGCGACATGAAGATCGCCTGATCGCCCGTGGCGATGCCGGTGAGCCGCGAGCGCAGGTTCATCATGGCGGCGACGATCCGAAAAAGCGGGTGCGCGCCGGCAATGCGGACGTCGAATCGTCCCCAAAATGGTCCTGCAGCGGCGCCGGACCGGGCTAATGCGTCGCGGATGAGCGCATCGGCATCTGCCGGAAGGCGCGTATCTGAATGGAGGAAAAGCAGCACATCGCCACTCGACGCTGCAGCGCCGGCATTCATCTGCGCACCCCGCCCGCGAGGCGCCGCAATGACGACATCGGCCAGCGGATGCGCGAGGGCCACCGTCGCATCGCTGCTGCCGCCGTCAGCCACCACGACCTCGACGCCCCGCGCACGCAGCGGCGCCAGCGCGGCGAGGGATTCCTCGATGCCGTCTGCCTCGTTGAGCACCGGCACGACGACGGAGAGCTTCATTCCACGGCCGAGCCGAGCGCCTGCGCGACGGTGCAGGCGGCGCCTTCAACCGTGGGCTGCGAGGCAGAGCCCGCGTTCATTTCGCCGCGTCCCTCAGCACTCATTCTGCCGCTTCCTTCAGGGCTCCGCCGCAACTCGACCCTTGGCCGGCTGTGCAGCCATAGCAGTGACCGGCGACCTGGATCGGGTTGTGGTCGAGATCATCGTTGAGCAGGTCTTCGAGCCGCCGCCGCGCACCGTCAAGTCCGGTCAGCGGCAGATCGAGCATCTGGTTGAAGTCGCAGTCGTAGAGATAGCCGCGCCAATCGACCGACACGAGGTCGCGGCACATGACGCTGTCGAGATTGTCGTCGCGGTGGGCGGCGCGCAGCAGCCCCACGTAACGGTCGAATTCACCCTTGGAAATCAGCGTCGAGCCAAACCGCTGAATCGGCATATTGGCAAGCGTGAAGAGGCGATTGAACACGATCCCGAATTTGTCACCGAGTTCGCGCCGATAATCGGCCTCGAGCGCTTCCTGCGGCGGCGGCAGCGAGGGACCCTGCGGATTGTAGACGAGATTGAGAATGTGGCCGCTCCCCTCGCGTCCATAGCCGAGCGCGTTGAGGCGCTTGAGGCTTCTGATCGAGCCCTCGAAAACGCCCCTACCGCGTTGCCTGTCCACATTATCGGCAAGATAGCACGGCAGCGAGGCGACGATCTCGACCTCTTCGGCGGCCAGAAACTCGGCAAGGTCTTCCTGGCCAGCCAATTCCAGGATCGTGAGATTGCAGCGATCGATGACGCGTACGCCAAGATCGCGGGCGGCGCGAACCAGCCGGCGGAAGTGCGGATTGAGTTCCGGCGCTCCGCCGGTGATGTCGAGAGTCGCGATCGGCCGGCGCGCCAGCACCGCAAGGACGAGGTCGACGGTCTCGCCTGACATCTCCTCGGTGCGATGCGGGCTTGCGCCGACATGGCAATGCACGCAGGACTGATTGCAGCGGTAGCCGACATTGACCTGCAAGGTGTCTATGCGTCGGCGGGCGAGCGGAGGAAAAGCGATCCTCCTAAGCATCAATGATATCGAGTTGTTAGGTACCATCTTTGGAACCTACCATGGTTTCTGCCAAACGAAATCAGAT
>JAJPKK010000213.1 GCA_021323775.1 Hyphomicrobiales bacterium
CTGCTGCTGGTGTGGACGCGGCTGATCCTGCCGAACGGCCGCTCCGTCGTGCTGGAGCGCCAGCCCGCCGCCGATCCGCAAGGCTTCATCGGTCTCGAAGACGAGGTCGATCAGCACTGGGACCGGCTCGTCATTGGGGCCGTACTCTCGACGGTGATCGGTATCGGCGCCGAGCTTGGCTCCAACGCCAACGACAGCGCCATCGCGTCGGCGCTCCGGCAAGGCAGCAGCAACAGCCTCAGTCAGACCGGCCAGCAGATCACACAACGCAACCTCAACATTCAGCCGACCCTCACCATCCGGCCGGGGTTTCCGGTGCGGGTAATCACCAATCGCGATCTCGTCCTCGCAGCCTATCAGGGTTGAGAGAACTGGCCGCCGATGCGGACGTCAAAAGCCAAAGAAAGGAACCTCGAGTATGAAGTTTGTTGTCATCGCCGCTGTTGTTCTGTCCTTCATCGCGCTCGTTGGCTGCGCCCAGACGGCGAGTCTTGGCTCTGCTAGCCGTGCTCCAGACACTCGCGTTCCGAAGCGTTTCCCGCCAGACGTACAGGATTGCATGCGGGTGCCATTTCCCCAGTGCTCCGGAGCATAGCGATGATCAAGATCGTCGCCTTGTTTCTCTCTTCGCTGGCGCTTTCCGCTTGTGCATTACGCGAGCCGCCTCCACTTGAACGCGGCTACAGCGCGCATTATCGCGGGCACTGCGAGAAGCATGATCTATGCGATTTCCACGGCGGCACGGAATACTGACCGCCGTGATCCTCATCACCACCAGTCGGGATTGCCGGTGCGGGTGATCATCAATCGCGACCTCGTACTCGCGCCCTGCCGGAGTTGAGCCACCCCCATGACGAAGCTGAAGCTTTCCGCCATTCCTGATGATCGGCCGGTCAAGCTCACTGTCGAACTGCCGGGCGCCGTGCATCGCGATCTCGTCGCCTACGCCGAAGTTTTTGCGCAGGAGCATGGCCAGCGAGTCGAGCCCGCCAAGCTCGTGCCATCGATGCTCGCACGGTTCATGTCGGCGGACCGTGCATTTGTCCGCGCACGGCGTGCAAAAAGTGATGCGGGCTGAGCCGTGACGGCCAAGCGACTCTCACGATTGCCAAGCGCGCGATCAGATGCCAGCGACGCGCCCGGCGACGTGCGGGCTTGGCGGACGCCGACACCACTGCAGTCAACGCCAAGACGCTGCTCCAGAAGTATCTTCAGGCAACGCGGAGGATATGATGGCCAACTTTGTCCTTGTACATGGAGCGTGGCACGGAGGCTGGTGCTATCGGTACACCGCGAATGAGTTGCGCGGCAGGGGTCACGTCGTGGTCACGCCGACGCTCACTGGCGTCGGCGAGCGTTTCCATGCCTCAAGCGAGGCAATCGCGCTCGAAACTCACATTCGAGACGTCGCCGGCTGCATTGAAGCTGAAGAGCTCGACGAGATTGTCCTGTGCGGTCATTCCTACGGCGGGATGGTCATCACTGGAGTGGCCGATCGGATGGCGGAACGCATCAAAACCCTCGTTTATTTGGATGCGTTCGTTCCCGAGCACGGAGATTCGTGCAACGGCCTCTTGCCGAAAGCTTTAGGGCCCGAGGTAGCGCAGCGATTTCTCGAAGGCATTCGCGGCGTAGCGCGGGAACAGCATTCCGGCATGGTAGCGCCGCTTTCTGCCGAAATGTTCAACGTAACTCCAGAAAGGCGCGATTGGGTAAACCGGCGCTGTGTGCCGCAGGCGCTT
The DNA here is from genome assembly GCA_021323775.1 of Hyphomicrobiales bacterium. Classification (GTDB taxonomy): domain Bacteria; phylum Pseudomonadota; class Alphaproteobacteria; order Rhizobiales; family Xanthobacteraceae; genus JAJPKK01. Next base: position 1,743 of record JAJPKK010000213.1, read on the forward strand.
GCCACCTTTGAAATGCCGATCCTGCTTTCGGGTCGAGCCGATGCAATCGAGCGACGAATTTTCATCCTTGCCGATAATTGGGATCCGAGTCCCTTTCGCTTCTTCGCAAAGAAATACGAAAGCGCCGCCGGATGGCAAATCATGAAGATGCGCTGCGGTCACAGCATCATGGTCGACATGCCAGGCGAACTCGCGGCCGCGCTTGCCGATCTCGCCTGAGAGCAGCTTCCGCGAGTTGGGCCGACGAGGCAATCTCGACCAGGATTTTAAGCACCTTCGTCGCGGCGGAATGAGGCTTTCCGAAGAGGTCCTGTTTGGAGCCGCCCATAAGAAGCACCGAAACATTGTTTCCGCTGCGATAGCGGTACCCGGCGAGCGGATGCTCGCGCATAGAGGAGGTGAGCATGCATAAAATCGAAATTTCTCCTGCGGTGATGGATCGCGTGAAGGCATCGCGGGGCCGTACTCACATATTTGATCGTCCCGATCCGGCGCGCACGGCTCATATCATCATCGATCTGCAGAACGGATTTATGGAGCCCGGCGCCGCCGTCGAGATTCCCCAGGCTCGGGAGATCGTGCCGAATGTCAACCGGATCAGCGCCGCGGTCCGCGCGGCAGGCGGCCTCAACGTTTTCGTCCGGTACTTGGTAGACGACACAGCAGTCACCCAGTGGTCGACCTGGTTCACCTGCTTTGCGACGCCCTAGCGCCGCAAGGCGCTGAATGACACCTTCTGCCGCGGCTGTCACGGCTTCGAGTTGTGGCCGGAACTCGACGTGCAGGCTAACGATCTCATCGTCGACAAGACCCGCTTCGGCGCATTCGTGCCCGGCTCCTCCTATCTGCACGACATTTTGCAGGCGCGCGGAATCGACACGCTGATCATCACCGGAACCGCGACTAACGTATGCTGCGAATCGACGGCGCGCGACGCCATGCAGATGAACTACAAGGTCATCTTCGTCGCGGACGGCAACGCGACGAATACCGACGCGGAGCATAACGCGACTCTCAATAATATGGTGCGCCTGTTCGCCGACGTGATGACGACCGAGGAGCTCCTCGGCTTCTTGCGATCGTCCTCGGCCGGGTGCGAGGCGGCCGAATAGACATTGCTGCCGAAGCATAGTCGGTAGCGCGCCGTCTCCTGCTGGTCTTCTGTCCGGCGGCCGACGGGGGGCAGCGCGCGATTACCATGGTGACGCCACTTTCTCTACGGATGAGGCACGCAATATCGCGAAAGGCCGACGGAACTACCGTTTGCCGCCGTGCCCTTGAGCCGCCAGTCGGGAAAGGGAAGGAAGAACAAGGTGCTACTATGCCGCCTTCCGCCAATAGCAAAACGTAGCTTCATTGATAGTGGGTATTGCGGTGTAGCGGACCCCCGATTTGAACCCCCGACCGCAACACAGCGGGTGCAGCTCGCGGCGCGTCCTTGAGGACCGCCGAGACGGGAACGCACGCAAATGTTCGACGAACTCATCCTATGTTGTTTCCATCGCGCGCCGGCCTACCGGTTCGAGCGCAAACGGGCGTAGGTCGATTTGATTAGCTGATCGAGAGCGGTCGCAGCGTCCTTATTGAGATTGGGGTCGTCGCGCAAAATCGATGAGATTTGCGCAAGGGGGCTCGCGCCGCCGAAGCCCTTCTGTGGCACGCCCATAAATCGGTCGGCGGACACGCCCATCCAGTGGGTGAGGGCGGTCAGGCTGTCCACGTCCGGCCGCTTGCCCTGCGAGAGCCGCGTCAGGGTCGAAGCGCTCACCCCGGATTCGGCCGAAACATCCTTCCAGGTCAGACCGCGCGCAATCCGTTCACCATCCAGCGCCGCACGGAGGGCGTCGACGTCGAACTGCGCCGGCTCTCTTTTCTTCGATTTCACTCTTGCAATTCTCCACCTATAATGCAATATAGGATTTCACAATAGCAATCTCGTTTCATTGTTGCAAGGAGATTCATATGATCGAGCATACGAAGGATGAACACGTGCACGACCCTGGCAACCTGGACGAAGGGGGCAACGACGGGGGCAACGGCCACGACCAGAAGACCACGATCTTTGTGAACGAAAAGCCGGTCACCTTGGACGACCCGAACCAGACCGGTATGTCGATCAAGCTGGCTGCTATCGCGCAGGGCGTGCAGATTCAGAGCGACTTTGTGCTGAGCATCGAGCGCGGCGGCGGCAAGACCGAACTGATCGGGGATGACCAGCCCGTTCAAGTCCACAAGGGCGAACGCTTCCTTGCCATCCCGAACGACGATAACTCATGACCCAGATCCAGCCCCAGATCGAAAAGGCCATCGCCGAGATCAGGTGTTCGTTTCCGGACTGCCGCGTCGAATCGGAGCCGGACGGCTCAGGCGGCGCGTACGTTACGGTCCACGACGTGCCGCTTGGCCCGCCTTATGCGCAGGCGAAGATCTGGGTCGGGTTTCAGATCACGTTCCAGTACCCGTACGCGGACGTCTATCCGCACTTCACCTGCGCCGAACTAGCGCGGACCGACGGTCGCTCCCTAGGTGAAGGCCTCGGTAACGCCAACTGGCGCAGCCGGCCAGCGACCCAACTCTCGCGCCGTTCCAACAAGCTCAACCCGGCCTTCGACACCGCCGCGCTCAAACTTCTGAAAGTGATGCAATGGCTCCGAACGCACCCATAAAGCCGTGGCGGCTGACCCTTCCCGAAGACATGTACGGGAAGCTGATGCAGCACCTCTTTCCGGGCGACGGCGACGAGCACGGCGCGATCATTCTCGCCGGCATCTGCGAATCCGATCGAGGGCTCCGCCTCGTTGCGCGCGAGCTTCATCTCGCGATCGACGGCCAGGACTACGTACCGGGCAAATACGGCTACCGCATGCTCAAGGCCCAGTTCATCCAGAGCCACATCCTGCGCGCCCGCGATGCGAATCTGGCCTATCTCGCGATCCACAATCACGGTGGCTCGACATCCGTGGGGTTTTCGGCGGATGACTTTGCGTCGCACGAGCGCGGGTATCCGGCGCTGGTCGATATCTCCCGTGGGATGCCGGTGGGTGCGCTTGTGTTCGCGACCCAGGCGGTGGCGGGCGATCTCTGGTTTGCGGGCAACAGGCGCGCCGATCTCAGTGAGGCGCATGTTGTTGGCAATCGCCGACAGTTTCTCTACCCGCGGCCGCCAGCACGGCCGGCACCCGCCGGTGCGACCTATGACCGTCAAAGCCGGCTCTTCGGCGATGCTGGACAGGCCATCCTGTCGAGGACGCGCGTCGGCCTTATCGGATTGGGCGGCGCGGGCTCGATTCTCGCCGAACTACTTGGTCGGCTCGGAGTCGGCGAGTTCGTGCTAGCCGATCCGGACAAGGCGGAAGTCTCGAACCTGCCGCGGCTCATCGCGGCGGATTTCAGCGACGTGTCGCCCTGGTGCGTGCCTGGTTTCCTGCGGGAGCGGTTCCGCCGCTTCAAGGTGGATATGGCCGCGCGCAACATCCGGCGCGCCAACCAGCGGGCGCAGATCATGGCTTTGCCCCGCGACTTCCTCGATGCGGATGTCGCTGAGCGCTTCAAGGATTGCGATTACCTCTTCCTTGCCGCGGACACTATGAGCGCACGCCTGCTGTTCAACGCCATCGTCAACCAGTACGGCGTGCCCGGCGTACAGGTCGGCGCGAAGGTGCCGGTCGGCACCGACGGAAAGGTCGGCGATGTGTTCTGCGTATCGCGGACGGTGCGTCCCGGGCATGGCTGCCTGTGGTGCAACGGGCTTATCAGCCCGTCGCGTCTGCAGGACGAGGCGGTCCCGGCGTCGACCAAAAAGGCATATGCCTATGTCGACGATCCGGGCGTGGCCGCCCCGAGCGTGGTGACCATGAACGCAGTCGCCTCCGCCCATGCCGCGGACGATTTCCTGTTTCACATGACAGGGTTGAAATACGAGAACGCTGAGATGGCTTGGTTCAGGTGGAATGCGCGCAAGGGCAGCGCCAGCTATGACCTGCCGCGAAGGCACGCGCAGTGTCTCGAATGCTCGGCGGCCGACGACAGCAGGCTTGGGCGCGGGGACAACTTTCCGCTCCCCACGCGGCCGCGCCGCTAGGAGCCTTTCTTCTCGCGACAATGATAGAGCGTATCGTCGCGGATTTCGGTGACCAGCTCCTTGCCTGTATCGACATCGCGGCGGACTAGCACGCCGGGAAGGTGAAGCGCGAGCAGGCAGCAATTCTCATTTTGACCTATGGGGGTCTGGCGAGCGGTTTGTCGAAGGCGAGGGTGGCCATGAGCTGTTGCCAGGAGGGGAAGACGACGTAGACGGTGATGGC
>JAJPKK010000131.1 GCA_021323775.1 Hyphomicrobiales bacterium
CGGCGGTCCAAAATTCCCTGAGAACAGGGAAAATAACAGGGAATTTCGAAAATCTGAGGCTATTCCGGTGCTCTTACTTATCTCCTGATAACCATGATAACTGACCCCATTATTATATGCCCCATCTGGGTTTTGTCAACTTTAGGTTGTTTTGGCGCCACGGCACGGATTCCGGGTTAACAAAGCATTTCGGGCCAACGGAACAGGGTGTGCTCCTGATTGCAGCCGGTACCAAGAGGACTCGGATGCCGAGTATTTTCGATTCGACAATCCTCGTTCGAAGACGTGGGATGGCCGCGATCGTACCGACCGCTCGCGTTTGGTAACGCGGCGTTAGCCTGAGTTCTGTGCCGTGGTTTTGGTGCTCAAGATGAACCAATGAAGTGAAGCAGTTATTGTGTGGCTATCCTCAGGCTAACGCGCGGGAGGGAAGCTCTATTCTGCAGCGCAGGCCTGCGGCATCGAAAGCAAGGTCAACCGCACCGCCAAGCTCATAAGGAATGAGCCTGCGAATCGCTTCGGTCCCATACCCCGATTGGCTTGGGGGAACGACTGCGGAGCCGCCACTCTCGACCCATTCCAGCAACAGCCGCCGCGCCGCTTCGCCCTCCCGTTGCCAATCCCAGCGCACCGATATACGGCCGTCCTTCGTCGCCAGCGCGCCATACTTTGAGGCATTCGTTACCAGTTCGTGCAGCACAATTGCTACCGATTGGGTGGCTTCCGGGGACAACAATACCTCGGGGCCTTCCACGCTGGCGCTGCCCATTCCCACGCAGGGTGCGAGCTCCTTGCGAACGAGGTCTGCGAGGCTCACCCCTTGCCAGTGGTTCTGGTTGAGCAGCCTGTGAGCATTTGCCAGCGATTGAATGCGGCCTTCAAAGACTTGCAAGAACTCGTCCATTGAGCCGCTGTCCTCTCGGGTGCGCCGTGCGACAGTGACGACAGACGCAAGCACGTTCTTGATGCGGTGGTCGAGCTCGCGGACAAGCATACGCTGCCGCTCCTCGGCGCGCTTTCGGTCGGTAATGTCCCGGGTCAACCCTTTGACGCGCAAGTAGCGACCGCTTTGGTCGAATTCTGCCTTGCCCGTCTCCTCAAGCCAGACCTCATGCCCGTCCGGGCGAATGAACCGAAAGGTCGTCGAGTAGGATGGGTTGTCGACGCAAAGGCGCCTGATCCGTGCAGCAAAGCCCGCACGATCCTCCGGATGTACACGCACAAGGAAGTCGTTGGCCCGACCAGGGGCGTCTGCATTCGCGTCGAACCCGAGGACCTGCGAGGCGTTTTCGCTGCGCTGCGACAAGCCGGTGGCGGGGTCCCAGGTGAAGGCGACCACATGCCCGGCGGTCAGCGCCTCCTGCAACCTTGCCTCACTCTCCTCGAGCGCAACATCTGCCTTTTTCCGCTCGCTGATCTCGCGCGTGATCTTCGCAATTAGGGCGGCCAAGAACCCCCAGTAGCTGAGCGCGAGAAACCCGAGGAGGACATAACCTTTCTGGTTGAGGAGGACGAGGCATTTCACTGCGGTCGGGATCAAGATTGCCGACATATAACTGAATGATGCGGCAGGCACGGCCGACAGGAGGATGGTGCCGCTGGCCGCCATCCCGACTCCGAGAGCAATCAAGATCAACTCTTCGTCGTGCGCCAGCGCACCCAAGTATAGGACCGCCATACTGGCCCACGGAAGAGCAAGGAAAAGACCGTAGACGGTGGCGCGCCGGGCCGCCCGCCCGAAGCGTTTCGGAACGCGCGCACGATTCCTCACGTGCCGATAAAGGACAACCAAAGCGACGGCGTAGGAATAGCTGCACCAGATGATGAGCTGCATGGTTGGGATTGAGCCCACCACTGCGATAGCCATAATCGTCGTGTTCAAGATGTGGCCAGCCATTGCGTGCGGCGTCACCCGCGCAATCACCTCGAGCTGGCGCCTTTGGAAACGGGAGAGTTGCGGTTGCATGAAAGCAGAGGGCGAATGGCAGGCTGAAAGCGACATGGCGGCCCTTAAGGCCAACCCTACCGACAAAGCGAATCGAGCGGAGAACCTTAACGATATACACGCTTACCGGGCAACCATTGATTTGACTCAATGGGACGCAAATGGGACGCATGGGCGCCTTATTTTCGCACCGGCGTGATCTGCGAGACGCCGATGGGAGCGGAAGGCAAGGGACGAGTTTATTGCGGATTATTGCGGACGGTGGCTCATCCGCCTGCGGCTCATCCGCCTGCGGCTCAAAGACGGGTGCGAAGCCAGAGGAGGAGGACGGGGCTCGTCCGTCCGTTTGGTTAAGATCGCCCCGTCGTGTCAAAAATTGCGGCTTGAAAGCGCGTCGCAATCGCCTCGCCTACCGTGAGGCTGAGAACGAATCCCTCCGTTTTGCAGACCTGGAGCTCGCTCCGGCTGCCTGTCCGCCCGCAGCCGGGACCGCGCCCTTGGCGCGGCGATTGCTCGCCAGAGAGCCAGTGGAAGCTGCCTGCCGCCGAATGTTCGGACTCGCTTGCAAACGGCGCGTGGGTCTCCACTCTGCCCTGCCGGCTCGCGGAGGAGGACATGGCGTGCCAGGTTGACCAACGCTTTCGCCTGCGATGGCCTGCCACCGTTCGACCAATCCAAGCCAGAAAGCCCTGTCTTTGGCATTGCGGGCGGAAGCGGCAAGGCGACGGCATTCCTCGGCACGCCGCCGGAATTCATGGTGTGGAGCAGTCTGAGCAGCTTTCATGGAAAGGTCTTCGTTATGCATGATGTATACTTAGGAACGAAAAGAGAACAAAGTCAAGCGAAAAGCTTGCCAAAATGTTCTGTTGGCGACACTTCTGCAAGCCTGAGCCTCGTCAACGCTGTTTCCGTCCCAAGCCGCTTGAGCCGGAGCAGTCTAAGATGCCCTGATCGCGCCCGCTTCATACCGTTGCTGGGATACTGTTGCTGCGCCCGGCGGGCCCAGGCTGCAGGGTGACCGCAAGGGGTCGCCCAAGAACGGGCTCCGCCTGTGTTAGGGAGAGTCCACCATGGTCACGGTCCGTGAACCGGTCCTGCATACCGTCCCGATTGCCGAATTGAGGCCCACACAGATCACGGTCGGCATGCGCGAGGTTCATGCCAAGCAGAAAAGCTGGCAGCAGCAGGATGCGAAGAAGAAGGCGGAATTCCTCGGCCGGCATATGATTCCCGTCATCCGCGGTCCCAAGGATCGTCTCTACGTGCTCGACCATCATCATCTGTCGCTGGCGCTGCACAACGAGGGCGTCGAAAACGTGCTGGTGTCCGCGGTGGTGGATTTGCGCATGCTGTCAAAGGAGGAATTCTGGGTCTATCTCGATAATCGCGCCTGGGTCCACCCCTACGACGACTCCGGGCGCCGGCGCGATTTCGACGACATCCCGAAGAAGATCTCGACACTGAAGGACGATCCGTTCCGCAGCGTCGCCGGCGAGCTGCGCCGCATGGGCGGCTTCGCCAAGGACACCACGCCGTTCAGCGAATTCCTGTGGGCGGATTTCATGCGGCGCCGCATCAGCCGCTCGCTTGCGGAGGATGATTTCGAGAAGGCCATGAAGCAGGCCATGAAGCTCGCGAAGAGCGAAGAGGCGAGCTACCTGCCCGGCTGGTGCGGGCCGCACGTGGATCATCATGTCAATCACGGGTAGGAGGCAGGGGAACTCAACCGCTCTTCTTTCCCGTCTTGCCTTCAGTTTCATGCGCTACGACGAGCTGGTCCGTCTCAGCCCGCAGGTCATCCAAGGAATTGTCATCAATCGGGATCGGATCACGCCAGCCCCTCGAGCAACAGCGCCTGCAATCGCATGTCCGCCGCAGCCTCCTGCGCCTCGCGCACTATAAGCTGCACAGATATTCGCCGGCACTCTACAGTCCTTGCTTGCAACCTGCGCATCGACAAACCGCTTGAGGCAGTCGGAGAACGAAATCGTAATGGCCGTCATGAAAATACTCGCTCCATCTCGGTTTGCGATCACGACGGGTGGGGTTGCAGGGCACGTCGCAGGCAAGAAAGCGGTCCTCGCGCATTCCTCGCTCACGTCCTGTTCAATCAGCGCAAAGAAATCGTGGAAGGCGGCAAGCCTGAAGAAAGCTGATTTTGTGGCGTCGAAGACTGGAATGCGCTTTGGCCTCATCCCACTCGAACTCGCCTCGTAGCAATCAGCGACCGGCCGCCGATCTCCGGGTGCAATCTAAAGTGAAAGGTAAGGTTTGTCACCATCTTTGATGGCGACCGAGGCGGCGCATAGCGCCGCCCGTACCCAATCAGGCGCTCTCACCCCAGCGCCTTCTTCACCCGATCCGGCGACATCGGAGTCTCCCGCAGCCGCGCGCCGGTGAGTTCCGCGACCGCGTTGGCGATGGCGGGGGCAACCAGCGGGGTCGCCATCTGGCCGACGCCGGTCGGATGGTTGTCGGTCGCAAGCACTTCGATGAACATCTGCGGGATCTCGTTCAAGCGCGGCACGTGATAGTCATAGAAGTTCGACTCCTGCACCGCGCCGTCATTGATCGTGATCCGCTCGAACAGCGCGAACCCGAGCCCGTAGACGATGCTGCTCTCGGTCTGCGCTACGATATTGTCGGGCTGGACCGCAATGCCGGGATCAAGCGCACACCACACGTTCGGGACCCGCACCACGCCGGTCCTGCGATCGACCGACGCCTCGGCGACGAGGGCGATCTGCGTCCCCGAGTAGTTCATGTAGGCGAAGCCAAGCGCGCTGCCGTCACGTTTGCGGCCCCAGTCCGCCATGTGGGCGACCCGGTCGATGATGGCGAGGGCGCGCGGAGCGCCGCTGACCAGATCGCGCCGGAACGCCGCCGGATCCGCGCCGCGCTTCTGCGCAAGCTCGTCCATGAAGGATTCGATTGCAAAGATGTTGGTCAGATGTGAGATGCCGCGCAGGCTCGACGTGCGCAGCCCGCTCTCCCGCGGCACCGCCTCGCCCAGCCGGTTGGGGATCGCGTAATAGGGCGCGTCGATGCCGACAAACGAGATGACGTCGCGGCCCCTCGATCGCTCGTAGCGCACCGGGTCCTGGAACGCCGTCACCTCGTCGCAGGCCTTGCGATGATGGAAGGCGATCAGCTTGCCGGCTGCATCGAACCCGGCCCGCAGGTAATGCACCGACAGCGGATTGAAGCGCCCGTTGTGAACGTCGTCCTCGCGCGTCCACATCATCTTGACGGGCCTCTTCACGGCGTTCGACAACACCACGGCATCGTGGACGTATTCCTCGTCGCGGTGACCCTGACGGCCGAAGCCGCCGCCCATCAGCATGTCGTGATAGGCGATCTTGTCCGGCGCGATCTTGAGCGCATCGGCCGCGACCGTCACGGCGATGGTCTTCGACTGTACGCCGCACCACAGCTCGCAGGCGTCGCCCGCGGGAGACACCGCGGCGACCGCGTTGAGCGGCTCCATCTGGGCGTGATAGACGAGATCGTTGCGGTATTCGCTTTCCACCACGGTCGCCGCGCTCTGCAGGGCCGCCACCGCGTCGCCTTCTTTGCCCCAAAGCTTGGCCGGCTGCGACATGTCCCGCGCTGCGGCCGCGAAGTCATTGAGCGCCTTTTCGCTGTTGAAGCCCCAGGCCTTGCCGGTGCGGGTCCAGGCGACCTTGAGCGCCTCCTTGGCGTTGAACGCCGCCCACGGCGTCTCGGCAATCACGCCGACCCCGTAGGGCAGCGCGACGATCTGCACGACGCCGGCGATCGATTTTGCCTTCGCGTCGTCGATCCTGTCGGGCGCCGCGCCCTCCACCGGCCCACGCAGAATGGCGCCGTACAACATGCCGGGAACCTGCACGTCGATGCCGTATTGCGCCGTGCCGTTGACCTTTTGCGGCAGCTCGACGCGCATCACGTCCTTGCCGATGAACCGGAATTGATCCGCTCTCTTCAGCTCGCTCTCTGCGACCTCCGGCGCCCTGGCGGGCACCTCCGCGAAGGCGGCAATCTCGCCATAGGTCAGACGGCGGCCGGATTTGGCGTGAACGACCGCGTTCGGTTCGGTCGCGAGCTCTTCAACCGGAACGTTCCAATGCCGCGCGGCGTTTGCGAGCAGCACCTTGCGCACCTGCGCGCCGAAACGGCGGAGATCCTTGAAATAGGCCGTCACCGCATTGCTGCCGGCGGTGTACATAAACCCGAAGGCGGGGTTCTTATAGAGCGCGTCGTTCGGCGGCGCCACGACGATGCGCACTTTTGACCAATCCGCATCGAGTTCCTCGGCCAGTATCAGCGGCAGCGAGGTCAGCGACCCCTGCCCCATTTCGGCAGCGGGCGACATGATCGCGACCGTATCGTCGGTCGAAATCGTCACCCACGGACTCAAGACGGCCTCTTTGCCAGCCGCCTGCGCCGGGCCGACCGGCAGGCGCGACGCCACCGCAAAGGTGAGGCCGGCAGCGCCGATCATGAAACCGCGGCGGCTGATGTCTGCATTGCGAAGATGGACGGTCATGGTCAGGCCTCCTTCGCGGCGCGCTCGACGGCGCGGACAATGCGCTGATAGGAGCCGCAGCGGCAGATATTGGTGCTCATGTGCTCGATGATCTGGCTGCGGGTGGGCTTTGGATTATGCGCCAGCAGGTCGGCGGCGCTCATGATCTGACCGGACTGGC
>JAJPKK010000001.1 GCA_021323775.1 Hyphomicrobiales bacterium
CCTCGGCTTCCAAGAATCATGGAAGCCGATGTTGCCCCTCTGTTCAGGGGTCCCGATTGGATGCCGATCACCCCCAAAGGGGGTCCTTTTTGCACGCCGATTCACACTCGTTCAGCCTGCAGACGCTCAACCTGATGAATGACGGGGAGTGGATTTACGCAGCCGGAAACGCTGGCCTTTCCTTTGTTCTGTGCCTGATTGCCGTATGGGCGGGTCACGTGCTGGCGATCAATCTGAACGTGATGCGATGGGTGTAAACATGCAGCTCCCACGAGATGCAGTCTTGCTCCGGGTCTTCTTTGGCGAGGACGACAAGTTCGAGCGGTTACCCTTGTATGAAGCGATAGTCTTAAAAGCTCGCGAGATGCACCTAGCCGGCGCCACGGTTCTCAGAGGGCATCTGGGTTTCGGTCATTCGAGCCACATACACACAACAAAAATCTTGCGGCTGGCGCAGGACTTGCCGGTGATCGTCGAGATCGTGGACTCTCAAGAGAAAATCAATGCGTTTTTGCCAGTCCTCGATACCATGATGACGAGCGGCCTTGTCACGATCGAGAAAGTGCAAGTACTTCAATATGGCGCTGGCAGCATTTCTGGTGGCGCTGGATGAGTGGCATCATGTAGCAGCGCTGGAATACGCATGTAGCAGCGCTGGAATACGCGTTTTTAATTCATCACCGCGGGGAACCATCCGCCCTCCAAACCCGCCCGATGTATACGCAGTGGAGTTCAACGAGGGCAACTGACGACCAATTCTCGGTGTAGGTGGCACGTTGAACGTCGATTCTACGGTAGCCAACAGGCGGAGACTGCCGGCGCAATCTGCGACGCCTCTCACGAGGACGAATCTCGATCTCTGCGGTGTCGCGACAAAAACATGTCCGAAGCTATCGGCCCTCGTTATCGACGCCTTAACGGTGACGGCGCGAAGATACGTTCGTATAGATCGGCACCGTAGCTCGTCGGCAACGGTTTCGCCTCGCGAAGGCGAAAGCTTCTCGTACCGCCCTCGCCGCGGTCAGCCCGAAGAAACGACACCCGATCGTCATTTAGGAACGCGCGGGCGAATTCGTACATGTGGGAGACGAAGAATACGGTGACATCGTTGTCCAGCAGGGCTGACACGACTTGTCGCGCGATCTCAGATCCCTCCTGTTCATGGGTGGCGGCAAACGACTCGTTGAACAGCATTAAGGCGCGGCGGCGGATATTGTCGGCGATCACGCTCATTCGCACCAGCTCTTCGTCGAACTTTCCGCTGCGCATGTTGCGGTCTTCTTCGCGCTTGTAGTGAGTGAAGAGGCCCGTACGAAGCGATGAAGTGAATGCGTCGGCGGTGACGAACAATCCAGACTGCATCATCAACTGAGCAAGACCGACACTGCGCAGAAAGGTGGACTTTCCGCCCCGGTTGGCACCGGTAATGATGACCAGCGGTTTACTGTTCGCGTCGACATCGTTCCCGACAACGGCGCGGCCCATCGTCAGAGCGAGGCAAACGTCGCGAAGATTGCGGCAGGCAAAGCGCCGCTGGCCCACTTCGGCTTCCGGAAATGCGATCGACTCTCCGATCCGAGCGAGCTGCTCCTTGAGATTGAGGCAGCCGATGTAGAATGCGAGTTCCGCCCGCAATGCCTTCAAGAAGTTCAGGACGTGCTCTGCGGATTGATAAACGGCATCAGAGATCAGGCGCAGACCTCTGTTCTGAAGCTCACCGAATGCTTGCGCGCCCGCCTCGTCGCGTGGCTGTAGAGTGAAGCTCTGAGGACCAGGGGTGAGAGCCCTGCGGACCCAACTTAAGTCGCGCGGCTGAGGCTTGCGAAGCATCGTTCCGACGCCCTTGCCGCCGTCGCCGATATGCGTGCTCATGAGGAGGCCGCTGCGGAAAGTCAGGTTGTTCAGATCCGTTTGGGCTGCTTTCAAATAGGCGTCGTCCAGATCCCGATCGAGTGTATTGAAGAACTGTTGAAAGCCTTGGGAGACGAAGCTATTTGCATTTGCTGAGCAGACATTGCGGAGACGAGCAAGAACGTCGAGACAGCTTTGCAGTGTTCGTACCCCGCTTCCGACCATCGCGGACGCGTCACGCCCATAGAGGCTGAAACTCCAGCTGCGATCGCGGCCGAAGGGTTCGATGGCAATGGCGTAGAATTGTCTAACGATCGACGGGTTCGCGAGGCAATCCTTGAGGACGCCCTGCCGATAGCGAATAGTCGCGATATCGTTGGTCCACGCGTGGGCACAGGCGGCGGACATGATGTCGTAGAGATAACGGTCGCCTGCGGCTGCCGCGCTGAGGAGGACGTCAAGCTCGAGATCCTGCGCGAATTGAATCGGCTCTTTCGGCGCAGGCGGCTGCGCATCGAAATCCAGATTAGGATGCATCAGAAACGTCTTCACGGGCGCACCCTTGCGCGAAGCCGCTGGTAGGTGACGCCGTGTTTCTCGGCGAGCGAAAGCGCATAGGCGAGGCCATCGGCCGGCTTGCGCATGATCTCGAAGGTTCGGCGAGCCAGATCGTCTGGGTCGACGGTGCTCACCATGCTCACCGTCTTTTCGCCGAGCCTCGACAGCGCATCGATGAACGTCACGCACACGCCGATTGCGTCGATTGCCAGGACCTGGTCGAGTATTTTCGTGCTGAGAAAGATCTGGTCTTCCAGGCTCGTGGAATTGAAGATCTCGTTGAGGACTACGACGCTGTTGGACGTCATAGCCTGACAGGTTTGGTGTAGCCGAACGAGGTCATCCTCGAGCTTGCCACGGAGATTTGTGATGTCTTCCTCTCGCTCGAAGTGCGTGAACACGTGATCGGGGAGGAATAGACGTGCGTGCCGCCCGGGGACAGGACAACCCAGACCGGCCAGAAAGTGCAATTGGCCGAACATTCGGGCGAAGGTGGTCTTGCCACCCTGGTTCGGTCCTGACACCACGATCAGGCGCTCGACACCGGTGAGATAAAAATCGTTGCAGACGACAGTACCCTTCTCCTGGACCAACTTCGCAGCCAGCGCCAGATCAAAGCTTGCAATAACATTCGTGTCTTTGGAAGATGTGGATACTTCAGGATGACAGAACGGCAAGCTGGCTCGCTTAAGCGGCTCGATGAATTCGAGATAAGCCACGAAGAACCCGATCTCACGATCGAAGGTGGTCACCACATCATCGATGAAGATGGAGTGTCGCGCGACGTAATCTTTCAACTGCCGGAACTGTTCGGGGAACAGGCGGCCCACGAACTCGAGAATGCCCTCTTCGATATGATTAAGCGAGAAGTCGTCCTTCGGTCTGGGCGGAATGGGAGGCTCGATATCCGTCTCCCTGAACTTCGCGAACCGATCGAGGATCGTCACCGTGTAGTCGGGTTCGGAAGCGTACTTGCGCACCGTCACCTTGTCTCCGCGAAACAGCATGCCGTAACTGATCTTCGACAAAGCGTCGCGGAGGTCTCGCGTTTCCATTGCAAGGCGCGTGAAGGACTGCGAGCTGGTGTAGCCGGCGAGGTAAGCCTGAAGGCTCTTCAACCCCGTAGATCGAAGAGTGATCGATTGAAGGCTGCGGAGAAGCGACGCGACCGCGTCACAATAAAGGCCGATGGCCCGCAGGATCACGGTATGCCGATGGCACTTGTAGGAAATCTTCTCCGCATAAGCGAGGTTCGCTCGGACCATCCGCATAGCATCGCAAAACGGGGGAAAAATCTGGAACACCTCGGGCCGCTCAAGATCGGCGAAGACCGCTTGCCGATATTGGACGACCTCTTCATTTCTGTAGGTCGAGTAAAAGATCGGCCGCAAAGCCTCCTCATTACGCTTCGCCACGGCCGCAGCTATTACCTGATCCAAGTTCAAATCAACGAAGCAGCCTGGCTGGTCGGTGCGCTCTGCACGCGCCTTTTCCAATCCCGGGGGAAAAAGAATGGTGCGAAAGACGGCGGACTCGACGGCCTCGCGGTCTTCGCGGAAATTCGCTTTGTCCGGGCTTGGCATCTTACCGGCGATGTCCTGACATTGATTCATCATGTTCACAGCTATTGGCTTTGACGATCGAGACAGCATGGCGGTCCTGGCCGTGTGCGCGTTCCCCATTGCGCAAAGAGTGCAGTTGTAATTCCTGCCGCGTTGACGTACTTGCATCATCTGTCACTCCGATCCTGGAAGCGTTCACGCGTATCGCGCGCACACGAGGCGCGCCGTGATGGTTAAACGATTCCCTTCCTCCCCACGGCTTCCACAAGGTTTCGATCGGCGGCGCTCATTCGGTCGGACCGTCGTTCGATAATCTTGAAGGCAGTCGAACTCGCGGCCGCCAAAAATCAAAAATACTGAATATGAATGTTGGCGATTACGGTAAGTCGGTAATTGCCCCTCGGCTGGCGGTTGACACGAGTTTGATATATTTGGCCAGCACGCCGGTGGTGTAGCGAGGCTTGGGCACCTTCCAGAGCCTCTTCCGTCGGGCCAGTTCCTTCGCCGAGACGTTGAGCTGGATGAGATGCTTTTTGGCATCGATTGTGATCGAATCGCCTTCCTTCACCAGCGCAATCACGCCGCCCTCGTAAGCTTCCGGCGCGACGTGGCCGACGACCATGCCCCAGGTCCCACCGGAAAAGCGCCCATCGGTGAGAAGGCCAACGGAGGCGCCGAGCCCCTGTCCAATGAGCGCGGAAGTCGGCGCCAGCATTTCCTGCATGCCCGGACCGCCCTTCGGACCCTCGTAGCGGATCACGATAACGTCGCCTGGCTTGATCTTCTTGGCCAGGATTGCCTTTGAGCATTCCGGTTCGGAGTCAAAGACCCGGGCCGGGCCGGTGATTGAGGTTTGTTTCAGTCCGGTGATTTTGGCGACACAGCCTTCGGGCGAAAGGTTGCCCTTGAGGATTGCGAGATGTCCTTGCTTGTACAGCGGATTTGACCAGGGGCGGATCACGTCCTGGTCCTTGTGAGGCTCGTCGGGAACATCTTCGAGCATCTCGGCGATGGTCTTGCCGTGGATGGTTATGCAATCGCCGTGCAGAGCACCGTTGACGAGCAGCATTTTTAGCACCTGCGGTACACCGCCCGCGGCATGGAAGTCCGTCGCCACATAGGGGCCTGAAGGTTTCAGATTGCAGAGTACAGGCACCTTGCGCCGCACGCGCTCGAAATCATCAATCGTCCACTTCACGCCCGCGGCGCTGGCAATGGCGAGATAATGGAGCACCGCATTGGTCGAACCGCCGGTCGCCATGACAAGCGCGACCGCGTTCTCGATCGACTTTCTGGTGATGATGTCGCGCGGCTTTAGATCGTTGCGGACCGCGTCGACCAGTACCCGCGCGGATTCGGCGGCAGAGTCTGCTTTTTCTCCGTCAGGCGATGCCATCTGCGACGAGCCGAGCAGGCTTATACCGAGCGCTTCGAATGACGAAGACATCGTGTTGGCAGTGTACTGGCCGCCGCAAGCGCCCACCGAGGGGCAGGCGTTCTTCTCGATCCCCTCGAAGTCCTCCTTCGACATCGTGCCGGCGGTGAAGGCGCCCACCGCTTCGAACGGGCTGACGATCGTGAGCTTCTGTCCCTTCCAGAAGCCCGGTTTGATGGTGCCGGCATAGACGAAGATTCCGGGTACGTTCATGCGCGCCATCGCCATGACGCTGCCCGGCATGTTCTTGTCGCAGCCGCCGACGGCGACGACGCCGTCCATGCGCTGGCCGTTGACGGCGACTTCGATTGCGTCGGCAATGACCTCGCGCGACACCAGCGAGTACTTCATGCCTTCGGTGCCCATGCCGATGCCGTCTGTCACGGTCGGGAAACCGAAGACCTGCGGCATGGCGCCGGCTCCCTTGAGGGAGATCATGACGCGATCGACCAGAGGCTGGATGCCGGCGTTGCAGGGATTCATCGTGGAGTGGCCATTCGCCACGCCGATGATCGGCTTCTCGAAATCACCGTCTTTGAAGCCGACGGCGCGCAGCATTGCACGGTTCGGAGACCGCGCGAGACCCGCGGTTATAAGCTGGGAGCGCCGGTTAAGCTTCGCCACCCTCAGCCTCCCCTCCCGGAATGCCAATCTGGCGGTTCGCGCCAGTCCGCCTTCCAAGCGTTCGCGCGATCCCCTCAAAGGCGATCGTGCTTGCCGACCAACGGAATATTAATGCGTGTAGGAACCACACAATAAAGAACACGAATATACCAGCAAAGATCACGTCAGACATAAAGTGACCTCCGAACGCCATTCGCAAGGCGCCAACGGTCACCGCGAAAGTGAGTGCGGCACCTACGGCAACCGGCCGCCACGGTAGAGGCACGAGTGCAGCAGGCGCAAGCGTCCAAAACGCTGCTGAGCCCTCACCCGCTACGAACGAGCAATTGTGGGTGCATGTGCCCCGCGGATCCCACCACGGGACGAAAGTCTCGTCACCACCAAATTGGACGACCTCAATCGGCCGAGGACGCGACCAATATTCCTTCAGCACGCCATTAACGAACAAGCCTGGACCGAGTGCAAAACTCGCGAGCAGAAATATCGCGGCTCGACCCGAGGGTAATAACCGCGTCCGCGGCAGCAATGGTTTGACGACGAGGGCGACTGCCGCTGCTACGACGAGCGCAGCCACAAGCCGCATGCTGTCGTCGCGCAATTGGACAAGCCACGGATTGAACCCCAGCGTGAAGCTGTGCTTCCCGTGATCGAAGAACAAATCAGCCAACTTGAGGTCGAGCTCGGGCATCATGGCGAACACGAAACCGGCGCTAATAGCCAGGACAAGCGCAATGAAAAGACCGGTACGGGACATCGGAGGCATCACCGAAGCGCTACGGGATTGGACAGGTGGTCGATAGTATTGGTCGAGCTCCGAGGATGTTCAGCGATAAATCGCCTCAAGCTGACGTCCATCGCTCCCGTCTCGCTCCAGAGGTAGGGAAAGTGTCCATAGCGGAGCGAAAGTTGGCCTTCTGCTTCCTCGATCGGACGCTCGGCGACGGCGTATTTATAGATCGCGGCGGCGAGCCCGCTGCGGTCTGCTCCGTTCTTGCAATGGATCAACACAGGTTTGGGAGCATTTTGGAGGAATGTGAGAAGTTGCTGTAACTGGCTCTCGGTGAGCTCTTCATTCGCGGAAAGCGCCAACTCGTAACGAGCAAGGTTTCGATTCGCGGTGATCGCGAGTTCGTCGCGATACCACGGCCGATCCGGCGCGGGCCCGACAAGGCTGATGATGCTTCGGATGTTGTGCTCGTCGATGACTGCTTGCAACTGCGTCCGCGAAAGCTGTGCTGATCGATATGCCGATCCAGGTTCAATGGCATGAACATTGCCGGTCAGCTGCAGGCCGCCGAGATAGATGCCGAGCCCAGCCGCAGGCAGGATAAACAGCGCTGTTATTGGGGCGATGACGAGACGTCGTAAAGAAGCGGAGCATCTGCTCAAGAGTGCGGCGTAAGATCGATCGGCGCCGGAAAAGTCGCTAGCATTTTCTCCGGCACAATACAGTTCTTCTCGAACGGTCTCCGTCCGGGTTCGTGATTCCATGTCGGTCGCCTTTTCCGGTTGTTCTCGTCATGTGGCTGGTTGCGGTAAGAACTCTACTCAAGCCGTCCGTGTATGACGGCCGACCCAGACGAAGATCGGGACGGCCACGAGTTGGGTGATGACGCAAAAAGCAATTACGGCCGTGAGCGAAAGGTCGTAGAGAATCCCAATCGCGGCACTTCCGATAAACCAAAAGATGCCATATACGGCGGTGAATGTTCCGAACGCGGAGGCGCGTCGATGGGCTGACACCATTGGTGCAACGGCAGCCGGGATGATCGACTCGTGAACGCCCATCCCCAGTCCCCAAATCGCAGCTCCGAGCAGCGCTGCCCAAAAGTCGCCAAGGAAGACCAGGGGTGCGAACAGGGCTGACACCAGAGTCAGCACGACCAAGACGACGAACCCGAAGCGGTCGAATAGCCTCCCCAAGACGAGAGACCCGGTGCCGCTGACGGCCATAGCAACTGCGTAAAAAACGGCGATCCAGTTGCCCGAGACCGCCTCCGTGCGGGAGAAGTGGAAAGCGATCAACGGGTAATCAGCAAATCCCGCTGCAACGAGCGTGGCACCAAGCAGATAAACCCAGAACGTGCGAGTCAGCTGCGCGCCGCCAACGACTGGCGGAGCGGCCTCCATATCCTGCGGCTTTGGATATAACCAGCGAGCGAGAAGGACGAGACTCAAGTTGACAAGTGCGGGCGCGAGCAGAACGGCGAAGGCCTCCCGGTAACTGCCGCCATGCGCAAGAATCGCAGCCACGGCGAGCGGACCGAACATAGCCCCGAACTGGTCGAGCGCCTCGTGCAGGCCGAATGCCCAGCCATAGCCACCGGCCTGCTTCCCCGCATGCGAAAGCATGACATCGCGCGGCGGATTGCGGATCGCTTTGCCGACGCGTTCAAGAATGATGAGCGCCGCGGCCGCCGGCCAACTGCCTGTGAGGGCGAGCGCAGGCACCGAAGCCATCTGAACGACATAGCCGAATATGGTGATCGGCCAATAGCGACCTGTCGCGTCCGCCCAGCGCCCGGAGAAGAGGCGAAGCCCGTAGCCCAGTAATTCACCGAAGCCGGTGACGATGCCGACGATCGTGCCAGTCGCATGCAGCGTGGCCACATAAGGACCGATGATGCTGCGCGAGCCCTCGTAGGTAAAGTCCGCAAAGTAGCTCAGGATGCCGATCAGAACGATGAATCGGAGGGCCATACGGCGGGCACGGGGGTCGCTACTCGTGACAGCCATCACGTCACCTGATGCAATGCCACTTGCGGCGCGAGAGAACACGATGCAGCGTCAATGCAACGCCCCATCCATGGTCCGGCTTGAATGATCACTTGAGCCTGTCCACGTCGATGCCGACCGTGACAGCGCCGATGGCTTTGCCGGTTGCGGGATCCTTGATGGTGAGACTGGCTTGCGAGATGTTTCGACCGTTGTCCTTTTCCACCTTGTCGACGAAGATCGCGTCGGGTCCGACCTGATAGGTCTTCCAGTATTTGGCTTCGTCGCCCTGATTGAAGTCTTGTGTCAAATCCGTCTGCCCGACGTTCAGCCCTTTATTGTCGAATACAAAGATCTCAAAGATCACTCCGTTTGCTGATTCCTTTTTCTTCCGGAGGAAGGCGGACAGTTCGTTGTTCATTTTGGAAGCGATGAGCTTCTTGTCAGATCGATCGATCCAGCCATTGTCGAGCTTGTTGATGTCGTAATTCTTGAGTTTGGCGTACTCGACGTTTTGTTTGTTTATGGCGGCTACAACGAGTGGGTCGGAGAGCCACGGTTTGACATTGGCGAGAACATAATCAGTGACCGGTTTCACATGTGGCTCATCAGCGACTGCGATACCGAGTCCCAGCGCCAAGCCGGCAGTGATGATTGCGATTTGTATGAACCTCATCATGGTGACATCCTCCCGATCAATCGTCGTGCATGTGGGTTTTCGCCGTCATTCTCATGAGTGCCTATGCGGGCCAGGCACGATGGACTTAGCCGCCTGTAGCTTTCGCAGTAGGTGCAGCCGGCGGCCGCCGCAGCGCAGCAGCCGCATTCTCCGCCGGAGCCCGACGTGATCCCGGGAGATTCTTGGAGGTGTGACGGTGAGCGCCGAACGAAGTATCGGCGGTTGCTCATGGCGCCTGCTGCGCCGCGTCCCCGCGCGGACTTGGCCATCATGCCACCTCCTACCGAAGCTCAAGCTTCGCCAGGAGTCATTGGCCCATCGGCGCTTAAGGCGAACTCCACCGCCACGCCTTTTGTAAGATGACCGAAAGAGATTGGCAATCGCAAAATGTTGATGATCCGGCTCATCCGCGGGCTTATCGCGCATTGGCTGGACCGCGGGTGGCCGGATCCAGTGCAGCGGACCGCGGCGCATGCGATTTGCTTACAACGTCGAAGCTACCCGCGGGCGTAGCCAGGTGGTGCACGTCGATGACACGGCCGTGCGGCGTGTCACATCCCGTGCCTTGAATTTGAATGTGGGCGCCTGGCCGCAGACGCTCTTTGATTTGCTCTGCTTGCTTCAGTGTCATGCGGACAATGGTCCCATTGTCGAGGAGTACGCCACGGACTTTGCCCTTGGGGGTGAACAGCGTCAGTCGGACTGTCCCCGCAGCGGACATCGGCATTTGCGTGACCGGCCTGCTCTTGCCGGTCGCATGGTTTGATGGACCACGATCGATGATTTCGACTCCGTCCGCGCATTCGAGGGCAACCGCCGCGATGACATCGGCCCCGCGCGGCTTCAGTCCGCGGACACCGACCGTAGCGCCCGGTTTAAGCAGGGCGCTCACGTCATCGGCCATGTGCGACGGGAAATGCACGAGCTTGAAGCCGCCGTCACCGAGGTCGAGCAATAGTCCGTCGAGCTCTCCCTGCCCGTTCACCGTAAATCGCTCGATAGTCCCCTTGATCAAGGGCAACTGCGCGGGATCGATCCAATGCATGTGCTGGTCCTTCTGATCTGAAGGAATTTCGCGCGACTAAGGAGATGCATGGATGTGGGCCGCGTAATGCGACAAGCAGTTGATCAGCCCACATCGGCGCGCGCTCCGCCGACAATCTCGCGCAAATCATTCAGGCGCTGCAGGGTATCCAACGCACGCGCTTGGTCCGATGCTGCGAGTCCGAGAACGATGGCCTCCAAGACAACAAGCGTCGTGCCGTGCAGGGCGACACGATTGGCCTGGCCGCGTTTCGCGGGAACCACAACGTCGGCCCGCCGTGTGAGCTTTTTCTCGAGCGTGTCAGTAATGAGGACCGTTGGCAGGTGAAGCTTTCGCGCTTGCGCAAAGGTCGCGGCTATCTCGCGGTATGAGCGGCCGTAGGCCAGGACTAGCAATGCGTCGTGTTCACGCAAGTCAATAAGCTGATCGGCAAGCGCGATCCCCGTTGCATCAAGGGCGCGAGCCTGGCGGCCGTTCCGTGTCAGCAGGATAGTGACATAGTGCGCCAACGGCGCCGACGGACCAATGCCGAACACAACGATTCGCTGGGCGCGGTGCAGCTGCGATACGGCACTCGTGATCTTTGCTCTTATCTCGGGAGAGCGAACCGCTTCGATAGCCTCGCTGTGCGTGTCAAGTACGAGGTCAATGGCCCGATCGGCGCTTTCCCCAACCTCGGCGAGGGTTCTTCGCATGTCATCGGCCGGCGTTGAACGCCGTTCGAGCGTTGTAGCCAACACCTGCCGGAGATCAGCAAGGCCCTCGAAACCGAGAGCTTGTACGGTCCGGACCACGGTCGCATCGGATGTCCCGATGCTTGCGGCCAAGTCTGCAGCCGAACTCGCCAGCACCGCGGCGCGGTTTTGATCGATGAATTTCGCGACCCTGTGCGCTGCCGGAGACAGGGATCGGTCGTGGGCGCGAAGTCGATCGCGGAAGGAATCGACGCCCTCTCTTGTTGCACTTCCTTGAACCATTCCTCGATCTCTGTAGCATACGTTGCAATTCATAGTAATTGTAGTATATGCTGCAGTCGCCGGCAACCCCGTATGCCAGGCAATGAAAGGCACCAAGTCACGGTCCTTCGCGCTGGTGATCCGTCTTGCACGGGAATGGCAACGACGTGCGGGTGGACCGTCCCGCGTTGTGGGTCTTCGCTTGCTCGCGATCGAGCATTACGGAGGAGATCATGACTGTTTGGACGAATGTCGGCCCGTCGGTCGCTGCCGCATTCCTTGGTTCGCTGGTTGAATTTGTCGAGGCGCTGACCATCGTGCTTGCCGTTGGGACGGTGCGTGGATGGCGTCCCGCGCTGCTTGGAACGCTTGCCGGCGCTGTGCTGCTTGCCGTTTTGGTCGTTCTCATTGGCCCCTTGTTGCACTACATCAAAATCGGCCTGCTGCAACTCGTCGTCGGAGTACTCTTGCTCCTGTTCGGTATGCGGTGGCTCCGCAAGGCAATTCTTCGCACGGCCGGAATCATCCCGCTTCACGACGAAGCGGCAGCCTACGCTTCTGAAACAGCCGAGCTCCGAGCCGCAGGCCCGGTTGCGACGCTGCTCTTCGACCCGATTGCGGTGGTGACGACGTTCAAGGCGGTGGTGCTGGAAGGCATCGAGGTGGTCTTTATCGTGATTGCGGTTGGCGCCGCCGGTGACATGCTGGTGCCGGCAAGCATCGGGGCCGCTTTCGCTGGTGCCCTCGTTATTGCGCTCGGCTTGATCTTGCATCGCCCGCTTGCCCGCGTACCAGAGAATGCGCTCAAGTTCGCGGTCGGAGTGCTGATTTCCGCTTTTGGAATCTATTGGGTTGGCGAAGGGCTGGGCTTTGGTTGGCCAGGGGAAGACCTCGCGATCGTCGTGCTGGCATGCCTTCTTCTCGTCACAGCTCTTGTGGCGTCACGATTGGCACGCGGACGGCGCATTCCCGTGGTCATTGGAGATGCAGCATGAGCGCGCTTGTTACCGCCCTGCGTGAGCTGTGGGGCTTATTCGTCGACGATGGCAGCTTGGCGCTCGCGCTCGTCCTCTGGTGTGCGGCCGTCGGATTGATTCTGCCGCGCATTGGCGTGTCGGGGGAGTGGAGCGGACCGATTCTATTTATTGGCTGCCTTGTCATTCTGCTCGGCAACATCGCGCTCGCTGCACGGCGTCACCGCAGCGTGCGATAGATTTCTCGCTGGGGGCGTCCAGCCTGGAGGATCCGAGCATTGTTATAATGATGATCCGACAATACCGATGTTGTGATCATAATACGCACCTCCAAGAGGATCTTTGGCGCACGGCCGTAGAGCCGATTCACCTGCGCTCATCACCGTGTTTCGCCCATATCTCCCTAGTTGTACGGTACCTGCCTCCGTCACTCGGCGAGAGGCTGCGGTCGATTTCGGGGTCATGAAGGCAGGGACCGAAGATGATTTTCAATCAAGCACAGACGCGCTGTCTCGTGGCAACGTTCAAATACATGGATCAGAGTCTGGAAAACGCCCTTCGCGCCGCCACTGGCGAAGCCAATGATCAAGCTCTTTGCCCAGAATACGTGTTGGACGTTATGCCGGCACAGCAAGTTGCACTGAAAGGGCAACTTATGCGGTTCCGCAACGTGCTACGACAATTTCTCGAACGGCAACAGGTCGCAATAGAGCCTTCAACCAGCGCCATAGCCGCTTTCAAGACGGCGATCGAGTTTGCGGAAATATCTCTCTACGAGATCCGACCGAAAGGTTTGGCTGCTTTTGGCCCGCTCACTTCCGAAGGTACTGCGGAAGTCGTGCGGTTGATCGAGGATCTAACCCAAATCACGACTGATATGATGGCAATCTGCAACGGCGTAATGCCATCGGGGCCACGGCCATAGACCTCCACGCGCCTTAGATGCGACCGGTCCGCGCGCTTAGTCGCACATTTTCGCAGCGCCGCAATCGTTGGGGAATGCACCATGATCGACCTAAAGGCTTGGCTTATTAGCCTCGCGGCCATCGCTGGGGCTGTGGCGGGTTCATACATTTGGATCGATCGACCGTTAGCACTGTTTTCACACAGCTACCTGCGAGACTATTGGGTGTTTGATCGCCTAACCTTGATCCCCGAGTGGTTTCCCCTAATTGCGGTTCTGCTGCTTGTCGCATTTGGTGCACGAGCTTTGACCGGTCGATCGCTATCGACGCCCGGCCGGGTCGCGGCGCTGGGCAGCATCAGTCTCATCGCGGCGCGAGCAATAAAGGACCAACTCAAGTTCGCCTTTGGGCGTACCTGGCCTGAAACATGGGCACACGATAATCCATCGTTCATTCGGGACGGAATTTATGGTTTCCATCCGTTCCACGGTGGCGCCGGCTTCGATGCGTTTCCATCGGGACATGCCACAGCGATTTGTGCGGTGATGTCAGTGCTCTGGCTTTGCTATCCAAAATTGCGCGCTTTGTATGCCCTCTGCGCCGTGGCTGTGTCCATTGGATTGATCGGCGCGAACTATCATTTTCTCGGCGACGTCATTGCCGGTTGTTTTCTCGGAGCATCCGCTGGCGTGATGACCGTGGCTCTTGCCGAGTCAAATGGCCGGTCGATGTCGCAGAAGATGACCAGGTCGCGGGGTAGTTGGATTGCTTCGGACAGCGAAAGCTGAGCACGTGTTCAGCAATGACGGGCTCGGCTGAAAATAACGACTATTGATGGTTCGAGATCGAATGTCGCCAACGATTTATAGAGTTCCGATGATGCTTCCAAGCTTCATATCGTTGGGCAGCCCGTCGCCATCTGGCGATCGACCGGTTCACGGCGTCGCTGTCCGGGCGGAAATCGGCGAGCCGAATGGCGGCACGTGTGGCAACGGTGATGTTGTGATCCAACAGAAGTTGGGGATCGACCAGCAGCTCTTGCTCGCAACGTCCGTTATGGATCGCGACAATCGCGCGGCGATCAAGATCAGCATGAAACACCAGAGGACAAGCGGAAGGCTGAAGTTCTGGCACGTAGTAGCGCGTCGCAAACCAGCACGCGATGTCCCTGCTCCACGTCCATGATAGACCCAAGGCGGCACGCCTGTATTCGGCCTTGTCGACAGTGACGCCACGCCAAGCTGACACGCTTTTGGATGGATTTAGTGTCAGAGCCGGCGCAACGTTCTTCAGAGCGCGAATCGCTCGGCTGACCCGAAGGCAGCAATGGCTTCGTGCTCATCATGATCCCACGCTGCCAAAAGGGCATAATATGCAGCCTCGGAGCCGACGAGCCAGCGATGCTCGTAGAGGCCGACTGCTGCTCTTCCACGGTCGCAGTTTGGCAAAACCAGCATAAGTGATCGGGCGTCATCAACAGATCGGATGACGGCATAGTCAAAGTCGGATGGCAGGCCGGCGGGGAGAGCAGCGAACCAGTGTGCCTCGACGGATGTCATGGGTCCATTCTTCGTCAACATCGTACTGGGACGGCGGCGGCGATAACGAGCGTACAACGGTGACACTCTGGTTGAAGTTCCGTGGCCGCACGTGAGCCCTGAGCCCCGTCGGTCTGTTGTGCTTAAGGTGCCATGCACGTCTTGACGATAAGATCGAATTTGGTAGCGTATCAGTCGGGCATGGAGTCGCCCTGACCTGCCGAAAGGCTGATGACTCCTACCGCGGATCGTCGCGGTGGGGTCTTTTTTTGAACCCACCGAGAGGTGGGTTTTTTGTTGCCGGCGTCTGTGGCCGAAGAGCCATCGTTGGAAGTGCTGCTTTGCGACTTCCCCGCTCTTCCAACGGACATAAGGCATCGCCCGACTAAAATGGTCGGACGAAACTTCCCACCGCGATATCTGCCTTGACGTTGTCTCTGCCGCGCGGGTCGATGACTCGCGGGAAAGGAGTCTGATTGAACAAAGGACCCGCATCTTCTGCTGACAGCTAGCAAAAATGGAGCGCCTTCGATGTGTGATTACAGTCTGCACAATGTCGTTTCGCGGCCGGCGCAGGTCGGCGACGAACTTATTACGACAAACTTCGTCAACTCCATCACACGGGGTTTCTGCGCCGTCGGCGAACCAAACGTGGCCGTGTGCCTGCTGCCGGGCACCGAGCTTGCGTTCAAACAGGAAGCCGAGTGCGATCATCCATTTGCCCGGTTGGTCCCAAGTCTCCGCTTCGGAAAGCTTGGACAGACCATGGCGCGTTTTCGTCAGATCAATACGACGAGACAGGATACGCACCACGATGCTCTGGAATTCGCAAACGGCAAGATCGTGCTAGTGACGCGTCTCCGTCTTGGACAGCACGCGATTGTGCTGCAACTGCCGGCGCATCGAAACCAAGATGAAACGCAACGCGAAGAGCGGACGCATCTAGTGCTTGTCGGCTGATGCCGCGTGAACATCTAGGAGAGCCAGCGCAACAGGCGTAAGTCCGTCGCTCTTCGCAGCCGTGCGGTCGTCATTCCGTGGTCCTGTCTGCGGTCTTTGACTGCAGACAGGTAGAGAAAACTATCAATGCGCCATAACTATTTGGTGTTTCGAGGCTTTTTCTAGTTCCTCACCGCAATCGTGCGTACTGAGTCGCTGAACGCGTCAAATACGACACCAAGGTGCGGCCGGCGATGGGACGCTGGGCGAGAGATGCAGTCCTGCGGTCGCCGCCACAAATGGTCGAGGCAGCGGGATGAAACTTACGCGCTTGCGCTTGGTTGGATTCAAGTCATTCGTTGATGCGACCGACTTCCTGATCGAGCCAGGGCTCACTGGCGTGGTCGGACCCAACGGCTGCGGCAAATCGAATCTAGTCGAAGCGATCAAGTGGGTCATGGGCGAGTCTTCGTTCAAGTCCATGCGTGCTTCGTCCATGGACGATGTGATCTTCTCCGGCTCAACCGCCCGTCCGGCCCGCAACCATGCCGAAGTGGCGATCCGGATCGACAATTCCGACCGCTCGGCGCCCGCCACCTTCAATGACGACGACGTGCTGGAAATCGCCCGTCGCATTGAGCGTGAGGCCGGCTCTTGCTACCGCATCAATGGACGGGAGGTTCGCGGGCGCGACGTGCAGATTCTGTTCGCCGACGCCTCCACCGGCGCGCGGTCACCGGCGTTGGTACACCAGGGACGCATTGCTGAGATCGTTCAGGCCAAGCCTGAGCAGCGCCGCCACGTGCTGGAAGAAGCCGCTGGTATCGCCGGTTTGCATGCTCGCCGGCATGAGGCCGAATTGCGCCTGAAAGCGACAGAAGCCAACTTGACACGGCTCGACGACGTCATCGGCCAGCTCGCCGCCCAGATGGACGGCCTGAAAAAGCAGGCCAAGCAGGGGGTCCGCTATCGCACCGTTTCCGCGCAGGTGCGCAAGAACGAGGCGATGCTCTACCACCTACGCTGGACGGCGACGAACGTCGGGGTGACCGAAGCCGAGCACGTCAAAGACGCCTGCGTGCGCGCCGTCGCCGACCGCGTCGCGGCGGAGGCGGAAGCCTCCAAGCGGCAGGCGCTGGTCGCGGCCGAGCTGCCGACCCTACGCGAAGCCGAAGCGCGCGCCGGCGCCGCCCTGCACGGTTTCAACGTCGCGCGCCAGGACCTCGATCGCGAGGAACAGCGCGCGAAGGACCGTATCGCCGAGCTGGAGCTGCGCTTGAAGCAGTTCGCCGCCGACAGCGAGCGCGAAAAACAACTCGCGGCGGACGCGGAAGCCGCCCTCGCCCGGCTCGCCGCCGAGGAAGAAATCATTCACAGCGAGGCGCGCGAAAGCGCCGGCCAACGCAGCGGGATCGATGCCAAGGTTGCCGAGGCCGACAGCGAACTTAACGCAGCCGAGGCGATCTTTGCCGAACTGACCGCAAACCTCGCCGACCTCACCGCGCAGCGTCACCAGTTGCAGAACGCCGCGCGCAAGCATGGCGAACGCGCCGCCCGGCTGGAGAGCGAAATCGCCGGCATCGCGGGGGAACTGGCGGCACTGCAGGCCGCCGCCGATCCCGACCTTGCCGCGCTCGCCGCTGCGGTCGTCGAGATGCAGGCCGCCATCGCCGGCGCCGACGCCGCCGCGGTCGGGGCAGAGGCCGCGCACGCCAGAACGCGCCAGCAGCTCGAGGCCTCGCGCGCCCCGCTCGCCGAAGCGGAGCGCCGCGTACAGCGGTTGGAGACCGAGGCGAAGACCTTGTCCAAGGTGCTGGCGGTCGAGAACAAGAACCTGTGGCCGCCGGTAATAGATCACATCGCGGTGGAGAAGGGATTCGAGAAAGCGCTCGGCGCCGCGCTCGGCGACGATCTCGATGCGCCCGCCGATCCGTCCGCGCCAATGCGCTGGATGGGCTCCGCCATCGGTCCCTTCGACCCGATTCTGCCGGAAGGCGCGGAGTCGTTGTTGGCGCGCGTGCAGGCGCCGGCCGAGGTCGCCCGCCGCCTCAATCAGATCGGCGTCATCAGCCGGGAGAACGGCCCGGCCGTCGCCGCGCAGCTCAAGCCCGGTCAGCGGTTGGTGTCACCGGAAGGCGACCTCTGGCGCTGGGACGGCTTTGCCGCCGCCGCGCACGCGCCGACCGGCGCGGCACGCCGCCTGGCGGAACGCGGTCGCCTCGTCGATATCGAAGCCGAGCTGCAGGTCGCGCGCGCCGACGCGGAAACTGCCCGCGGCGTCGTAGCGGCTGCCCATGCCGCCGCGCAGTCGGCCGCGGCCGCCGAAGCACAGGCCCGCAATGCCGCGCGCGAGCGTCAGCGCGAGGGGAATGCCGCGCGCGATCGCCACGAGGCGGCCGAGCGGGAAGCGAACCGCCACGCCGCCCGCCTCTCTGCGCTCGAGGAGGCGCGTGCGCGTCTCACCGCCAATCGCGACGAGGCCAACGCCGCCAAGGCCGAATCTGAGCGTGCCCTCGCCGCGCCGGCGCCCGCCACCGATCTGGAAACCCGGCTTACCGCCGTGCGCGAGGATATCGCCGGCAAGCGCGGGCGTTTGACCGAAGTGCGCGCCGAGCGGCAGGCGATCGCGCGCGAGGCCGAGGTCGCCGATCGCCGGCTCGTCCAGCTCGCCACCGATAAGGCCGAATGGGTGCAGCGCCAGGACGGTGCCCGCAACCAGATCGCCACGCTGGATAATCGCATCGCCGAAACCCGGCGCGACCTGACCGAATTGCAGAACGCGCCGCAGATGTTCGCCGAAAAGCGCAGCTCGCTGATCAGCGAGATCGAACTGGCGGAAGCCGAGCGGCGCGCCTGCGCCGACCGGCTGCAGGAGGCGGAGACCAAGCTCGCCGAGGCCGACCGCGACGCCCGCACGGCGCTCGAGGCGGCCAGCGCCGCACGCGAAGAGCTCGCGCGCGCCGAGGAAAAGTTCGAAGGGGCCAAGCGCCGGCTGTCCGACGTCGGCCGCGAAATCCATGACATGCTGGAGATCGCGCCGCCCGCGGCCGCGGAGCTGGCCGAAATCAAGACGGGCGAAGAGCTGCCCACGCTGCCCGAAATCGAGGAGAAGCTTGAGCGTCTGCGCCGGGAGCGCGAACGGCTCGGCGCCGTCAATCTGCGTGCCGAGGAAGAGCTGCGCGAGGTAGAGACCCAA
Source organism: Hyphomicrobiales bacterium (assembly GCA_021323775.1). Lineage (GTDB taxonomy): Bacteria > Pseudomonadota > Alphaproteobacteria > Rhizobiales > Xanthobacteraceae > JAJPKK01. Next base: position 18,978 of record JAJPKK010000001.1, read on the forward strand.
CACACCTCGCTCACCACTGAGCGCGACGATCTGGTCGCTGCGATCTCCAAGCTCCGCCAAGGTATCCAGAATCTCAATCGCGAGGCACGCGAGCGGCTGCTGGCTTCATTCGAACAAGTCAACAAGCACTTCCAGCATTTGTTTACGCAGTTGTTCGGCGGCGGCACCGCTGAATTGCGGCTCGTGGAGAGCGAGGATCCGCTGCAGGGCGGCCTGGAAATTCTGGCGAAGCCCCCCGGCAAAAAGCACTCGACGCTCTCGTTGCTGTCCGGCGGCGAGCAAGCGCTGACGGCGTTGGCGCTGATCTTCGCGGTGTTCCTGACGAATCCCGCACCGATCTGCGTGTTGGACGAGGCGGAAGCGCCGCTTGATGACCACAATGTAGAGCGTTTCTGCGACCTGCTTGATGAAATGGCACGGACAACGGATACACGTTTCGTGATCATCACCCACAATCCGATCACCATGGCGCGCATGAACCGTTTGTTCGGTGTCACCATGGCCGAGCGCGGTGTGTCGCAGCTGGTTTCGGTGGATTTAGAAGCGGCAGTGAGATTCCGCGAGGCGGGGTAGTTTTTTCAGGCGGAGAGCGAGAGAGCTGGCTCCCGAGCGAGGCGCCACCTGATGGTCATCGGACGATGAGCAGAGCGGCCATCGCAATGCCCATCGCAATTCGATACCAACCGAAGATTGAAAACCCGTGCCGGCTGACGAATCGCATAAACCATTGGACGACGATAAGCGCAACAACAAGCGCGGCTGCGAAGCCAATGCCGATGAGCGTCCAGGACTGGCGATCAAGCGCCGCCGGCGTTTTCCAAAGATCGACCGCGGCCGCGCCGAGCATCGTCGGGATAGCGAGAAAAAACGAAAACTCGGTTGCCGTGCGGCGGTCGACGCCCAGCGCAACGCCGCCGAGAATAGTGGCGCCGGCGCGCGAGACCCCCGGAATCATGGAAAGGACCTGGCACAGCCCAATTGCGAGAGCCGTCCGCATCGGCATTTCTTCGATACGGTGGCACCGCGGCAAAGGCGCCAGCCGTTCAATGACCAGGATCGCGATGCCGCCGAGCGTCAAACTCACGGCAACGACCGCGGGCGAGAACAGCACGCTTTTGATAAAGCCGTGCAGGGCAAGACCGAAGAAGGCGGACGGGAGAAATGCTACGGTGAGGGCAACCACAAACCGCCGGGCTTGTGGGTCTCGTGGAAGGGCTCGCGCGACGCTTAACAACTTCGGGGCAGAATAGAGACAGACAGCCAGGATTGCACCGAGCTGGATGACGACTTCGAACAGCGTACCGAACTCGCTCTGAAAGCGTATCAGCGACCCAACAAGAATCAAATGCCCGGTGGATGACACGGGAATGAACTCGGTCAACCCCTCGACGATGCCGAGCAGCAACACAGCAATCCATCGATCACCCATTACGCGGCGGCCATATCGTGGTTACGTCGTCGGGACGACGTGCCGGGATAAGCATCTATACGGTGAACCCTACCCCTAACTGCCGCGCGCATGGTTACCTCTCTTCTGCGGTGCCCTGTTATCTAAGAACACTTTGCAGGCCACGGAAAATTGCCTTAGGCGGCTCATCCGGAGCCGGAGCTGGGATAACGAGCCTTGCCAGGGATGATCGCGCGCACGCCGCCCCACGGATCGGGAACGTCGCCGTGTCGACGCGGGATCAGGTGAACATGACAATGGAGGATCGTCTGGCCGGCAACGACGCCGATATTGATGCCGATGTTGAATCCTTGCACCGTGCTGTCGTCATTGAGGATATCATTGCGAAGTTGCTTCAGCAGATCATCCACTGCCGCGGTTTCGCGCCGGTTCAGGTCAAAATACGTCGGCACGTGGCGACGAGGCAGCACGAGTGTGTGGAGTGGCGTAACAGGATAAATATCACGGACGGCGAAAACAATGTCATTGCCCGTCAGCACATGTGACGGATCCATCGTACAGAATGGACAATGCGATGTGCCTGAGGAATGTGATTGCGCCACGGGATCGACCTCGTTCGGGTGAGCACGTCAGGGGCCTTCCAGGTTTACTCCGCGGCCCTGACATGCTGGGCGCGGTATTCATGTTCAAACAGGTAGTCGCGGATTAGTGGAACTGCGTCAATTCCACGGGCAAGTTGGGCTTGAAAGACCATCAATCCGCCGTAGCGAAAACTCATTTCGCTAATCGCGAGATAGAACTCCCACATCCGACAGAAGCGTTCGTCATAGAGCTCGCTGAACTGTCGCCGCTTTGCCAAGAAGCGTTCTCGCCAATGGCGCAGGGTTTGCGCGTAGTGAAGTCGAAGGATCTCGAGGTCTGTCATCCAGAGACCCGTCCGCTCGATGGCTGGCAACACCTCGGAGAGTGCGGGGATGTAGCCGCCTGGAAAGATGTATTTTCGGATCCAGGCGCTGGTGATGTCAGGGCCGTCCTTCCGACCGATAGAATGGACGACGGCAATACCGTCATCGCCCAGCAACCGCGACACAGCGTCGAAGAATTGAGTGTAGTGAGGCGTTCCGACGTGCTCGAACATGCCGACCGACACGATGCGATCGAACTTCCCCTCGATTTCGCGATAGTCGCGCAACTCGAACGTGACCCGCTTTTCGAGGCCCGCTTGGCGGGCGCGCTGCTGCGCAATGGTGAATTGGGCGCAGGAGAGCGTGACGCCAACGACTCGCACGCGTTCTGCCTGCGCCAACGAAAGAGCAAGGCCGCCCCATCCGCAACCTATATCGAGCACCCGTTGTCCGGGCTGCAACAGAAGCTTGGCAGCAAGGTGTTGTTTCTTAGCGTCCTGCGCCTCCTCGAGCGATAGCCGAGGATCTCGGAAGTAGGCACAGGAGTATTGAAGATCGGTGTCGAGGAATTGCTGATAAAGATGAGATGACAAATCGTAATGGTGTGCGGCGTTGCGCCGAGCGGTCTGGATGGGATTGTATTGCAGAAGTCGACGCAAGACCGCCTTGGCAGTGGCAGCGAGCCATGTGCCTCTGAATTGCGGTTTACGCGCCAGGTTTCGGCCGCAGATATCGACGAGGTCCCACAGGGTCCCCTGCTCAATCAATAAGGTACCAGCCATATAGCATTCACCGAGATAAAGATCGGGATTGGTCGCGAGCTTTAGCGGCGTTAGTGCGCCTTTGAGCCGAACGACGACGTCAAGCTGAGGTTCACCGGCAGGTACCTCGCCGAATTGCCACCGGGTGTTGTCTGGCGTGACGACCGTCAGTCTGCCGATTTTGATGACTTGATCGAGCGTCTTCTGCAACATGTCCCGCTCTCGCCTGCTGCTAGCGGCGGGCCCGATATGCCTATACTCCCAAAGGGCATAGCTCTCCCCACCGCGCCTGTCGCGCAGTAGGAGTCATCAGCCGATCAGCGGTTGAAGGGAGACCCCATTCCCAAGTTGAGTTTCGCCGGGGTCATGGATGACGTCAAGTTTGCTGTCGTGGGAACCACCGTATACCCGCGACGCGTCCCGGACAATGGGCTTGATGGTCTCATAGCTCGATTGACGATCTTTTCGAAGCCTTCTAGCCTACTGCACGGGAATGGAGTCTCCCGTTTAACCGCATGGCAGCTGATGACTCCTGCAACGCTTCGAGGCGGGCGCGAGAACGCGCGCGACGCTACCGAGAGGTCGGGTAGTGTGCTTCTGCCGCTTAGTCCCGAACTCACGGAGCCGGGGTATGACATGCGGGACAAATCAGATCAGCGCCATGAACCGAGCTTGGAGGAGTTGCTGTCCGATCCAATCATTTGGACAGTGATGAAATCAGACAAGGTCGAAGAGCATGAGCTGCGGAACTTGTTGAAGCACGTGGCGGCAGAACTGGCAGCCGGCAGTGATCGAGCCGCTGGGAACGAAGTCTCAATAGAGGACGACGACGATGGCGCATTTCGAAAAGGCGTCGGCATTATGCTCCTCAACGACCGCAACGAAGTCTTTGTCGGTCAGCGAGTCGATGCCCAGCATGAAGCTTGGCAAATGCCGCAGGGTGGGATTGATGGCGACGAAGACCCGCGTGCAGCGGCACTCCGGGAGCTGAAGGAAGAGGTTGGCACCGACAAGGTGCACGTGATCGCAGAGAGCAAGAATTGGCTCCGGTACGAGCTACCGCCTGAAATGCGTGAGCGTTGGGGCGAGCGGAGCCGGTGGCGCGGCCAGCAGCAAAAGTGGTTTGTGATGCGTTTTAACGGAACCGATGGCGACATCAACATTGCCGGTGATCACCCGGAGTTTTCGGCATGGAAATGGGTTCCCATCGAGCAGCTGCCGGACCTCATTGTTTCGTTCAAACGGCAGCTTTATCTCGATGTTGTGTGTGAGTTCAGGCAATTCGGGCCGCCTTAACTTTTGATGAGGTGAATGTCGCTTCAGGGCGCGAAACAGCTAAGGGGGGCAATATGAAGAGCTTTGTTTTGGCAATCATCGTTGCAGTCTTGCTAGCGATCGGTTTTGCATGGGGGGCTGAACTCGTTCCAAAAGACGGCTGAGCAGGAATTTCATACCGTGAGCGCACGTCCTTAGCATCGCCGGGCTTACGATCCTATTTTTCGGGATCGGTGGATTCTTGGCAATCAAAGCTCATCGTTTCGCCGCGCCAAAATTTGGACAGGAGGCCTGCCAGTGGACGATATGCCCCGCCGGCACGAGCTCGTTGAGCAAGGCAATAGCAGCCTGTGCGACCGCGGGCTCATCATAGAACTCGATGACGATCGGCAGGTCCACCATCAGCCGCAAAATATCGGCGGCGTGTACGGAACCTTTACTGCCGAATCCCGCAATCCCACGGAACACGACGACGCCGTGGACTCGGTGTTGGTCGTGCAAGACGTTGAGAACTTCCTCCATGAGCGCCTTCCGGCGGCCATGATCGGATTCCTTCAGATAGATCCTGACCACGGTGACTTCGTTTTCCATGACAGCCTCGCTGTTACAGATTGCGAGCGATGTACGCGCCCGCAAAGGCCGCAATAAAACCAAGCCCACCAGACAACAGGAAATAGAGGCCAGCCCTCGCCCCATATCCTTGTTCGACGAGCAGCAGTGTCTCCATCGAGAAGGTCGAAAACGTGGTGAAGCCGCCAAGAAAGCCGGTCAAGACTCCGCTTCTCAATTCCGGCGTTATAGTCAATCGTTCGAGCGTTTCGATGAACAGAAATCCCATCAGGAAGCTGCCCAGCACATTGATGCTGAGGGTCGCGTAAGGAAAGTCTCGTCCGTAAATGCTTTGAATCAGATTGGTCATCCCATACCGTGCCCAGCATCCGCATGTGCCGCCCACGGCGATCGCAATGTATGTCCACATTTCAGAAGCGCTCGAACAATTAAGGGAGAGTCAGGGCCAGGATGATGATCAATAGCCCGCCAATCAAAGCGAGATAGAAATTCAGGTGTCCTGACTGCAATGCTCTGAGCTTGTTGGCCACGTAATAGACGACGCGCGTCGCCGGCGAAAATAGATAGGGGCCAAAAATCGGCGCCACATCATGTGTAAACACCAGTCGGTGGATGAAGTAATCCGCGCCATGCGCCTCTCTTTCGATCTCTTCTGTCGGGCGATAGATGAAGCTGTAAAAGGTTCTTAGCGCATTCGAAAATGTGAGCGCGGTCGTTGAGGCCCGTTCGGGATCTTGATCAAAGCCCCCGTACCAGACAGGTGCACGACGCACCGCAAAATGCCGGTTGGCTAGCACCAAGACGATGGGAATGATTGCAAGGAGTGGCATTACGACAACGAGCAGCGTTGGCGAAATGAAGGCAAACTTTGCAGTCAGCGGCACCAGCAAAAGTCCATCATGCATATCGCGCGCCGCCTGAGTGCCGAAGTTGGAAGCGACAGCGACCCGCAACGCGTCAAGCCAGAGCGGCATTCCGACTGCCAGAGCGAGCACGCCCAACCCAAGCAAGCCAACCGCAATCGTCGGGCCGGACGATATCGAGGTGCTTGAGCGTGCCGACCGTCCAAGCAGTCCGATCCCGAACACCTTCACGAAAGTTGCGAAAGCGACCGCGACAGTCAGTGCAAGCCCTGCACCGGCAAGCGCCATGACCAGGCGGCCCGCGAGCGTGTCAAGATGGAACCCCTGGAAGACGGTTTGAAAGACGTACCACTCGCTCACGAAACCGGCCTGCGGGGGCATTGCCGCAAGGCTCATGGCGGCAGCCAACGCGCCGAGCCCAAAGACCCAGGAGCTATGACGCAACAAATCGGTGTGGAAGATAGTGTATCCGCCTGTCGCGCGATACACGCCGTCAGCTGCGAGGAACAATCCGCCCTTGGCAAGGGCGTGGCCGGCCAAGTGAAGCAACGCTACCGTCCAAGCTAAGCTTGCAAGTTCCTGATGACCGTCGGCACGAAACATCAGAGTCGCGCCAAGCATCGCAACGGCGATCGAAGCGTTCTCCGCTGAGGAAAAGCTAAGGAGCGCACGCCAGTCTTCTTCTTGAAACGCGTAAAGTGCGGTCAAGATGGTGCTAATGACCGCAACAATGATAATAAACATTCCTAATTCCGCTGCTCCGAGCATGGGAGAACCAGGCGTCCAGCCGAGCAATCCGCGGCTCAATGCAAAGAAGGCCGCGTTCATTACGACGCCTGACAACAACGCTCCTGAAGCGCCGCTGCCGGCACCATAGACACCGGGGAACCACTCGTAGAACGGCAACAGTCCGAGCTTCGCGCCGAACCCAACGACCAGCAGTATGCCGACGATGATAACGACAGCGTGTGGAAGGGCGGTCGCGGCGCCTTGGAAATCTTGAAAAGCGAAAGATTGAACTGGGTACGCCAGCAACAGAATTGCAACAATAAGAGCCAGCGCTCCGGCTTCCAGGAGCCCGAGCATGAACAAGACCGGCTTACCGACCTCCGCAGATAATTTCTCGCTCAGGATCATGATGGCACCGCCAAAACTCATGATCTCCCATGCGATCAGGAATGACATACCATCTTGGACGCCAAATACGCCCAAGGCACCAATAAGGCTGCTGGCAGCACCAAAGAGCCAGCCCGCCTGACCCTGGCGGGAGGGCGTTGCCAAACCACAGGCCAGCGTCGCTGGCGCCAGCCCAAAGCCGAAGAGCCACAGCGCATCTGGCGTAAGGCGAAAGCTGACCGATTGGCCGGCAAGTTGCGTTGGCAAAAGAACGGCGGCGGGACCGTCCGGCAATCCTATGACGGCAGCAATGATGCCGGCGACGCAACCAGCAACGAGCAGAATCCGCGCCACGATGAATCCACGCCCAAGAAGCGAAACAAGCGCCGTGAGTATCCACGCAATGAAGGCCGCCGCCATGAATTCATTCGACAAGTTGGCCTCCCTGAACACGTTGCGGCATGCGGTTGAGGAACATCATCAATGCATGGATGATCGCCGCCGGATTGGGAGGACAGCCGGGAAGATAGACGTCGACCGGAAGCACGCCTTCGAGTCCGTGGCCGCAGGAATAGCCCCCCTCTGCGACGCCGCCCGATACAGCGCATGTGCCAACGGCCATGACCCAACGCGGCTCAGGCATGGCGTCATATGTTGCGCGCAATGGATTGAGCATGGCGTACGTCACCGGTCCTGTCACCAGCAACAGATCGGCGAAGCGCGGCGACGCGGTGAAGAAAATGCCAAGTCGATGCAGGTTGTAGAAGGGATTGTTCAAGGCCTGCAGCTCGGACTCGCAACCGTTGCACGAGCCGGCATCGACGTGCCGAATATGCAGACTGCGCCGAAATGCCTTGCGTCTCTTGTCGTCACCGGCAACCCCGGCGGTTCGTCGATCTCTCCAGACCAAATCCTCGCGTTCTCGAACACCAAAGGCCCACTCCTGAGATGACGCCATTGCGCCAGTTGGACAAGCCTCGGTGCAGAGCTGACAGACAACGCAGCGACCGTAGTCCACTTTCAACCGTCTTCCGGCTTCGCCCGTCATTTTCATTGTGATCGCCTGAGTCGGACAGGCGTCAGCGCATGCTTGACAGTCTTGCTTGCACAGCTCCGGATGATAGCGGGGCATGCCCAACAGCCCGGTTTGGCCATTTTCGCCATCGGCCAAGGGCCACGGCACGGTTTGTTTGCCGTCCCACAAGCCGATCAGGGTCCAAAGCGGCATTCCGTTGACTCCTATCGATCACAGCCGGCGATCGTCAGCCCAAAGCTTGCTTCGTTGATCGCGTAATCCATCATGTTGCTGTCGTGCACGGTGTGGGGAAACACCCGCCAGTTCGAAAACGAAGGCGATTTGATCTTGACGCGCGCAAGCTTGCCCTCGCCATCGAAGTGCACAGCATAAAACAACGTACCGCGCGGCGACTCGCTCCACCCCAGCCCTTCGGATCTTGGCGAGATTGAATATTCCGACCGAATTGGGCCATCGGGCAGCAGAAGGAGCGCCCGTTGCATCAGGGCGATGCTCGCATCAATTTCTGCCATTCTAACCTGGGCTCGCGCGTGAGCGTCGCCGGCCTCGCGAACGGCAACGGCTAGCGGAAGGTTTCCGTAGGCGGCATAAGGATGATCGCGCCGAAGATCGCGGTCGAGACCGGAGGCACGATCGACCGGACCGGTTGCGCCCTGATCGAAGGCGACACGACGATTGAGCTTGCCAGTCGTAATCAGCCGGTCGAGATGGCTGTCCGTATTTTCGAGATGGCGAGCGTAGATCGAATAGGCCTCTCGCAAAGCCTCAAGCTCCGGACCAAGCCACCCCTTCGGCGACAAGTCGCGGCGAAGTCCGCCGATCGTCAGAATGCTGCGGAGAAACCGGCTCCCGGTTAGCCTTGCATTGAGCTGCTTGGCACGCTCTTCGAGCAACTTGCCTTCGGCTTCACCGACCTTGAGCGTCGTTGTGTGGCAGAGATGTCCGAGATAATGCAGGTGATTGTAGAGCCGTTCTAATTCTGCGAGCAGGACACGGAAAAATTGGGCGCGTGGAGGAACGGCACAATTTGCCGCGGCTTCGACGGCTTGGCAGTAGGCGAGCGCGTGCGCCACGCTCCCGACGCCTGAAACACGCTCGGCCAGCACCACACCACGTTCGGCCGGGAGACCTTCGAATCGCTTCTCCATTCCGCGATGCTTGAAAAACAGGCGCGGATGGTAGTGCAGGATCGCTTCCCCGATATAGAAGAAGATGAATTCGCCGGATTCCACAACGTCGGCGCGAACCGGACCGAAGGGTAGCAGCTGTACGTCGGCTTCCGCTCCGGCAATTTCCGGAATGGATTGCTTGGTCGGCTCGGCCTGCAGTGCGGTGTCTTGCGGATAGGCTGGATCGAACGGCGGCCGTATGGGATTCACACCGTCATGCAAGACCAACCGATGCGGTTGCGGGTGATCGACAAACTCAATGCCGAAGAGGTCAGAAATCTCACGCTCGTGCCAACCCATCAACGGCCAGATTCCGGCGAGGCTCGGGACAGGGCCGCGTGGTTCGCAGCGCCAAATCCCAAAGAGATATTGATCGGGCTCCGTCACCACGTAGCGCAATTCGAGTCGGTTGGGTTCGGGATACCACGCGTAACCCATCTGCATCCGGCCGCCTCTCTCGTGCAGACGAGAGGCGGCATCGCGGAGCTGCTCGGCGGTGAGCGATATATGTTGCGGTGCAGTCATGGCAGGCCAATCTTCAGGACGCGACCAATCGCGGTAAAGTGCTCCCACATGGCGGGCGGCCACCACACGCCGAAGAGCAGAAGCGGAGCGAGAGCGAACCACATCGGTGCTACGCACCAGCGGCTGAGCGGCAGGAGTTCGACTATCGCTTCCGGCTCACGGTCAAAATACATCTCACGGAAATGATTCAGGAATCCCACGAAAATCACGATCAGCAGGACGATCATGGTATAGACTGCCCAGTCATAGCCGCGTTCGAGACCGGCGCGTAGAATGACGAGCTCGCTCAGGAAGAGACCAAATGGAGGAGCGCCTGTGATCGCGGCAGCTCCGGCAAGCCAAAGGCTCCCTTGCACCGGAAAGCGCGTCCACACACCTCGGATGTCGCGAATGTCCTTCGTTCCAAAGCTACGCATCACATTGCCGGCGCCAAAGAACATGAGCGACTTATTCAAAGAATGGTTGAGCATGTGGTAGAGCGCTCCAGCGACACCGAAGAGGCCGCCGAAACCGAAGCCGAGCGCCACGACTCCCATGTGCTCGACGCTTGAATAAGCCATCAGTCGCTTGATGCCATCCTGGCGAACGATGAAGAGCGCTCCAATGAGGAGCGATAGAACGCCCAACGCGACAAGCACAGTGCGCGCGAACGAGCCGACTCCTGCCGCATCACAGATCGCCAGGTAGCGGACGATTCCCAGCATCGCGCCGTTGAGCAGCGCGCCCGATAACATCGCCGAAACCGGAGCTGGGCTTTCGCTATGGGCGTCGGACAGCCAGCTGTGCATCGGAGCGAGGCCGACCTTTGTGCCATATCCGACCAACACCAGCAGATAGGCGAGCGTGACCAGCGTCGGGTTCATTTTGGACCCGGCCTGCTGCAAGGCGCCCCAAGTCATGTCGTAAACTGGGCCGAGGACGAAGCTTCCACTCCAGTAGAACAGCACGGTCCCCAGGAGGGCCAAGCTGATCCCAGCCGACACGATGATGATGTACTTCCAGGCTGCTTCGATGCTTTCAGCGGCGCGTTCGAACCCGACCAGAAAGGTGCTCACGAGCGTCGTCAGCTCGATCGCGATCCAGTAGAGCCCGGCATTGTTCATGACCGTGCTGAACAGGACGGTCAGAGCAAAACCGGAAAACAGAGCATAGAAGCTCCAGAGCTTCTCCTCTTCTTCAGGGAGAAGCCGCATGTATCCGACCGCATAGATCGACGCGAGAAGATAGACGATCGCTGTGCACAGCGTGACCCACGCTCCCGGCATATCGAGGACGATGTAGTCGGCCCAGTAGTGATAAGGCCCGCGTGCACTCATTATTGTGAGAGGAATGGCGGTCACGAAGACCATGATGCTTGCGGCCAGATTGAGTTTCTCAGCCGCGCCGCGCGCGCGTAGGAGGAAACAGCCCAATGCCGACGCCGCCGGCGCAATCATCATGACAAGGAGCAATGCGCCAGTCATCGCTATCCCACCAATCGCTTGAGTTCGAGACTGCTCGTACTACCGACGTGAGCGACGAGGTACTGAACGAGCACGCCGAAACAGGCCACGACGATAAGCAGATCGAAAAGGATCACGATCTCGATCAGAACAGGCATTCCCGGCACCAGAATCTGCGCACCGAGAAAGATCCCGTTTTCGAGAACGAGCAGGCCGAGGATATGGCTCAGCGCTTCATGCCGCACCGCAAGCATGAGAAATCCAATAAGTTTCATCGAAAGCATCACGGTCAACGCGAGCACGGCGACGGTGCCGGCAAGGTCAAGCGACTGACCGACGCGATAACTGACAGCAAGCGAGAAGACGACACTGAGGGCGCCGACAACCAGGGCAGAACTGGGTTGCAGAATTTCATGAATTTCGCGTGCGACGCTGAGGCGACGGATGATCCGCCACACGAGGTAGGGCAGAAACAGGCCCCGGAACAGAGCGGTGAGAAGGGCGATGAGATAGAGCTCCGGGTAGCCGCCATAAAACCCGACGGCGGCTGAAAGCGCGGCGATCACCCATGATTCCGCGGCAAAGGCATAGAGGTAGTTGTTGAGCCAACGCGATCCAAGCATGACGAACGCCAGCAACAGGCTGGCAATTGCCATGAGGCTGAAAATCGATGCAGCGAGTGGGTCGAGGTGAGCAACAAGCATGGCTAGCTGAGCTGCGTTCCGATGATGGACAGAATGGCGAATACGAACGAGGCGGCGAGCAATTCCTGGTAGCGGTAGAAGCGCAGTCGTGATTGTGCGGTCTCGACCACAACCACGGCGACCGCGACGAGCAGGAACTTGCCGAGAAGCGCCGCGATCGAACCGATGACGCCGAGGGCGGTGCCTTCGCGCGAGAGTCCCCATGGGATCAAGAGGACATTGCTGAAGATTGTATAGAGGATGAATTGCTTCATCATCGATGCCCACTTAAGGATCGCGAGCAACGGCCCGGAGTATTCGAGAATGCGGGCTTCGTCGATCATGTAGACTTCGATGTGCGTGCTGGAATGAATGGGAAGCCGATCGGTCTCGACGATCAGCAATGTGAAGAACGCCGCGATCAGAAACAGATGCGCCGGGCTCCAATAGATCGCGAGGTTTCCGACGAGGAGGTGGTTGACCACGAACGGGAGCATCGCCTTCGCGAGCAGCGTAATACCGACGAAAACAAGGATCAGGGTTGGCTCAGCGAGAATCGCGACCATGACGGCACGGCTTGAGCCGATTCCGCCGTAAGCACTGCCGCTGTCGAGACCGGCGATGACGACCATGAACGAGCCAAGTGTGAGGATTAGCCCTCCTCCGAGGATGTCACCCATATCGGACAGCGGCAGGGGAAAATCAGTCAGGACCGGGATGAGAATTGGTACCGTCAGCATCGCGGTGAAGGCGACGAACGGCGCCACCCAATAGATCCAAGAGGCGGTCTCGGGGACGACGATTTGCTTGTGAAACAGCTTCCAGAGATCGCGATAGGGCTGAAAGATTCCCGGTCCCTGAGCGCGCTGAACGCGCTCTTCGAACTGCAAGATCACACCCTGCAGGAGCGGCGCGAGCAGCAGAACGGTCAGCACCTGGCAGACTTGGAGGATTACGTCGCGCGCGCTCAAGGCAGCCTCCCGTTGAGGAGGCTGCAAGCAGCGGCACACAAGTCTAAGGATGGGGTCGAGATTTGCACACACGACTCCTTTCGTCCGCAACCGGATGAAAGGAGTCATCAGCCCCGAAGGCAATACAGGCGAACTCCATCGCCTCGCCGGTCAAGCCGACGTGTTTGCACCATGAATATGAACTGCTAGGGCCAGTGTCAAGCAACCAGCCTTCTAACGTGTCGTGACGGGAGGGACAAGGGCGGGTGATCGTCGCGCGGCCCGCCACTCGCTCTCCCGGAACCTGTGCCGCCCAATCAGACTTATGGCTGTAGCCTGCCATCTGCGCGTGCAAGGGAGAGCAGGATGATGATCAGGTTAATGACTGTGGTCTCACTTGCCGCGGGTGCATGTATTTCGCCTGTCATTGCCGGCGAATCGCCGAATACGGAAGAGCGGGCGAAAATCGAGGCCGTCCTGCGAAGTCAGGGCTTTACGCGATGGGGAGAGATCGAGGCCGAGGACGGTGTTTTCTAGGAGGTCGATGATGCCCATGGCAGTGAAGGGAAGAAGTACGACGTGAAACTGAGGCGCGATACGCTCGAAATCATCGAGCGCGAAGGAGACTAAACGCTCAAATCGCCTGATGAGGGAATACGCCGGGAGTGGACAAAATCTGACCACCATCTGAGGGGAAAAGAGCCATTCGTCCTGTGATTGGAATGGACGACGGGGATGGAGTTCCCCTGCAATCGCCGTCCGGCTGATGACTCCTACCGTGAATCCGCGGTGGGAGCATGTCGGCGATCCCTCCGCGGGGGTGGTGATCGGATCGCCCCTCTCTTCAACAGAGCGCCGATTACTTCACCCACCCTGTGTGAACGACAGAGGGTGATAAGTGACATGCGAGGAGATCAGCATGCAGAAGGTCGTAATGAATTATTTGGATGTCAGTCCAATGATCGTATCGCTACGGACTCGGCCTGACGATTTCGAGATGAATCGAGGCTGGCTGCATCACTTCCCGAGTCGGCATCGATTCAAGCTCGACAGTGATGGCAACGTCAGGATCGATGCACGCTGCGACTGTAGTATTCTTGCGGTAAGAGGCGAACAGGGTAAGGAGCTTTGGTGCGCCTTCCAACAATGGCATGCCGCCTACTGGCGACCGCTTGAAATCAACAAGGAGTTTGCCTTGCATTTTCGAGCACCGAACGTGTGGCAGCGGCTCTATCGCGGTTTGATCGCAAGAATGCGCCGAATATTGGCGCACAACAGCTCGGAGGAAGCGTCAGCCCAAGGCGCGCCAATGGTCCCTGCTGAATAGCGCTAGCAAGGGCCCGAGCGAGGCCATATCGCGAGATATAGCCTCGCTCGTTTGCGGCAGCGCTGGCGTCGGAGGCGTATTCGCGCGTATTCACGTCAACTACTTTACGAAGCTTGCGCGGCACCTCTCGATACCGACGTCGGCTTGTCTCTTGTTGGCGGTGCTGGATTAGCTGCAATGTTGGTCGGGCTGTCCGCGATATCAGGGGCGAGCCCTACCCATCCCTGCTCCAGATTGAGATAGGCCTCTCTGATATTTGCGATCGTCGTTGCGGCGGCCGCGGCAGCGCACTCAAGAGCCTGCTGACGGCAGTATTCGGTGCGTTCACTGGTACGAGGCATAGCATCACAACTCCTTCGGTTAGCGTGCTTCCGTAGGAGTCATCAGCCTCGGGATCAAAATCCGTCAGGCAATTAAGGCGAACTCCATCGCCTTGCCGAATCAAGTCTATGACAATATTTCGTCGTTTGCCAATTAACTCTGCCGATTTGCAGCGGCTAATTCTGCCGCCTTTCGGTTTGCCCAGCCTGCGAAGCCGTGATCATTGATAGCCTCCGCAGCCTCAACGGCGTGTTTGAAATAACTTACGCAGTGGCAACGGCGAGCGAGCAAGGCCCACACATACGGGAGGTTCAGCGCCTCGACGTTCGGCCTTTCCTCGAGATTCCATTCGTCTGCAGCATCGACTTCACTATCGTCTTCGATCTTTATCTTGCTACGGCGGCGGCACTGGGCAAGCTGCTGAGCGACGTCTTCCCTCTGCCCGGATGACCCAGCCGAATAGGCCAATTCATAAAACTGTTGAGCAAGAGACCAGTTGAATATGCCAAAAAGAACATCACCCCCGCGCTCGGCTTCTCGCGAGATATCTTCTTTGCTGACGGATCCTCTGGCCGCTCGACGTTTGAGATCGGCGAGAATTTCATCTGCGCTGCCGATGAGGAGTCGTTCGATCGCCTCCCGCAAACGACTCGATCGCGATCGCGGTCGGCCCGCGAGCATACTCGTGATGAAGATCTCGTAATCGAGGCGCTCCAACTGGACGAGATGGTGAGCGGTCTCGACGCGGTCGGCATAGTCTCCCGTTTCCAGACGATCAAGCCAGAGTCCGATTTCGCTTTCGAGCCGTCCGAGTTCGTCGTTGATTGCCTGTCGCTCCCATGAGCGGCCCCAGCGCAAACGCTGTTGGACGTCCTTTATCCGCACCTCCGACAGATGTCTGATCCGCTCCGAGATGACCTGATGGAGGTTGCGTGGTCCCCGCTCCCCACCTGAGAATCTTGTTTCAGCGGCCCAGGCGGCGAACTGCTCAACGAACAGTGGATTTCCCTTGGAGCGCATCGCCGCTGCGCCTGCGACTGCCGCTGATGTAATTAATTGGTGGGCAAGTTGCTTGATGTCGGACGCCGGCAATGGCTTTAGTTTCAGCTCGACGGTTGGTTGCAAGGTTTGCAATTGTGCCTGTCCACTCGGGCGGGAGGCCAAGATAACGAAGCTTGACTCTGTGGACAGCCTTTCGAGAAGCTGACGAACGAACGAGAGGCCCTCGGCTTCAGCCCAATGAAGATCGTCCAAGACGAGCAGTTCGATTCGGTCGCGATGACATCGCTGTACGACCGCTTGTACCAATGCATCGCAATCCAGGCGCTCAGGTGGGAGTTCCGCCAGCTGGGCGGCAAAGGTCTCGACATCACCGCCGAACAGACTGAAATTCGCGAGCAGCCCACGAACGTCCGGGTGTTGTCCCAACCACTCTCTGATGAGTCGGGTCTTGCCTGATCCTGCTGGCGCGATAATGCCAAGCTTTGTGCTCCGATCGGCGCGCTTCCAACAATCATCAATAATCGACAGTTCGCGACTTCTCCCGACAAACGGGCTCGTATGCCTGATCTCGGCATGATCGAGCGCGGATGGTCGTTTATGAGCGATCATGCGATATCCGAAAGCATCCTCCTCGTTGAGCAAGCGACGTGGTGCACACACGAAGTGTTCCCATCGGCGGTTGAGGCGATAGATTGCTTCAGATGCAAAGGAGATGTTGTCGGGTTCGAACTGGAAAATAGCTCGTGCCGTGACATCGAGGATCACCGGACAGCCCGCCTGATCGACCGGCAAGACGTATTGATCGGTCCAGAGACCCCACCTAATTTTTGCACCATGCAGAAGTACGTTTTCGAGGCGCGGCAGCGAGGTAATGATCTGCTGTTCCAGCTCGCCTGCGAGCCGAAATGCCTGACGCAATCCTTCGATGGTCCAAACGAGCCAGCCGTGCTCGGGCACTTCGGCGATCACGCCAGGATCGGCAACAGCAAAAATCTCTCTGACAGAGTTTCCGACGTCTATAAGAAGCGGTTCCGAGGGCGGATGCTCGCAAACCAGCCGCAGCATCAGCGCACTGGCGCTCATGAGCTCGTAGCGCTTTGGCTCGGAGCCTGATTTGGCTGCCGGCGCCAATTGCCACTCGGTGCGCTCCAATGGCTGCTCACCGAGCCAATGGACGCATTCGGGGCAAGATTGATGCTTCGCCGACCATTCGCGGCGGCAACGTGGACAATAGCGATATTTGTAGAGCACCGCTCTGACGCGTGGACCGCGGCTTTCAGACATTTCTTTGATATGTCGTTCCATTGCGATAAGTGGCTACACAAGCTTCCACCAACAAGGTTAAACGGCTTTAATGACTTTCTTCTCTGCGCCGCAGAGCGTGCAGGCACCTCTCTCGCGACAGAAGTTTCTCGTCATCGAAAGAGCGACCGTAATTCGATTGGCCTGCCGGCGCCCAGACAGCTTGAGTTGCTTAGCAAGACAAGTGTCGCAATAGGCTCCGCCAACCTCCCGCAACCAAAGGCTTACGCGCTCCGTAACCGTCACTGCTTGCCTTCCATCCTTATGAGATCAGTCGCGGCTGGGGCTTCCACGCGTGATCCTCAGGGCCGAACGTGCCCTTACCGACATCCGGCACTCCGGAAGATGCTATGCTGGGCTCAATGACCGGCTCGCGTGTAGGCCGCTTGCCGGTGAGCAAGCCCTTGATCTCTTCTCCGGTGAGCGTCTCGAATTCGAGCAATCCCTTGGCGACCAGTTCGAGGTCGGCACGTCTTCCCGTAAGGATTTCTCTCGCCTCCTCTTGGCCAGCCTCAACAAGGCGCCTGATTTCGGCATCGATCTTTCGTACGGTCGCCTCGGAAATGCTCTGTTGGCGCGTGACCGACATTCCGAGAAAAACTTCATCCTGGTTGTCGCCATAAGCAACTGTGCCGAGTTCTTCGGAGAGCCCCCAGCGCGTCACCATCATGCGGGCAAGCTTGGTCGCCTGCTCGATGTCCGACGCGGCGCCCGAGGTCACCTTATCGCGCCCGAAAACAAGTTCTTCGGCGACGCGTCCGCCCATCATGATCGCGAGACGCGAAGTCATCTGTTCGTGACTCATAGACAGCTTGTCGCGCTCGGGCAGTTGTAGGACCATGCCAATGGCCTGTCCTCGAGGGACGATCGTCGCTTTGTGTACCGGGTCGGTTGCCTTGACGTTGAGAGCGACGATGGCGTGCCCACCCTCGTGGTAAGCGGTGAGCAACTTTTCCTCCTCGGTCATGACCAGGGACTTGCGCTCCGCGCCCATCATCACCTTTTCCTTGGCATCCTCGAATTCGCGCTGCGTCACCATGCGCTTGTTGCGCCGCGCCGCTAGCAACGCTGCTTCATTCACGAGGTTCATGAGATCGGCGCCGGTGAAGCCGGGCGTACCGCGCGCGGTGGTTTTGAGGTTCACGTCCGGTGCGAGCGGCACCTTGCGCACGTGCACCTGCAGAATTCGCTCTCGGCCTAGTACATCTGGATTAGGGACCACGACTTGGCGATCAAATCGACCGGGACGCAGGAGCGCTGTGTCAAGGACATCGGGGCGATTGGTCGCCGCGATCACGATGATGCCCTCGTTCGGATCAAAGCCATCCATCTCGACGAGTAGTTGATTGAGCGTCTGCTCGCGCTCGTCGTTGCCGCCACCGAGGCCGGCGCCACGATGCCGGCCGACGGCGTCGATCTCGTCTACGAAGATGATGCAGGGGGCATTCTTTTTGGCCTGCTCGAACATGTCGCGAACGCGGCTTGCGCCAACTCCGACGAACATTTCGACGAAGTCTGAGCCGGAAATCGTGAAGAACGGCACGCCGGCCTCGCCGGCAACGGCGCGTGCAATCAACGTCTTGCCCACCCCCGGGGAACCGACGAGGAGTACGCCCCGCGGAATGCGCCCGCCGAGCTGCTGAAATTTTCTGGGATCACGGAGGAATTCGACAATCTCTTCGAGGTCGGCTCTTGCCTCGTCGACCCCGGCCACATCTTCAAATGTGACGCGACCATGCGTCTCGGTCAGGAGCTTAGCACGGCTTTTACCGAAGCCGAGCGCATTGCCGCCTATGCCTTGCATGCGGTGGGCGACCAACATCCACGCTCCAATAATGACCAACAATGGAAGCCAGGAGAGCATCAAAGAAACGAACCACGGGGCACCGTCGCTTTGCGGCTTCGCGGCAATCGCAACTCTCTTAGCATAGAGGCGCTGGATCAAACTCGGATCGTCGGGTGCATAGGTTTGAAAGGTACGGCCGTCGTCGAAGCTACCGCGGATCTGAGGGCCTTGAATCAGAACGTCACGCACATGGCCCGCGTCAACATCTTTTAAGAGCTGTGAAAATGAAATTTCTGCGGTCGCCGGCTGTCGTCCGGAATTCTCCATGCTTGCGACAAGCGCGATCAGGAGTACTAGAACGGCCAGCCAAGGGAGCAGGATGCGGACATTTGTGTTATTCATGACTATTCAACCCTGCGATCAATAATCAATCAAGTCTGGACAGTCGGAGAGGTCCTTGTATCCGTCGATGAGTCGAGAAAATCTCCCGCGCGTTGCAGTCAAGTCGTCGACTTCATCGAATTCGATCATCCAGTATTGATACATATTGCCCCACCGATAGTGCCCTATCGCATTTTCCCTCACGAATCTGAGAATTTGAGCTAAGGATTCGCGGCTCACGGAAGGGCTGAAATAGACCACGCCCACGATTTGTTTCAGCTCCGCATTGTGCATTCGATTGAGCATGGCGTTCTCTTCGTTTGGCCGAGACGCGCACATCAATGTGCGACACGATGCTATTCAGTGCGTGCGACTCCGCGGCAATAGCCATCCCACGATTTTCTCATACGGATCGCGACGACTGTGGACGAAAGCGCTCTCGTTTTGCTTGGCAGCGGTCTTAGCGAAGGTCGAAATTTGTTCTATTGACTGTCGTTTGTCGCTTGGAAGCATCGTCCATTGACGAATGATCCTTCGGCGCGTCTCGCGTTGCTTCTTCATGACGTTTGGCATGGTGCGGGTCCTTTCAGCTGGGCGAATGCAGCTGACACCAATTAGGAAGCCCTCCGTTGGTCTTCCGTGTCTTGCTTCATCGTTCTGACAATGAGAGCCAAGCTGGCGCGATCCTGCTCCGGCAAAACGTCATCCGGCAGGTCGTCCAGAAGCCAACTCAAGAGCGCGCCGGTGTCGGGAAAGAGGTTGCAGGCGCGGATAATGTCGGCGCGCAGATGATCGCGGGCCTTGTCGTAGGCGACCATCGTCGCGTGCGGATTGGTCGCCGAAGATGCGGCCATGAGGATGCGTTGTGCGCGCTGGTAGGCACTGATGATACGATCACGAAGCTGGGACTTTGCCGTCTTGGTCGTGCCCTGGAGCTGTGACGTCATGGTATCCTCCGCCAGTTGCCAGCGATGGCGCAGACAAGCGGTCTTGCGCGCCATCTGGCGCGCAGCTGTTCGCTCTACTGTGGCAGGGGGAGAACAACGGGACTCCCGCTGCCATTGACAGCAGGAGTCATCAGCCTATCGGCGGTCTCAGGGGGACTCCTTCCCCGGCTAAAAATCTAGGGATTACTTGGGCCCAGGGCAAGCGGGGGGCGGGACGAAATGTTTGCTCAGCGCCGCGTCCGGTGGAGCGTGGGTGTCCTTGAGGTGATTGGAATGGACAGGACCTCGTCACCTCTGTGATCTGTGCTCAGGTTGTTTGCCGCCGGCTACGGAATATTTTGGTTCATTGGCAATGCGGTACTTGGAATTCTGTAGATTTTATCACTTGCGACAGTGATGGCGTTCTGCGTGGTCACCGAACTTGCAGCGGTACCAATTTTCATCTCGGTCGGAGGTCCAAGCCAACGAGTATCGAGCATAATGTCGTTTGGCTTCGGCTTTGCAAGGAAGTCATTCTTGTGATGTTTCTGCATCAGGCGGCCAGTGAAGGACCGGATCGTCGCTCTCAAAGGCGGTCATGAAAGCGGTGACTCTAGGTTCGACGCGTACATCCATTGATCGGAGTGGGCGTGCGAGAGAGAGCCCAGCCATCGATCGCGCGCGGGACAAAGCAACATAGACTTGGCCTGGCGCGAACGCGCCGGCATCAAAGTCAATTCGCACATCATCGAGGGTCAATCCTTGTGCCTTGTGCACTGTTGAAGCCCACGCGTGAATGAGAGGAAGCTGCTTGTATGTGCCGACGACGGTCACTTCAATGCGTCTCGCGGCGCTGTTCCAGCCATAGCGGATACGCTCCCAGGTCGTACG
>JAJPKK010000159.1 GCA_021323775.1 Hyphomicrobiales bacterium
CGCGAAAATGCCGATAGTCGTTGCGCAGTTCGCACCAGGCGCAGATCAATGTCGCCTCCACGTAATAGGCCACGGCGAAGGGCCAGATGACGCGGCGGGTGCGATCGCCCTTCTCATCCGAATAGGTGATGCGCATCTTGTGCTGCTCTCGGATCGCGCCTCGGATCTCCACCAGATCCACGACCGGCGAGGCGCTCGCGCCGTGAGTTGAGACATAGAAAGGCGCCGCGGCCAAATGCTCGCGAAGCGTTTTCGGCAGGATCACGGTCACCTTCGATAGGACGCTTTCGGCCGCCCGCTGGAGCCCGACGTCGCCGGTGCGCGAGAGCAGACGGGCACCAACGGCGATCGCGTCGATTTCCTCAGCCGTAAACATCAAGGGCGGCAGGTCGAAGCCCCTTTGCAGGACATAGCCGATGCCGGGTGCGCCCTCGATCGGGATGCGCCGCGCCTGAAGTGTGGCGATGTCCCGGTAGACGGTCCGCGTGGTCACTTCGAGCTCTGCGGCGAGCGCGGCAGCCGTCAGTGGCGCCGTGGCCGTGCGCAGGATCTGGATGATGTCGAACAGCCGGTCTGCGCGCCGCAATGAAGGCTCTCCTGCTATGCATGTGCGTCATGCTGACAGAACGCTGTCAGCATGCGCTTCCTAAGACTCCGTGGCCCTCAGGCGATGGAGTCACCATGAGCGACAAAATTCCCGGTCTCGGCCCATGCCGTCAGCCGACCGCTAGGACGAAAGTGAGGACACCCAAGAACGATCCGCGCCGCGATCGGCACTGGCTGACTCTAACGGCATTGTGTCTCGCTGTGCTCATTGCCCAGGTTGACACTTCGGTCGTCAATTTGGCGGTTCGACCAATCGGCAGTTATTTTCAGGCCGACATCGCCGCATTGCAATGGGTCGTCGACGCCTACAACCTTATCTACGCGGTCTTGCTACTCACCGGCGGCCTCTTCGCTGATCTTTACGGCCGAAGGCTGGCCTTCATGGTCGGCGCGAGCATCTTCACGGCAGCCTCCCTGTTGTGCGCTGTCGCGCCCGGCATCGCGGTGCTGATCGGCGGGAGAGCTCTCGCCGGATTGGGCGCAGCGCTGCTGCTGCCTGCGTCGCTTGCCATCATTCGGGTTGCGTGGCCGGATGCGGGCGAGCGAGGCCGGGTGCTCGGCATATGGGCAAGCTGCAACGGGCTGGCGTTCGTGATTGGCCCCAGCATCGGCGGCCTCATGATCGACAATCTTGGATGGCGAAGCATCTTCATCCTCGTCGTGCCTCTAGGCGTAGCAGCGCTAGCGTTGGCCGCAGTCGCAGTCACGGAAACGTGCGATCCAAATGAGCGCCGGTTCGACGCTGCCGGCCAGCTTCTGGGCGCTGTTGCGCTTGGGAGCTTGGCGTTTGCCGCGATCGAGGTCGAGGAGGCTCCGTTCTTTGCGCTTGCAGCCTTCGCGATTGCCGTGCTGGCGCTGCTTCTCTTCGTTGATCTGGAGCGGCCGGCCGGAAAACAGGCGCTGGTGCCGCTCGATATGTTCCACGCGCCTGCGTTCAGTGGAGCGGTGGCCGCGACGGCTGGAATGACGTTCGGCATGTACGGCGCCATCTTCCTGCTGCCCCTGAGCTGGCAGAGCGGCGGCATGCTAGCCCCTGCGGAAGCGGGTCTTGCGCTGGTGCCCATGGCGCTCATTTTCGTGATCGTTTCGCCGCTCTCAGGCGCTCTCGTTGATAAGCTTGGAGCGCGCTTGATGATCAGCGGCGGTGTGGCGATCATCGGCTGCGGGCTCCTGGTGCTCGCCGCAACAGCGGGATTGACCTCGATCGCCGGCGCCGAGGTCGGGTTGGGGTTGACGGGCCTCGGCATGGGCTTTGCGACCGGTCCTCTGTTCGGCGTCGCTGTGGCAAATGTTTCCACGGCGCGTTCTGGTACCGCAGGGGCAGTCATCAATGTAGCACGAATGGCCGGCGCGACGACCGGCGTGGCGGTTCTGGGCGCCGTGTTCGCCATCGCGCACGGAGGCCCGGCGGGCCTTCGGGTGGCGATGCTATGTGGCGGTCTCGTGCAGCTGACATCTGCCGGCATCGCGTGGAAAGCCGTCCAACGGAAGGGATAGGCATCCATTGAAGGCGCGGCCGCGGCGCCCGGGTTGCGGTTAAGCGAAAATCCGGGAACGGCATCGGCGAGTTGGTAGCCTATCCCGGATTTCGTTGCGCTATCCGGGCTACGAACTACGGACCGCCCTCGCTACCCCGCTTCGCGCTCGAGTCCCGCCTTGTCTTCGACGCAGTAGTAGCCGGCGAAGCGGCTAAGGAGCTTGGCGTCCATCCAGTCCCGCAGGACGCGGCTCAAATTCTCGCGCGCAATACCCGCAAGGGCGGCTAGATCGCTCTGATTCATTTTTTGCCGGATCAAGATGCGACCTCCTCCGACATCCTTGCCGAATGCATCGGCGAGGAGCAGCAGGGTTCTGGCGGCCCGTCCCTTCACAGACAGGAAGCTCGTTGCCACCAATGCGCCGTTGATATCGCGCAGGCGTCGCGCCAGCACCCCCGAAATAATGCGGAAGATTTCCGGATGGACGCGTCCAAACTCGTCGAAAGCGGCGCGGCTGACGAACTCAAGCTTCGAGGTCCTTATCGCGGTGACGCAGGCGGAACGCGGCGTGCCATCGATGACCGACAGCTCGCCGACCAGCGCGCCGGGTCCGAGGATCGCAAGGATGCGCTCGCGGCCCTGACCAAGATCGAGCGTCACCTTCAGCAGCCCTTCGACCAGACGATAGCAGCCGGTGCACGGATCGCCGGCGAGAAAGAGCGTTTGCCCGGCCTCGATCGTCCCTGTGCGGGCGCAGGCAAACAGCGCGTCCGCAAGCTCGGTCGGGAGGATCGCCCCTCGCGCGTCAGTGCTCATCGCCTGCGTCATTCGCCTCGCTGCCCTTCTCGCTCGCTGCAGGGCTCGGAGGGATAGCGTCGCCCTGGAGCGCGTCAGAACAGACGTAAGAACGGAAACAAAAAGAAGCCGCGATGGCGGCGGTAATGGCGATAGGAGGCGTAGTGGCGTGCGGGGGTAGTGTGGCGGCGCTCAGGCGCACTGCGCTCCGGGGAACCTTCCTGCGCACTGCGCTCCGGGGAAGCCTCCTGCGCGCTGCGTTCCGGGGAACCCTCCTGTGCGCTGCGTTCCGGCGAACCCTCCTTTGCGCTGCGCTCCGGGGGATGCTCCCGTGCACCGCGCTCCGCGGAACGCTCATGCTTGCTGCGGCCCGCGAAAGCTGCCTGGCACTGCGGACTGAGGCTGCTCCGGTGTCTTGCCAGGCACGCCTTGGTACGCCCGACATTCGGTATCGTGTTACTGCAGAGCCTGAAGGCGTCATGAGTGCACGCATCGCGGACCGACTCGGCCGCCGCCTGGCGCAAAGGCATGGCGCCGGCCAGCAACCCGAGCGCCACGATTGTTGCGAACCGGGCGTATCCGGCTTGAACATCTTTCATCTTGCGCGATCCTTATGTGATCCCCCACACTTAACCACTTTTCCCCCGCGAGCGGGGGAGTTGAAGCGCCTTTATAGCCCAAAAATGCGCTTGTCGCTCAGGGGACATTACCTGCGCTCCCCCGCTTGTGGGGCGGGATTGGCAGGGAGCGGCGGCGTTCTGCGCCGCCGATTTTTTTGCCTGTGCGGGGGGCGCACTGATCGGCTACATTCGCGCCCCGGCAGCCACCGCCCCTGCTCCCCCCGCAAGCGGGGAAGGGCAGGGGGGCACGCAGAGAGGAGGCTCTCATGACCCGTCATCCGACCTTCGTTCCCGGGGGCGTTATTCCGGCCGTATTGCTGCCCTTCACGGACGATCTTGCAATCGACGAAAGAAGCTTTCGCGCTCATCTGCGCCAGGTCGCGTCGACCCACGGGCTTTCCGCCATTACGGTCAATGCACACTCGACGGAAGTTGCCTCCTGCACGTTCGAAGAGCAGCGCCGGGTGATGGAAATTGCCGGCGAAGAGATCGGCGACAGGCTGCCGATCGTTCATGGCGTGTGGGCGGACTGCAGTCTTGAGGCCGCTCGCATCGCGCGCGCCGCGGCGGCGGGCGGCGCCTCGGCGTTGCTGGTCTTTCCGCCGGCGCCATTCACCCTCGGTCAAAACGCCGAAATGGCGATCGCGCATTTCCGCCGCATTGCGGAGGCTTGCGACCTGCCGATCATCGCGTTCCAGTATCCGCTGGCGACGGGCCAGGGCTATCCCCCGGACACACTGTTGCGGCTGATTGAGGCGGTGCCGTCTATCCGCGCCATCAAGGACTGGACCAACAACGTGCAGCTTCATGAATGGCAAGTCCGCACGCTACAGGCCCTGCCGCGGCCGGTGAACGTGCTCACCACCCATTCGTCATGGCTGTTCTCCTCGCTGGTCCTCGGCTGCAAGGGCCTGCTCTCAGGCTCCGGAAGTGTCATCGCCGACTTGCAGGCGCAGTTGTTCCGCGCCGTACAGGCCGATGAACTCGCCGCCGCCAAGGCGCTGAACGATCGCATCTATCCGCTCGCCCGCGTCTTCTATGCCGATCCGTTCGTCGACATGCACAACCTGATGAAAGAAGCCTTGGTGCTGCTCGGCCGGCTCCCGCGCGCGGTGGTGCGCCCGCCTCTCGTCAAGCTCGGCGCCGCCGAGATTGAGCGCATCCGCGTGGCGCTCCTCGATGCTCAAATTCTGGAGGACCGGGCGCCGCGAGCTGCGTGATCGCGCTCGAGCAAGCCGAGTGGGTGCGCCGTGCCCATCAGCGCTCGGCCTTCCGAGGGTCTGGCGGGCACGCTTCGCTCCGAGCTTGTCGAAGAGCGCCCACCCTGCGAAAAAAGATCCACAGGCTCGTGAGGCGGGAAAGGCGCAATAGGCCGCAGAAACCTCAGCGGTCCCTCTCAGGCGCCTGTGCCCACCCTTGCTTCAACGGCCCCGAAATGCCCTATCTCGGCTGAGTGGGTCTCCCGGTCATTGTGGCGCCCATTGCGCGCAGGTCGTCATGCGTCAGCCAGACGATTTCGCCTTCGCGCGTGTTGACCATTTTATCGACGATTGCGTCCAACAGCCCAAGCTCCTTGACGACCCGCACGATTGGGGGGATTTCGCCGGCGCGTTCCTGGCCGGATTTATCAGCGGCGCCCGGAGCC
Source organism: Hyphomicrobiales bacterium (assembly GCA_021323775.1). GTDB lineage: Bacteria > Pseudomonadota > Alphaproteobacteria > Rhizobiales > Xanthobacteraceae > JAJPKK01. Next base: position 5,145 of record JAJPKK010000159.1, read on the forward strand.
CCGACCATTGCCGAGACGCTTACAAACCTCTGACTGCCGGCAACGAATGCAATAAAGCAGGCTGCTGCGCAGGTTGCGCCGCTGGCAACCACGGTTGCGATCTTCGCATTTTGAATAACGGCAGCGAGCCTCGCGCCTTCGAGCATGCTGCCGCCCGGCGCGTTGAGCCGTATCCCTGATACCGGCCGGCCGGAAGCGAGCGATGCTCTGATGATGTCCCGCAACCGCCCCGCGTCGCCTTCCGCGAGCTCGCCGTTCAGCAGCACAATCGTCCGGTTTTCCCGCGAGAGAGTGGTCGTCAGGTCAGCGGCCGATGCCGAACAACATGTTGCTGCAATGCACGCAAACGCAAATACGCACCCCTTCACAGCCCGGCACCACTCTTGAGTCCGCCCCGGTCGGGACAATTACACCCGCTCTCCGGCGCCCACAATCGCTCGTGGGCAATTTTATGGCGCCGCGCGGTTCGGTCGCGGCATATGGCATATGTCAAAAATTGACGCTCACTCCGCTACTGATTGGTGAGACGTAGGGTCGTCCGTAAGGAGGTTGCCATGGACATCACGATAATCGGAGCCGGGAATGTCGGGCAGGCGCTTGGGGCCGGCTGGCGCAAGTGCGGTCATGACGTGGTTTATGCTCTTCGTGCGGCGAGCGGAAAGAACGCCGATACGGTGGCGGCGCAGGGGTTCCGCGTCGTCTCTTTGAAGGAAGCCGCGGACGCCGATGTTGTCGTGCTCGCCGTGCCTTGGCCCGCGGTTGCGGAGGCGCTGCAGGCTGCCGGCTCGCTTGCCGGCAAGATTGTGATCGACGCGACCAATCCCCTCACGCGAGAACTTGAACTCGCGCTGGGATTCAACGACTCGGCGGGCGAAACGGTGGCGCGCCTGACGCCCGCTGCCCGGGTGGTCAAGGCCTTCAACACCACTGGCGCAGGAAACATGGCGACTGCGCACGCTTTCGCGGCGAAACCGATGATGCCGCTGGCAGGCGACGACGCCGAGGCCAAAACAGTCGTTGCAAAGCTCGCAGAAGAGCTGGGCTTCGAGGCGATCGACGCCGGCCGCTTGACGGCCGCGCGCCTCCTCGAGCCGCTCGCGATGTTCTGGATCAAGCTGGCCTACGCGCAGAATTTCGGCCGAAACTTCGCTTTCTCGGTGATCCGTCGCGAGCGATGACCAGATTCTGAGCAAACGAAAGCAGGGCGATGAGGCTGCTGGTCCATCTGCAGTTTTTCACGGAGTCGCCACTCGCTGCTGCCGGATTTCGGCTATTTTGCCTGGGTTGACAAGCGGTTCTCGTTCCCGCGCCGCAGCTCGCACTCGGCGCCGACCACGGTTGCTGTCTTATTAGGCGAGCGGCTCTGCTCAGTTATTGGACGCAAGGCTATTATTTCGGCAGAGACGCCTCGCTCCTGCGGAACCGGATCGAAATTCGGACGGCGAGGCGCCGGGAAGCGGGTGGCACGCTCCTTGCCCCGTCTCCTGGTGCGAACGGTGCCAGATCGCTCGCTTAACGTTTCAGGCGTCAATCAGAGGATTCCGAGATGCTCAATTCATTCGCAGCGGTCGCGGCGCGACCGCAATCTTGCCGTTGGCTTGCGGCTGCGGCCGGATTCGCCTTGGGCCTGGCGACGGCGCTGCCCGCCAAAGCGCAGGACACCATCAAGGTCGGCATCCTGCATTCGCTGTCGGGGACAATGGCGATCAGCGAGACGACCTTGAAGGACGTCATGCTGATGCTCATCGACGAGCAGAACAAGAAGGGCGGCCTGCTCGGCAAGAAACTCGAGCCGGTGGTCGTGGACCCGGCCTCGAACTGGCCGCTGTTCGCCGAAAAGGCGCGCGAGCTGATCAGCAAGGACAAGGTGGCCGTGGTGTTCGGCTGCTGGACATCGGTGTCGCGCAAGTCGGTCCTGCCGGTGTTCAAGGAGCTCGACAGCATCCTGTTCTATCCGGTGCAGTATGAGGGCGAGGAGAGCGAGCGGAACGTCTTCTACACGGGCGCCGCGCCGAACCAGCAGGCTATCCCCGCTGTGGACTACCTCATGAAGGAGGAGAAGGTGAAGCGCTGGGTGCTGGAAGGCACCGATTATGTCTATCCGCGCACCACCAACAAGATTCTCGAGGCCTACCTCAAATCGAAGGGCGTCAAGGACGAGGACATCTCGATCAATTACACTCCGTTCGGTCACGCGGATTGGCAGACCCGGGTCGCCGAAATCAAGAAATTCGGTTCTGCCGGCAAGAAGACCGCCGTCGTCTCGACGATCAACGGTGACGCCAACGTGCCCTTCTACAAGGAACTCGGCAACCAGGGCGTCAAGGCCAAGGACATCCCGGTGGTGGCGTTTTCGGTCGGCGAAGAAGAACTCGCCGGCATCGACACCAAGCCGCTGATCGGGCACCTTGCGGCGTGGAACTACTTCGAGTCGATCAAGAGCAAAGCGAATGAAGACTTCATCAAGAAGTGGCACGCATTCACCAACAATCCCAAGCGCACCACCAACGATCCGATGGAAGCGCATGTCATCGGCTTCGCGATGTGGGCGAAGGCGGTCGAAAAGGTGAAGAGCACTGATCCCGACAAGGTGATCGACGCGCTGCCCGGGATCGAAGTCCCGAACCTCACCGGCGGACTCTCGAAGATGCTGCCCAATCACCACATTACCAAGCCCGTGTTCATCGGCGAGGTGAGGGGCGACGGCCAGTTCAACGTAGTGTGGAAGACCCCCGGCCTCGTCCCCGGCGAGGCATGGTCCAGATACTTGCCAGACTCCAAGGATCTGGAGGCCGACTGGGTCACGCTCAAATGCGGCAACTACAACAAGGTGACGAAGAAGTGCGGAAGCTCGTCGTAAGGAGACGGTAGGGTAGGCGATAGTCGGTTGTTCTCTTGTTCCCTCCTTCGCAGACGGGGGAGGGGACATAAGTCGTCCGGTCAGGGGCGCTGCCGGACTTTGGAGCGCCAGCGTCCACGCTCACGCGAGGGGCGCCCTCGCAAGGCGAGAGAGAATTGCATTTTCGCGACGAGCCGGCCCGCGCATGTCCGCGGCCGGCTTTTTGTGCTTTCAGAGCAGGATCAATTGCTCACGGCGCGCGTTGTCGCCTCGCGATGTTTAGTACTGACAGAGAAGGCGGATCATGAGATCGAAGCGGCTGATTGGCGCCGCCGCCCTTGCTCTCGCCGCGCTGGTTCTGGCGGCGGCGGGACCAGCCGCGCCACAGAACTGGCAATATCTCGGCAACGCTACCGCCGGCGCGCCGGATTTTACGGCCGGCATGGCCGGCAGCGCGCTGCCGCCGCCGCCGTTCTGGGGAAGGCGCTATTACAGCCATTATCCAGGCTACGCCTGCGCGCCAAGCTGCCTGCCGCGGTATGATCATAGGCCGCGGCGCTGACGGCAAACGTTACATGAAATGACGGGAATTAGACGCGATCAGGCATGCTGCGCGAACGCAGCATGCCTCCATCCACTTTGCGAGAACGCCCGGGCGCGTTCACGCGCTCCCGCTTAAGGTTCGGCGCTGTCAGAACGTAAACCCGATGCCGCCGAAGCCGACAACCACATCGCGATGGGCTTCGGGGAAGGTGCCGTTCACAGTGGAAATGCCGCTGGCAGCCGCGGTAAATTCCTGGGCCCCCAGCAAGGCGTCGTTGATGATGTGGTAATATTGGAATCCATACTTCACGTACCAGTTGCCGAGCCGCTTTGGAATCCAGAAGTCGAGCGGGGTCTTTCCGGTCAGCCCGGTCGCGAACACCCCGGCATTGCTGAAAGCGCAGGGTTGATTCGACAGCAAGCCGCAGACGTTCGTCGTCCCGTCATTCCGGTTCCAGAAGTCGGCGGGTCCGAGCGTCACCCAGGTAGGGGCCGTCAGAGTGACCGGAAGTCCGGTGTATTTCTTCAGATCGACTGTCGGCACGATGCCGAGCTCCACATCGAAGGTATCGCTCGTCTTGCCGAGGACGACATTCGAGGGACCGGAGGTGTGATCCCAGAATTTGACGTAAGGGTGGAACGTGACCGGCCAGTTCGTCCACGAATCGTCATAGGACAGGGCGAACTCGACATTGCGCTCCGTGGACGGAAAGCTCGTGGGCAAGTCGTTAGCCGGCGGGATGAATTCCCAATAATGAACGCCGAACGTCCAGGCTTGCGCGAATTTGATATTGGCGCCGACCCACCAGTCGAACTCATTCCATGAGCCGACATGCGGATCGTTCTGTTCGCTCCAGAGATCGTTCCAGACCCCGAAGTCGATGGAGATGTCGTTGATAAATCCACCTGGATTTTTGTAGACATCGAGGGAGAGGCCCAGCAAGGCCTGCGTCGTCAGCCCGGTGCGGGTCACCAACAGCCCGCGCGGCGTCATGTAATCATTCGCGAAAGTCAGATCAAAAATACCATGGACATCGAGTTGATCGAACACCGGCGCTGGTGGCGCTTTGAGCGGCAGATCGGCTGCGTTAGCAACGCCGCATGCGAACCCCAGGCATAGGGCTCCTGCAGACAAGGTACTGGCTGTCGTCGAGAATTTCACTTGCACCCCCTCCGTTAGAGAATCCTCCGGCGTTTCGCCTAGTATCAGCGCCGCATTTACTGTCAATCAGCAGATCATTTGATGGAAAAGCTTACAGATTGCTGATAATAGCTCTCTGATTACTTTTAGGGCAGAGTAGAGAAGGCTAAGCCTCACTTTTTGCAACGATTTTGCAATCGTGATGAATATACAGGCGACCGGAGATTCGAAGCGCCAAATATTGATCCTATTCGAAAATTCTCTGGTTGTGACGGAAATACAACATATAAGTATTCGCAACAACAACCTTCGATTGATTTGCAGCCGCTGGGCTGCCCGGGCAGTCCCAAGCCGGATTTGCCCGCTGGAGCTTTTGCCGCGAAGGACGGGTGTCTGCGTCCCTTGGGCGGCGTTCTGACCTGCCGCCCCGGGCCCCGCGAGCCGCCATGGCACCGCCTTTGCTTATGCTATGATCAGGTTCGAGAGGCAGTATGCGCGGTTCTCGGGACGTTTTGGCGATGCAATTCCATAATGCCGGCTTCCGTGCGGGTCGCTGGGTCGCGATTCTGGTCGCCGTCGCGCTGACGCTGGCGGCCGCGCCGCTCCGTGCTGCGGGCCTTGAAGAGGCGCTCGCCCATTTCGCCACCGATGACTTTGGCGAGATCGCCGAAGGCATCACCGCAGTCGCCGAGAGCGGCGACCCCCGCGCGGCGCTGATCCTCGACGCCTTGCAAGACGGCCGGCTGCTTTACAGCGCCGAGCAGAAAAGGGTCTTCTACAAGGACGCAGCGGGCGCGCTCCATGACGCCGCAACCGCAATGCCGGTCTCCGGCGGCGAACCAGCGGACATTGACACCGTGGGAATCAACAATCGGCTGCGGCGCGCAATAGATGCTGCGCTTGGCAGCCTCACGCTGCTGTCGCCTGACCGGGCGAAGCGCTACGATGCCGCCCAGGCGGTGTTCAAGTCGCATGAAGCCAACCTGCTGCCGGCGGTCGAGGGCGCGATCGACAAGGAAACCGATCCCTCCATCAAGCGCGTTCTCAATGAAGCCCGCGCAGCCATCATCCTCAACTCGGACGACGCCAGCGAGGCCGACAAGATCGACGCCGTCGCAGTGATCCGCGCCAGAGGCGACCAGGATTCCGTGGCCCTGCTGCAGGGATTGCCGGCCGATGCGCCGGACGCCGTCGCGGCGGCGGCGAAGCGCGCGATCGCGGCGATCGGCAATGAGCTGGCGCTGTGGGACCTCGCGCAAAACGCCTGGTATGGGCTCTCGCTCGGGTCGGTGCTCCTGCTCGCTGCGATCGGGCTTGCGATCACGTTCGGCGTCATGGGCGTCATCAACATGGCGCATGGCGAGATGGTGATGATCGGCGCCTACGTCACGTTCGTGATCCAGGAACTGGCGCGCACGACCTATGCGGCCTATCCGGGACTGCTCGAATATTCGCTGCTCATTGCAGTGCCGGCAGCCTTCGTCATTGCCGGGCTGGTCGGCATGCTGATCGAGCGCGGCATCATCCGTTTCCTCTATGGCCGGCCGCTCGAAACCCTGCTCGCCACCTGGGGCCTGTCGCTCATTCTTCAGCAGGGAGTCCGCACGGCCTTCGGGCCGACCAATCGCGAGGTTTCAAACCCGAGCTGGATGAGCGGCGCCTTCGAGGCCGGCCATCTCAATATCACTTATAACCGGCTGTGGATCATTTGCTTTGCTCTCGCGGTGTTCGTAACGCTCCTCGCTGTGTTGCGCTTCACGCGGCTGGGCCTGGAAATGCGCGCCGTCACGCAAAATCGCGCGATGGCAGCCGCAATGGGCATTCGCACCGGCCGCATCGACGCCCTCACCTTCGGGCTCGGCTCCGGCATCGCGGGCATCGCGGGCGTGGCGCTGTCACAGATCGACAATGTGAGCCCCAATCTCGGCCAGGGTTACATCATTGACAGCTTCATGGTCGTGGTGTTTGGCGGTGTGGGCAATTTGTGGGGCACCCTGTTAGGCGCGATGACGCTCGGCATCGCCAATAAGTTCCTCGAACCGATGGCCGGCGCCGTGCTGGGCAAGATTGCGATCCTGGTGCTGATCATCCTGTTCATTCAAAAACGCCCGCGCGGACTGTTCGCGCTCAAGGGCCGGGCGGTCGAAGCATGACCTCCTTCTTCGACCGCAGCGTCGCGCCTTTCATCCTCGTCATCCTCGCCCTCGCGGCGGCGGTGCCTGCTCTTAACCTCGCGCTGCCGCCCGAACAGCCGTTCCACGTGCCGACCTATCTGGTCGCGCTGTGGGGAAAATACGCCTGCTATGCGCTGCTCGCGCTTTCGATCGACCTGATCTGGGGTTACTGCGGCATCCTCTCGCTCGGCCACGGCGCCTTCTTCGCCCTCGGCGGCTACGCTATGGGCATGTACCTGATGCGCCAGATCGGCGCCCGCGGCGTCTATGCCAACCCGGTCCTGCCGGATTTCATGGTGTTTCTGAACTGGGACCACCTGCCGTTCTACTGGTGGGGCTTCAATTCCTTCGCTTACGCGGCCGTGATGGTCCTGCTGGTGCCGGGCCTGCTCGCTTTCGTGTTCGGCTGGTTCGCGTTCCGCAGCCGCGTGACCGGCGTCTATCTGTCGATCATCACCCAGGCGCTCACTTTCGCCCTCATGCTCGGCTTCTTCCGCAACAATTTCGGCTTCGGCGGCAATAATGGCCTTACCGACTTCAAGGACATTCTCGGCTTCAACGTTCAGGCAGCCGGCACGCGCGATGCGCTGTTTGCCGTTAGCTGCGTCGTGCTGGCGTCGGCGCTCGCGATGTGCCGGGCGATCGTCACCTCCAAGTTCGGCAAGGTGCTGGTCGCCATTCGCGACGCCGAATCGCGCGCGCGTTTTCTTGGCTACCGGGTCGAGTCCTACAAGCTCCTCGTGTTCACGCTGTCGGCCTGCATGGCAGGCGTCGCGGGCGCGCTCTATGTGCCCCAGGTGGGCATCATCAATCCGAGCGAATTCGCGCCCGCCAATTCCATCGAGGAGGTGATCTGGGTCGCGGTCGGCGGCCGCGGCACGCTGACGGGCGCGATCCTCGGCGCCGTCGTGGTCAACTACGGCAAGACCTACTTCACCTCGGGCGCACTCGCGCCCTATTGGCTGTTTGTGCTCGGCGGCTTGTTCGTGGGCGTGACCCTGCTGCTGCCGCGCGGCATCGTCGGCACCATCCGGCATTTGTGGGCGAGCCGCCGCAAACCTGAGACGCCCGATCCCGATCCGGAGCCGGTCGGTGCGCCAGCGCCGGCGGAGTGAGTGTGATGGAAGGACGCGAGACTTCCGCGTTGCTCTATCTCGACGGCGTTTCCGTCTCATTTGACGGCTTTCTGGCGCTCAACGAGTTGTCGTTGACGATCGATGCCGGCGAAATGCGCGCCATCATCGGCCCGAACGGCGCCGGTAAAACAACCATGATGGACGTCGTGACCGGCAAGACGCGGCCGCAGAAGGGCGACGTGCTCTTCGACGGCGTTCACCGTCTCACTGAACTCGATGAAAGCGACATCGCGGAGCTTGGCATCGGCCGCAAGTTCCAGAAACCCACCGTGTTCGAGAGTCATACGGTCGAAGATAATCTCCGCCTTGCCCTCAAAGCCGACCGCCGCGCCCGCGCCGCCTTGATGTGGCGCGAGAGCATCGACGAAGCGACGCGCATCGATCGCCTGTTCGAGACCATCCGGCTTGGCGCGCTGCGCTCGCGCCTCGCCGGCAGCCTTTCCCACGGGCAGAAACAATGGCTTGAGATCGGCATGCTGCTCGCCCAGGAACCGAAGCTCCTGCTTGTCGACGAGCCGGTTGCCGGCATGACCGACGCCGAGACGCACCAGACCGCGGAGCTCCTGCGCGAGATCAACCGCACGCGCACCGTCATGGTGGTCGAGCACGACATGGCCTTTGTGCGCGAACTCGGCGTCAAAGTGACGGTCCTGCACGAGGGTACGGTCATCGCGGAGGGCTCCATTGATCAGGTCTCTGAGAACGAGCGGGTGATCGAAGTTTATCTGGGGAGGTGACCACGTGAGCGCGGCGAGGCCGGTGGCTCGTAGGGTGGGCAAAGGCAGGTGCGAGGGGCTGCTTCGGTTTCTTCGGTCTGTCCCGCCTTTGCCCACCGCAACGCGGGATTACGACGCCGCCCTCATGCGGTCCGGTGGGCAACGGCGCGCGAGGCCATGGAAATCCAACGAGGCGCTCACGACGCCTTTGCCCACTCTGCGAGCCTGCGCGCCGGAGCGAGGCTGCTGATGCTCGAAGTAAACGCCATCGACCTTCACTACGGCGCCGCGCAGGCGCTGCGCGGCATTTCGCTCAAGGCCGCGCCTGGCACCGTGACCTGTGTGCTCGGGCGCAATGGCGTCGGCAAGAGCAGCCTGCTGCGGGCGCTGGTCGGCCAGCATCCGGTGAGCAGGGGGACCATCACTTGGGAAGGTAAGGACATCACCTTGCTGCCGCCCTACGAGCGGGCCCGGCGCGGCATCGCTTATGTGCCGCAGGGCCGCGAGATATTCCCGCTGCTGACCGTCGAGGAGAACCTGCAAACCGCCTTCGCGCCGCTCAAGCGCGGCGACCGCACCATTCCGGGGGTGGTGTTCTCACTCTTTCCGGTGCTCGGCGGCATGCTGCGACGGCGCGGCGGCGACCTCTCCGGGGGCCAGCAGCAGCAGCTCGCAATCGGGCGCGCCCTCGTCATGCGGCCGCGCCTCCTGCTGCTCGACGAGCCGACCGAGGGCATCCAGCCCTCGATCATCAAGGATATCGGCCGCGCCATTGCCTATCTGCGCGGTCTCGGCGAGATGGCGATCGTGCTGGTGGAACAATATCTCGACTTTGCCCGCGAACTCGGCGACCATTTCGCCGTGATGGATCGCGGCCAGGTCGTCTATGCGAGCACGCGCGCCGATATTGACGAGAAGGCGCTGAAACGTGCGCTTGCAATTTGAGCTGTAGCCATGCGGCGGGCACACTCGCGATACCCTGCATCGCAGCACGCAGCGACCGCGTCCTCTCACCCTGCCCTGCAAGGGGAGGGTCGGATTGCCGAAGGTAATCCCGGGTGGGGTGATGGCTGCGCCGCGCTTGATTCGGCCGCCGCCTATGCGGAACCGCCGCCACCTGCTCCCGGCCCGCTCGCGCGGGGCGACCTCCCCCTTCCAGGGGGAGGTGAAAACGGCGCCACCTTCGCAGCCAACCGCGCCCGCGGCCGCGTGTCCCTCGCGCTCGCCGCGACGCCGCGCGGGACGAAGCGCACCACCATTCGCGAGGACGGCTCGCTGCGGGTACGGTTTCCCCACGCAGGCGCGGGTCCGCCCGAGGCCGTGCTGGTCAACACGGCTGGCGGCATCGCGGGCGGCGATCGTTTCGCGGTCGACGTTATGCTTGGCGCCGGTGCTCAGCTTACGGTGACAACTGCGGCGGCGGAAAAGATCTATCGCTCCCTCGGCCCTGATGCCTGCGTTGACGTGGCAGCGAGCCTCAGCGAGGGCGCTGAACTCACGTGGCTGCCCCAGGAAACGATCCTTTTCGACCGCGCCCGCCTCGCCAGAACCATCACGATTGCGCTCGCCCCGGCCGCGAAGCTGCTGCTGGCCGAGATGATCGTGTTCGGGCGCTCCGCCATGGGCGAAACCGTGCATGAGGGCCGCATCATCGACCGCTGGCAGATCCGGCGCGGCGGTCGTCTGATCTTTGCCGAGAGCCTGCGCTTCGACGGCCGCGTCGCCTGTCGCCTCAGCGAGCCTGCGGTTGCAGCCGGCTGCACCGCGCTCGGCGCCGTGCTGATCGTCCCGAGCGATGACGCTGCGGTTGCGGCGGTGCGCGCAGCTTCGGGACGGTTTCGCGGCGAGGTCGGCATCTCTGAGTGGAATGACATCGCCCTTGCCCGCCTAGTCGCGGGGCACGGCGCTGCGCTACGTCATGACCTTGTTGTGCTGCTATCTGCCGTCGGCCGCTCCGCCTTGCCACGAATCTGGCTCAACTGACCCGAACCGCTCCCCCTCCTGTCCCCGGCTTGCGGGGAGGGGTCTCAACCGATTGCGATCCCGCCGCCATGCACCTGACACCTCGCGAAAAAGACAAGCTCATGATCGCCATGGCCGCTATGGTGGCCCGCCGCCGGCTTGAGCGCGGCGTCAAGCTCAACCACCCCGAAGCGGTCGCGCTCATCAGCGATTTCATCATGGAGGGGGCGCGCGACGGCAGGACCGTCGCAGAGCTGATGCAGGCCGGCGCCCACGTGATCGCGCGCCATCAGGTCATGGACGGCATCGCCGAGATGATCCCCGAAATACAGGTCGAAGCGACGTTCCCGGACGGCACGAAGCTCGTCACCGTGCACGAGCCGATCAGATGAACGGAGGGACCGGAGGACATCACATGATCCCAGGCGAAATCATCACGCAGCCCGGCGACATCGAACTCAACGCCGGCCGTGCGACCGTGACTCTGACCGTCGCCAATAGCGGCGACCGGCCGATCCAGGTCGGCAGCCACTATCATTTCTTCGAGGCCAATCCCGCATTGAAGTTCGACCGCGACAGGGCGCGCGGGATGCGGCTCGACATCGCAGCCGGAACGGCGGTGCGGTTCGAACCCGGCCAGACTCGCGAAGTGACGCTGGTGGCGCTTGCCGGCTCGCGCACGGTTTATGGATTTCGCCAGGAGGTGATGGGGAAAATCTGACTTTCCTTACTAAATTGTGTATCGTAAGATCATCACAAAGAAGTAAGGAATATAGGCAATGGCTCATTATCAAGCCAAAATGTCCTCGAAGGGCCAGATCACGATACCGTCGGCCGTGCGTGAACATTTCGATCTCAAGACTGGAGACATCGTCGATTTCTATGTTGACGATGCTGACCGGTCAGTCCGGCTGCTGGCCAGAAACAAGAGCATCTTCGATAGTCTTGAGGAGCTTAAGCTGCCTCCCAGGGGGCACCCGGTCACCGTAGCCGAGATGGATGAGGCCATAGGCGAATATCTCGCCGAGAAACACGACCGGATCAGCCGCGAATGGAACGAGCGTCGCGAGTTCGAAGAGTGGAAGCGGACTCGAAACCAGAGGGCTGGCAGTTGATCGGTGTCGACACAAACGTGCTGGTCAGGCTGTGCGTTCATGACGACGCTAATCAGCTCAAGGCGGCGCTCAAGTTGCTTTCGGGGGCGCCTCCTGCCTCGGTTCGGATTTCCGTCGTCGTGCTGGCTGAACTCGCCTGGACCCTGCTCCGTAGCCACCGGCTCGACAGGGCTGCATTGATTGCGAGCGTGGAAATCCTTCTTTCGCGGGCCGAGCTGGACATAGAGGGACGGAGCGCCGTCATGACAGCCCTTCAGTGGTACCGCGAAGGGAATGCGGATTTCGCGGACTACCTCATTGCCGCGCTCAATCGCGAGGCCGGCGCCGCGCCAACCTACACGTTCGACGAGCGGGCGACATCGAGTCCGGCCTTCGCGCTGGTCCCCTGAAAGGAACTCCTATGGCCACCACGGTCTCTCGCTCCGTCTACGCCGACATGTTCGGCCCCACCACCGGCGACCGGGTGCGGCTTGCCGATACCGATCTCATCATCGAAGTGGAGAAGGATTTCACCGTCTACGGCGAGGAGGTGAAGTTCGGCGGCGGCAAGGTGATCCGCGACGGCATGGGGCAAAGCCAGACCACCAACCGCGAGGGAGCCGTCGACACCGTCATCACCAATGCGCTGATCCTCGATCACTGGGGCATCGTCAAAGCCGATGTGGGCCTCAAGGAGGGGAGAATTTCCGCGATCGGCAAGGCCGGCAATCCCGACATCCAGCCGGGCGTCACCATCGTGATCGGTCCCGGCACCGAGGTAATCGCGGGCGAAGGAAAGATCCTCACCGCCGGCGGCTTCGACACCCACATCCACTTCATCTGCCCGCAGCAGGTGGAAGAAGCGCTGATGTCCGGCATCACCTCCATGCTGGGCGGCGGCACCGGACCGGCCGCCGGCACCAACGCCACCACCTGCACGCCAGGACCATGGCACATCAGCCGCATGATCCAGGCGGCCGACGCGTTTCCGATGAACCTCGGCTTTGCCGGCAAGGGCAACGCCTCGCGGCCGGCGGCGCTCGAAGAGCAGATCAGGGCCGGCGCCTGCGCCCTCAAGCTGCACGAGGACTGGGGCACGACGCCCGCCGCAATCGACTGCTGCCTGTCGGTCGCCGACGACCACGACATCCAGGTGATGATCCACACGGACACCCTCAACGAGTCAGGGTTTGTTGAGGAGACCATCAAGGCATTCAAACACCGCACCATCCACGCCTTCCACACCGAAGGCGCCGGCGGCGGCCACGCGCCGGACATCATCAAAGTGGCGGGCCTGGCGAACGTGCTGCCCTCTTCGACCAATCCCACCCGGCCGTTCACCCGCAACACCATCGACGAGCATCTCGACATGCTGATGGTATGCCATCACCTTGATCCGGCCATCGCCGAAGACCTGGCGTTCGCGGAGAGCCGCATCCGCAAGGAGACCATCGCGGCCGAGGATATCCTGCATGACCTCGGCGCGCTCTCCATGATGTCGTCGGACAGCCAGGCGATGGGCCGTGTCGGCGAGGTCATCATCCGCACCTGGCAGACCGCCGACAAGATGAAGAAGCAGCGCGGCCGGCTACCGGAGGACAAGGGCGACAGCGATAACGCCCGCGCGAAGCGCTATGTCGCCAAATACACCATCAATCCGGCGATTGCGCATGGCGTGTCAAAACATGTCGGCTCTGTCGAGACCGGCAAACTTGCCGATCTCGTGCTGTGGTCGCCGGCCTTTTTCGGCGTTAAGCCCGACCTTGTCATCAAGGGCGGCGCCATCGTGGCGGCTCCCATGGGCGATCCCAACGCGTCGATCCCGACGCCGCAGCCCGTGCACTACCGGCCAATGTTCGGCGCCTTCGGCAAGGCGCTGACCGCGAGCGCGCTGGTGTTCGTCTCCAATGCCGCGATGAGAGCCGGCTTGCGCGACAAGCTCGGCGTGGAAAAAGAATTGGTCGCCGTCGAGCACACCCGCGACATCACCAAGGCGAGCATGATCCACAACGGCGCGACCCCGGACATCGCTGTTGATCCCGAAACGTACGAAGTAAAGGCGGACGGCGAGCTTTTGACCTGCGCGCCAGCCGACGTGCTGCCGATGGCCCAGAGGTATTTTCTGTTTTGATGAAACCCGAGGTTCTTGAGCGCATACGCACGGTGAAGCGGGCGTCGCAGGTGTTGCGCGCCGGAGCGTGGCGCGCCGCTGAGGCGAGCGACCGCGTGGTGCTCGACGCCGATGAGCGGTTCAGGCGGCGGATCGTCATGACCGGCGAGCGCGGGGGCAAGTTTCTGCTCGATCTGCCTGAAGCGACCGCGTTGCGCGACGGCGACGGACTTTTGCTCGATGACGGCGCGGTCGTCGCCATCGTCGCCAGACCCGAGCCGCTCGTCGAGATCGCGGCGGAAGGCGGCGCGCAACAAACCGCCATCATGGCGCGTCTCGCATGGCATCTCGGCAATCGCCATACCGAAGTTGAGATCGTCGGCGGCAGGCTGCGGATGCGGCGCGATCGCGTGCTGGAGGAGATGCTGAGCGGGCTGGGCGCAGTTCTGACGCCGATTGAAGCGCCGTTCGAGCCGGAGCGCGGGGCATACGGGCACCGACATGGCGAGGGTGGCGGCCGCGCTCAGAGTTTCCCCGCCGCCAACTTGTCATCGCCCGCGAAAGCGGGCGATCCAGTATGCACGGAACGTCGCGCAGGACAGGGCGTCAGGATGGCCGGCAGCACCGCGGTTACTGGATGCACCGCCTTCGCGGGGCATGACAACTTTGACTTTAGCGAAGCCCTCGCGGCAAACCTCGCCCCCCTCTACCGCTTGATGACCTGGATGTCGCCCGCCTATCCGGTCGGCGCATTCTCGTATTCCGGCGGCCTCGAATGGGCCGTTGAGGCGGGCGACATTCGCGAGGCCGCATCCCTGACCGGCTGGCTCACAGCCATGATCCGCCACGGCAGCGTGTTCTGCGACGCCGCGATTTTCTGCCATGCGCACCGCGCCGCCGCGGCCGGCGATGACCGCGCCCTGGCGGCCACGGCCGAGCTTGCGGCGGCGCTCGTCGGCTCCAGGGAACGTTTCCTGGAAACAACTGCGCAGGGCCAGGCCTTCCGGCAGATCACGCGGGCGGCGTGGCCGACTCCGGCGCTGGACCGGCTCACGGCCGCCTGGAATGGTCCCCTCGCCTATCCGGTCGCGGTTGCGGCGGCGTGCGCGGGGCACGGCATCGCGCTTGTCCCTGCGCTGCACGCCTTTCTGCACGGCGTTGTATCCACCCTGGTGTCGGCCGGCGTGCGGCTCGTTCCCCTCGGCCAGACCGACGGCCAGCGCGTGCTGGCCGCGCTCGAAGCGGAGATCGCGCAGACAGCGCAGGTTGCGCCCGCAACCGCGCTCGACGATATCGGCTCTGCCACGCTGCGCGCCGACATTGCCGGCATGCGGCACGAGACGCAGTATACGCGGCTGTTCCGGTCATGACCAACAATCCCCACGGCCCGCTTCGCGTCGGCATCGGCGGCCCGGTGGGCTCCGGCAAGACGTCCCTGATGGACGCGCTTTGCAAGCGCCTGCGCGACCACTACGACATCGCTGCGATCACCAACGATATCTACACCAAGTGGGATGCCGAGTACCTGGTGCGCTCCGGCGCCCTGCCGGCCGAGCGCATCGCCGGCGTCGAAACCGGCGGCTGCCCGCACACGGCGATCCGCGAAGACGCCTCGATAAATCTTGCGGCCGTCGCCGACATGCAGGCGAGATTCCCGAGCCTCGATCTGATCCTGATCGAATCCGGCGGCGATAATCTGGCGGCTACCTTCTCGCCGGAGCTCGCCGATCTCACGGTCTACGTCATCGACGTCGCGGCGGGCGACAAGATTCCTTCCAAAGGCGGCCCCGGCATTACGCGGTCCGACCTCCTCGTCATCAACAAGGTTGACCTCGCGCCGCATGTGGGCGCCTCGCTCGCAGTGATGGAGCGCGATGCCTCGCGCATGCGCGGCGCGCGGCCGTTCGTATTCACGAATGTGCGGGCCGGCGACGGCGTCGACGCAGTGGCCGAGTTCATCGAGGAGCGGGGCGGCTTAGCGGACAGGAGAGGGCAAGCATAGGCCGCAGGTTTCTACCTGAGGTTCCACTGCGACCCCGCGCCTGTAGATTCTGCCGGCGGTCTATGGTCTGCGTTAACGGACACTCAAACATGCCCTTCTCTCTCCGCACCCGGGCGGGGGTAAGGAGGGCCCCCGGATCATCCCATGAAACACTTGAGCATTGGTGTCGGACTGTTCGGCATAGTGGCGCTTGCAGTCGGCCTGACCGTCCACGACCTCACCACCCTGGTTCTTGCCGCCGTAGCTCTGCTGTGTGCGCTCACCACGTACGGCGCCATCGGGACATCGAGCTTTCTCAAGATTTTCATCGGCATCTTCTCCACCGAAACCATCGTGTTCGGGGTTGCGGTGCTCGCCGGCAAGGTGGAGCTTTGGCCGGCCGCCTATGCGGAGTATCTGCCGCCCGAGTCGCTCCCCCTGACCGTCGCGATCTTTTCGATTCTCGTCTACCTCGTCGCGCAGATCGGAGTGGTGGGCCAGATCATGCGGATTGCCGACCGCTACTTCAATGCGGCCGACCAGGCCGAGGCGCGCATCTGGCCGTTCCGGCCGTTCACCGCCACGGAGCGCCGCATCGCCGTCGCCATGGTGGTGTTCCTGGTGTTGATCAATCAGGCGGAAGTCGGCGTCAACCTCCGGCTGTCGTTCTTCAACCGTGACTGGTTCGATGCCATTCAGAGCCACGATGCGGCTGCATTCTGGCACCAGCTCCTGTTCGTCTTCACGCCGTGGGCGTTCCTGTACGTCGGGATGACGGTCGTCGAATTCTTTGTGCAGTACATGCTGGTGATCCGGTGGCGGCGCTGGCTCACGGACCATTTCGTCACGCGATGGCTCCGATCGCATAATCACTATCGCATCAGCCTGCTCGAACATCAGACCGACAACCCCGATCAGCGCATCGCGGAGGACATCTTCCGTTTCATCAATGGCGGCACCGACGGCGCCAACACGGCTTACGGAATCTACGATTTGTCGATCCTGCTGATCTCGACCGTGTCCACCCTGGTGTCCTTCTCGATCGTGTTGTGGACCCTGTCAGAAAACTTCGCTCTGCCCGGTACCGATATCAAGGCGCCAGGATTTCTGTTCTGGGTGGCGCTGATCTATGCGGCGAGCGGCACCCTCATTACCCACATGATCGGACGACCGCTTATTCGTCTCTATTTCGAGCGGCAACATATGGAGGCCGATTTCCGCTTCTCGCTCGCCCGCCTGCGCGAATACACCGAGCAGGTCGCGCTTCTGGGGGGTGAACGCGCCGAGTTGAACATGATCGGACATCGCTTCCGCGCCCTCATTGCCAATTTCCTTGCCCTCATCTATCGGCGCATGAGAGTGACGGCGTTCAGCCAGGGCTTCGGGCAGATCTCGCCTATCATACCTTATGTCCTGACGGCGCCGTTTTATTTCGCCGGCACAATTCAGCTCGGCGTCATGACGCAGACCGCGCAAGCCTTCAGGACCGTGGCTGACGCACTCACGTTTTTCATCACCTATTACACCTCGCTCGCGGGGTTCAAATCGGTCGTCGACCGTCTATCGTCCTTTGATCACGCGATTGAGCAGGCGCAGGCGCTCGATGCCGCTGGCCCGACACGCCTGCCGGCGCCGGCCATCGCGCCGCAGATCGGCCTCGAAAACGTGGACGTCGCCCTGCCGACCGGGCGCCAGATCGTCTCGGCGAGGGAGCTCACCTTGGCGCGCGGCGAGAACGTGCTGCTGACGGGCCCGTCCGGATCCGGAAAGTCGACGCTGTTCCGCGCCATCGGCGGAATCTGGCCCTACGGGGAGGGGCAGATTCGCATCCCCGAGGGCGCGACCGTAATGGTGGTGCCGCAGAAACCCTACATTCCGATCGCCACGCTGCGCGCCGCCGTGACCTATCCGGCGGAACCCGGCGCCTATGGTGACGACGCCATCGTCAGGGCGCTTCACGACGCGCAGCTCGGCGGCCTCGTCGACCAGCTGGATCGCGAGGACGTCTGGTCGCAGCGCCTGTCAGGCGGCGAGCAGCAGCGCGTCGCGCTCGCCCGCGCCCTGCTGATGCAGCCGGATTGGCTGTTCCTCGACGAATCAACATCCGCGCTCGACGAAAATCTCGAAGCCGGGATGTACGCCGTGCTCGCTGACCGCCTGCCCAAGACCACGGTGATTTCCATCGGCCACCGCTCGACGCTCGCGGCCTTCCATCGCCGCCGCCTCAGCATGACGCCGGAAGGCGATCATTTCACGCTGCGGGATATGGCGAGGATTGCGGCGGAGTAGGTTCTGGCCACCGCCGAGTCGTCGGTAGATCCGTAGGATGGGTTGAGCGCAGCGAAACCCATCAGGGCCGCGCCTGGTGGGTCGACCGATGATGGGTTTCGCTGCGCTCAACCCATCCTACGAACCGATGGCGAAGGTCTGAAGAAGCGATGTCATGACGGCATGACTATTACGCGTCTGCCGCAGCTTTCAAATCGGCGCGCACCGGTGTTACTTGTTGAAATTCAGCAGCCACAGTATGAAAAAACGGCAAGCGGGACGCCCGCGGTCCCCGGGGAGGAGGAATGACAACGATTACGGCCGAGACAGCCGCCCGCGGCTCGTTTCGCGAGGTGTGGCTGATCTCCGCCGGCCACATGATGACCCATTGGTATCCGTCAACGTTCTACCTGCTGCTCCCGCTGATCGGCAACGAACTCGGCCTCTCCTTCAGCCAGATCGGCTCAATTCTCACCTGCCAATTCGTCGCCGGCGCGCTCTCCAACCTCCCGGGCGGCATGGCGGTCGATGCGATCGGCCGCAAGGGATTGCTGATGGCGGTGGCGCTGTCCTGGGTCGGCCTGCCGTACCTCGTGATGGGCTTCTCCCACAGCTACTGGATGCTGCTCGTCTGCGCCGCGCTGGTCGGTGTCGGCAATAATCTCTGGCATCCGACCGCCATTCCGCTGCTGGCGCAAAGCCATCCGGAGCGGCGCGGGCTCGTGGTGTCGATCCACGCCATGGGCGGTAATCTCGGCGATGCCATAGCGCCGCTCGCGGTCGGCGCCTTGCTCACGATGTTTAGCTGGCGCGATGTTGTCGTGATGAACGTCGTCCCGGGCATGGCTGCATCGGTTCTGCTTCTGCTGTTGCTCGGCCGGGACGGCGGCCTCGATTTGCGTGACGGCTCGACCTCCGGATCAAGTCCGGGCAGGCCGCAGGGCGCCGCCCTCCATTCCCTTGCCGGCGTCCGCCTCCTGCTTGGCAATCGCACCGTGCTGATGCTTTCGCTCGGCTCGGCGGTACGGGCCATGACGGCGATGACGCTTCTCACCTTCCTTCCGGTCTTTCTGGCGAACGAGATGGGCTATTCGCCCGCCTGGGTCGGCGGCAGCCTGTTTGCGCTGCAGGCCGCCGGATTTGCGGCAGCGCCGATCAGCGGCCACCTGTCCGACCGGATGGGCCGCCGCAACATCATCATGACCAGCATGGCGATGTCCGGCGTGGTGCTGCTGTTCATGGCATTCGCCGGGCGCTCGCCGGCTTTCGCGCTGTTCGTGGCCTTTCTGGGCTTCTTCCTGTTCGCGATCCGCGCCGTGCTGCAGGCATGGCTCCTCGACGCGACGCCCAGGGAACTCGGCGGCACCAGCATCGGCATTCTGTTCGGGGCGCAGGCCGTCGGCGCCGCTGTCGGCCCCCTGATCGGCGGCGTGATCGCCGACCACTACGGCATCATCGCCACTTTCTATTATCTGGCCGCCACCATCGTGGTCGCCAACATGTTCATTCTGTTCACGCCGGCGGGGGCTGGAAAGGGGCCGTAGGATGATGGGTTGCAGCGCCAGCGAAACCACCCTGGCCTCTCCACGCAACACGCCCGCCGATGGTTTCGCTATCGCTCAAACCCATCCTACACAGGACCCTACGCCGTGCTTGCCGCGCTCCTGCCGAGCGCGGCCTGCGCGGCGGCGAGGCGGGCAATCGGCACCCGGTACGGCGAGCACGATACATAGTCGAGCCCGATTTCGTGGCAGAACGCCACGGAGGCCGGGTCGCCGCCGTGTTCGCCGCAAATGCCGAGCTTGAGGTCGCGGCGCGTGTTGCGGCCCCGTTCGGCGGCGGTCTTGACCAGCTCGCCGACCCCCTCGCGGTCGATCGATACGAACGGATCGGTCGGCAAGATCCCCAATTCCGTATAGGCGCCAAGGAAGCTCGCGGCATCGTCGCGACTGATGCCGAATGTGGTCTGCGTGAGATCGTTGGTGCCGAAGGAGAAGAACTCCGCGGTCTCGGCGATTTCGCCGGCCTTGAG